>JAHHQS010000038.1 GCA_020026285.1 Parabacteroides sp. | reverse complement strand
CAGTAAGACATCATTTTGTTTTTCGTTTCTGTCCTGGGCTAAAAATTAATTCATCCAAACTTCTATTATTCATCAAATCTATATGAATCGTATCTGTAACTTCCGGCCATCCATCAGCCTCATCCCATTTCCATCTGATCTTATCTTGTTCCCATTCTTTAATCTGATTTGACAAATTTTTAGCAATATCAGGGAACTTATCTTTTAAATCATTCTCTTCTTTCGGATCCGATTTCAAATCATATAAAACAGAACCATAGCCATCCAGTTCGATGTATTTATATCCATCAGAAGTTCTGGCAGCTTTGGCTTTCATCTTTCTCCAAAAAAGAATATCATGAGGATTTCCTTCTTTCTCCCCCTCCAAATAAGGTAGAATATTGACACCATCTATCGGCTTGGAAGGATCTTGTTGAATACCTGCCACAGATAATGCTGTAGCCATAATATCAAACGACGAAACCAAACCATTAAAAACAGAACCTTTCTTTAATTTATTACCATAAACAACAGCAAAAGGAACCCGATGACCACCTTCAAACTTATTTCCTTTAAATCCTTTAAATGGGAGATTCGATTCCAGATTATTCGTCGCACCGCCATTATCTGTCAGGAAGAAAATCAACGTATTATCAAATATTTTATCCTTTTTCAACTTACTTATCAGCCGACCGATATTACGATCCACATTATGTGTCATGGCTAAAATCTTCTGCCTCGGATGTCCTTCATATTTCTTCAAATCTTCTTCAGGAGCTTCCAATGGAGTATGAATCGCATTATAGGCAAGATACATCATAAAAGGTTTACTTCCTCCTTGTACAGAATCAATATAAGAGATGGCATGGTCAGTAAGAACATCTGTTAAATAACCATCAAATTTCTGAGGAACGCCATTCAATTGCAAATTTTGTAACGATCCCGGCTTATCACACGTTTGAGGATGATAATAATAAGAACGACCACCTGCTAAAAATCCGAAGAAATGATCGAATCCCTGCTGATTAGGACGCATTCCATCAACTGAACCTAAATGCCACTTTCCTAAAGCAGCTGTTACATATCCTGCTTTCTGGAAATAATCTCCCAATGTATTTTCTTCATTAGGAACGCCGGCGTCAGGATCATCCAAATTGCATTCAAAGCCAAAACGTTGTCCGTATCTTCCTGTCATTAACATAGCTCTTGAAGGAGCACTAACAGATCCCATTACATGAGCATCAGAACATATCACACCTTCATTAGCCAAAGCATCAATACAAGGAGTTTCCATATCGGGCATTCCATTAAAACTAAAACTAGAATAACCGGCATCATCCAACAAAATGACTAAAACATTTGGACGTAGTTCCATATTTTGCGAACAACTACATAAACCTATCAGAGGCAATGCTGCGTTCAGTAACCACGATTTCTTTTTCATAATAGATTCCTTTTCATTCAAAGATATAAATTTAGAAATTAGGAATCTATATTTGTCATCAATTTTCTTCCAATCTTTTAACCGTTAAATTCCTATTAATACCTAACAAACAACATAACCGGCATCGGTCAACATCATGCGAGCCTGATTAATGCTAATTCCTCTACTTAATTCCGTCTTCTCACTTGTATCTCTAGGGTTAGCACCAATCTCTGCATAAAGCTGATTTATACCAGCCAGCAAACTCATTGGCTCTGACTCATGAAGATTCATTGCCCTTATAGGTTTTACGACCAGATTAGTCACCGCAGCAATCTTTACAAGTTCTATCGCAGAAATCATTTTTCTGTCACTCATCGGAGAACCGGGATAATTGACTCTTCTCATGACAGCCATCACCTCAGGATGTAATTCTCTTGCCCTTAAAATTTCTGTCAAAATCTCGTCATAAGTATGTTCAGCCCCTATCGGTTCAATACAATAATACAACTCAAGACCTGATTGTTTTATCGCATCTAATGTCTGAAGACGAGTTTCCACTTTTAATGATGTATCTATTCCTTCTCTTAACCTATTAACATGATAGGCTCCCGTAACTCCTGCCTCTTTCAACATTTCGGCCTCTTCCAAAGTAAAGTCTGCTATGTTGGCGACAAGTCTTAACCTATCGTTCAGAATAGGTTTTACCTTCCTTACTACCTGCAAATAATCTTTTAACGGATAATCTGCTGTTGTCATCAGGAAAACATCATTTATATCATCCTGTTCTATTTTATTTATTTCTTCTACGACTTCATCCGGATTCTTTCGCCATCTTCCATTCACCGAGAAATGATTGGATCCCATGGAACAAAACAAACAATTCCCGGAACAAGGTTCTGTATTTAATCCTATCTGGACAAATACATAACCTTTATTGTCAAATGTTTTCCTACTATATTCATTCGAAGCCGAAATCAAGCGGTAAAAATCTTCACTGAAATTATCAATCGAAAGTAATTCCTTTATCTCGGATTCTGTCAGTTCTATATTTTCTTTTTGTATCCCGTTTAAAATTGTATGTATATTCATTGTAGAATTCTAAAATCTGGTTCTTTGAAACCGATTGAGATCAGTTCAGTCTTTTCCACCAAATGTTTGCAAGGTATTATTTCTACTTGTCCAGGAACATATTGAATCATATAACCGTTACCATCCTGATCCATTACATATCCCTTCACTCTCAAGATATAATCATCCAGCGACTCCATGAATGCGTTCACCTTATCCATAGATATAAGTTCCGTTGTCTTGAAAATTCTTGAAACATAATTCCCTTCACCGCATCTAGTCAGTTCCCCTCTAAGCTGTTGGGATATATAATTTGAAACATCTCCCTTGTTGAAATCCTGAGGGCTGAACCTGCCATGACTGGAAAACAATAGTTTTGCAAAAGGATTGATTAAATCAATCCTTTCTTTTATCTTCTGCAAAACTACATCTTCCACCAAATCTGTTTTATTAATTAAAATATAATCTGCTACTTCAATCTGATGTCTAATTCCTATAATTCTTTCCAATGCATTCAAGAAACGACAGGAGTCGACTATTGTTATTATCTTGTCTAAATAATAAGAGTCACTGATACGCTGATCTTCCATAACCTGAGCTATTCCAATCGGGTCAGCAATACCTGTTGCTTCAATCAGAACTACATCCAGCTCTTCCTGCTCTGATAATTCCACCAGCGTATCTTTAAAATTGGAAAACAAACATGTACAAAATATCGAGCCTCTATCAAGCTCTCTTAATACAAAATGCTTATCCTCCTCCCTCAATATATCACTATCTATATTCGATTGAGCAAACTCATTCTGAACTATAGCGATCTTTTTCTGTGCTGAATACAAGGACAGATAATTTAGTAGGAAGGAGGTTTTTCCACTTCCTAAAAAACCCGTTAACAGAATCAAAGGAATTTTCGATTTCATTTTATTTTGTCTCCAATACTTTAGTTATAGCATCTGTTATATCCTGAACTGGAGGTATATTTGAAACAAACTCTATTTTACCGTCAATCAACAATGTCGGGATATTTTTTGTTCCTGTTGCAGCCATAAAGTTCAGTCCCTCCTTCGTCTTGATGGAATGTTCGGTAACAACCACCTTCTTTCCAAAAGGTTCTGCTCCACGTTTCGCCGCTTCAAACATATACTGACAGGCTGCACAACCGGAAGCATCCAGAGTAACACAGTCTACCTTTATAATATCATCTTCCACATAAGTTGATAAATCCAACGGTTCCACATCCAGCTGCTTGGGTCCCATTGCTCTGACTACATCCTGCTGATATTCATCCCGAACCAGATCGCCACAGGCAATAAGATTTTCCTTTGGTGTCGCAAAAGCAAGGTCACAACCTGGAGACATGATATATCCTTTGTATCCTTTTCCGGCGATATCCAGACATTCCACGACATTTCGTTTGGTATCATCAACATCACCCATCAGTAATACGACTGTCAACTTCAGATTTCCACCATAACATACATTATGTGCCAGACAAGTGTCTCTTACATAATCCAAAGGTATGTTTTCATCTATTGATATATTATTTGGTTCACACTGACACATGACTTCAATATTATGTTGTGCATGACCACAGACAAAGAAAGAAGACAGTGCCCCAATCTCCTTGATATGTTTGAAGACTTTCCTGCATGGATCAGATACAAACTGTTCGAACTGATCAGCGCCTATCTGGCTACACATCGGGTCGACAACGGCTACAACGTCACAACCGGCCTCAACATAATAATCACTCATCGCCATACAGACATCGGCACAGAATGAAAGAATTTCATTCACTTCGTTTTCATCAGAAAACATTTTCATAAAGATATCTGTACCACATAGATGTAACGCCAATGTGAAAGGTCCTGTGATTAATCCATAAAGAGCCAAATCCGGATTTGCTTCACGCAGTCTTCTGGCAACATTCAATGTTCTTCCGATACGTCCATCTGTCGGTTTGGGAATAAACATATCCTTCAATGTCTTAGTTCCTCCTTCACCCATTGGATGAGAAGCTACTGAAGGTGGATTATCCTTACTCCAAACCAATTGACAACCTAGAATTTCAGCCTCCATCTGCAAATCAAAAGAGACTGGTATTCCATCGGGTTTATATAATTCTATCGCCTTTGTTAAACCTTCATACATTAAATCTTCTGATTTAAAGTAAGATTCGGCATCGGTTCCAATCAGACTTGCTGCATGCACACCTACAAATGGCACCCAAGGAGCACGTTCCACTTCTTCCAAGTTAAACGCCTTTTTGATTAATTCTTTACCTTTCATGATATTATAATAATTATATAAATTAGTAATTCGTTAATATTTATATGAGTTGACGGGACGTTGATATCTATCTAATACATGAAGTAAATTTTTATATTCAAAATTTACTTCTTTCTAAAAAATCAAGCTGTAATCTTATTTAAGATATCTACTAATTCCTGTGGACCGTCACTATAATGATCGGCACCTATTTCTTTTGCGAATTCAGCTGTAACAGGAGCACCGCCAATAAATGTTATTACATTAGGAAACTCTTTCTTAATCGCATCATTTATAGTCTTCATATTAATCATTGTTGTGGTCAAAAGAGCCGACATACCTACAAATGCATCTGGATTCTGACGAATTGCTTCCAAATACTTTTCTGTCTTCACATCAACACCCAAATCAATTACTTCATATCCATTTCCTTCAACCATCATTGCAACCAAATTCTTACCGATATCATGCAAGTCTCCTTCTACTGTACCAATAATAAATTTACCTCTACTCTGAACTGTTCCATCGGAAAAAAATGGTTTTAGATGTTTCATCGCAGTTCCCATAGCCTTTGCACTCATCAGAACCTGTGGCACAAACACTTTATTTTCTTTAAATTTTACACCTATTTTTTCCATTCCAACAATTAAACCTTTTGTTAGAATATCAGCAGGATTGACTTTTTCTTCCAATAACTGAAGTGTTATATCTTCAGCACCTGGCTGTCCTTTCATCTGAGGAGGAAAAGGCGAATTTTGATTAATCTTTCCAAATTCCACACATACTGCAAGTTTTTCAAATAAATCTTCCATCTTACCAAAAATAATAATAAATTGTACTTAATAATATTAAAATTAAAATACTTAAAACCTTAAATAAGCGAGTTGTTTGAAATAAAGTTTTATCAATAGCTAAAGCCTTTGATTGGTCAGTCTGCTTTCCGAAGAAACCGAACAATACCATAATAATGATACAAAGTATGAATACATATCCCATTCGATCTATAAAAGATATTTCAGGACATAAGAATTTCATTAAAAATGAAAAGACGAATGTACCTATAGCCGCAGCTATAGCACCTTCAGAATTTGATCGTTTCCAGAAAAATCCCAAAACAAAAATTGCTAATGCTCCAGGGCTAACAAATCCGGTAAATTCCTGAATAAATTGAAAAGCCTGATCTAAATTACCCAACATAGGAGCAATTATCATTGCCACAATCAAACTCAACATACCAAACAGACGACCAACTTTTACTAATGTTTTCTCCGAAGGATTCTTTGATATGTATTCTTTATAGATATCCATTGTAAAAATAGTCGAAATACTATTTATCATTGATGCCAAAGAACTTACAACAGCAGCAACCAAAGCAGCAAAAGCTACACCTTTTATTCCGCTTGGAATAAAATTATGCATCAACCAAGGATAAGCTTGATCAGGTTTGTCAATAGGTGCATCTAAAGCAAAAGCCACAATTCCCGGTATAACAACTATTAAAGGCAAGATTATTTTTAATAATCCAGCAAATACCAAACCTAATTGTGCCTCAGAAAGACTTTTAGCAGCCAAAGCACGCTGTATAATGTATTGGTTACAACCAAAATAATATAAAGCAGAAACCCAAAGTCCTCCCAAGATTACACCTATACCTGGTAAATAAATATAATTAGGATCATTCTTATCCAAAATCATATCAAATTTTTCAGGTACATTTTCTAATAATTTCTGGAAACCGACCCATGCACCTTGTGAATCCGAATAATAATTCAAAGCTACATAAGTTGTTAATAATCCACCTCCGATTAAGAATATAACTTGTATAAAATCAGTTAAAGCGACAGCTTTTAATCCTCCATAGATAGAATAGACACCTGCAAACAACGCCAAACCAACTATACTCCAAGTCATATCAATCTCCAGAATCTTATTAATAGCCAAAGAACCCAGATATAAAATAGAAGTCAGATTAACGAAGATAAAAACTAATAGCCAGAAAAAAGCCATAATAGTTTTAACCCTTTTATCATAACGCATTTCCAAAAATTGCGGCATCGTATAAATATTTGAACGCAAATATATCGGCAGGAAAAATACAGCTATCAATATTAACGTAGCAGCAGCAATAAATTCATACGATGCTATACCTAGTCCTATTGCAAATCCGGACCCGGACATTCCAATAAATTGTTCTGCTGAAATATTGGAAGCAATGATAGAAGCACCAATAGCCCACCAGCCTAAAGATTTTCCAGCAAGGAAATATTCCTGTGAATCTTTTTCTTGTCCTTTCTTGGTTCTACTAACAAATAACCCGGTGAATAAAATCAAACAAGCATAAGCTATAAAAATTATATAGTCAAGAACTGTAAATGTTTGCATGCAAATTAATATATGTTTTTATTTTATATATTATTTTTTATTAGGACGTTTATCTTCTAGACCTATAGTTTCTAATAATGTAAAGAAATTTTCCATAGGTGTATCTAATTGAACATGATGTGTAGGAGCACAAAGCCATCCACCATTTTTTCCTAATGAATTTTTCAACCAGTGATATTCTTTTCTGATATCATCAGCAGTACCTTGAGGTAATGTTGATTGCACTGCAATACCGCCAAAGAAACATAAACGATCACCATATTTCTCTTGCAAAATTTCCGGATCCATACATTCTGTCTGAATAGGATTAAGTACATCAAGACCGATTTCTATCAGATCTGGAATGATATCGTAATTACATCCGTCAGTATGATAAGCAATTTTTATATTAGGATTAATAGTTTTTGCCTCTTTAATAATAGCAGCCATTCTTGGTTTAAAAAACTCTCTCCACAAATCTGGATCAAGCAACAATGCAGACTGAGCCCCCATATCGTCACCCAACCAAATCATATCTACTCCTCTACGGGCGAGCTGACGTACAACTTCTGTATGATAACCGCCAACAGTATCTAATAAATGATTTGCCAAATCCGGATTCATATAAAAATCCATCATCAATGTATCTAATCCTCTTAAAGCCCAAGCTGTCTCAAAAAAAGTTCCATGTACACGACCTATTATGAAATATTCATCTCCATATTCTTTTATTAAACGCTCTACATGAGAATACAATTCTGGACGAGTTGGATCAGGTGCTTTATAAGCCATTGCAGCTTCATCATCATCACGTAATGGATTCTTTGCAATATTAGTATAATGTCCTATACCAAAAGGAGTTTTATAAGGATCTATTTTCCAGCTAACACCCCATTCATCAACATAAGGTTCTGGTTTTAAATAATAATTTGTTACCCAACCAACACCTGCCTGTAGTGCATCTTGCCCTGTCAAGACTTCCAAATCATATCCATACCATTTACGATGATGTGGTTCTGTTACCATCTCTGGCAAATTAAATTCCTTTCTTAATCGGTCTGCAAACTCAGGAGTGAACGTTGCTTGAAAAGGAGGTCTATCTGTCTCCTCATGATTTAATGCTTTAATTACTCTTTCTTTATGTGTCATTTCATTAATATTTTATTTTCCACAAAAATAAATATCATTTACAGACTTTCTTTCTTTAATATTTGCGATATTTGACACTATATTTGCATTAATAGAAAAATCTATCAATAATGAAAAGCATTTTAGTTGAAAAAGTAATCAACCCCATTCATTCTTCGTTCACGGCCAAATATTATGAGCACGAATACTTTGAGGCACCACTTCATATACATCCGGAATATGAACTGATTCTGATTGAGAAGGGGAAAGGGCACGCATTTATTGGGAACAAATCCTACAAGCTAAAAGTGGGTGACTTTATACTGCTCGGTCCGAATCTGCCTCATTTATGGTTGAGTTCCGACGAATATTATGTAAAAGAGACACAGCTTCGCTCTGCCTCCGTATATGCACAGTTCGGAGAAAATATATTTCCAACAACTGATATGGAAATAGAGGAGTTTACAGAGATTTCGTATCTTCTTGCAGACTCCCGACAAGGTATCCTGTTTACCGGCGATTCTTCTGAGCCTATCAAAGATATGTTCCGTAAACTTCCTTCGTATCATGGTTTTAACAAACTAATTGCTCTTTATGAAATCCTGCAACGGCTTTCCTCTTGTCCA
Source organism: Parabacteroides sp. (assembly GCA_020026285.1). The sequence continues at coordinate 18,651 of JAHHQS010000038.1, read as the reverse complement.
TATACACTTCTTACCGATTCCAGCTACAATAATCAGTTTGATCAGAAAGATATGAGTTCAATTATCGAACAGGCCAACCTGTATATGAATCAGAACTATCAAGAAAATATCTCCTTGCAGCAAATAGCTACTTTTGTAAGTATGAACGCAAGTGCTCTCTGCCGATATTACAAAAGACATACCGGAAAGACCTTGTTTAATTACCTTGCAGAACTACGCATTTCTTATGCCACCAAACTGCTGACAAATCGTAGCATTTCCATCTCACAGGTTGCTTACGATTGCGGATACAACAATCTATCACACTTTGATCGTCAATTCAAATCTCTTACAGGCAAAACTCCCAGCGAATACTATTGGGAGTTACACAAGCAAGAATAAGGAATCGTTATTTTGAACAGAGACTGTATAACAAATCAAATACACTTATTATTTAAAGACAAAATGAAGAAATTTCTGATACTTTTTATTATTTACCTTTGCTTTCCTTTTATAGACAAGGCTTGTACTTCTATAATTATTACAGGAAAGGCAACCCCCGACGGCCGACCACTTATGTGGAAACATCGAGATACAGGAGCTCCATACAATTACATAGGTTACTTTAATGATGGACGTTATGCATACATCGGATTAGTAAACAGCGACGATACAGATAGCGCTATCTGGACAGGGACGAATGAAACAGGCTTTTCTATCATGAACACGGCTTCGTTTAATCTAAAGGATGACGACGTAAAGGAAATGGATCAAGAAGGATACTTTATGCGTAATGCCTTGAAAATATGTAAAACAATAAACGATTTTGAGCATTATCTTGATACTTTGTCACGTCCGATGCGAGTGGAAGCTAACTTTGGAGTTATTGATGCCTATGGTGGTGCAGCTTATTATGAGACCAACAACCATTGTTATTATAAGAAAGATGTAAATGATCCGAACCTGGCTCCCGATGGTTATATGATATATACCAACTTCTCGTTCGAAGGTCGTAAAGACGAAGGTTTGGGATACGTACGTTACGATACTGCCAGAAAGATTTTCAAGGAAATGAAGAAAGAGGAATTTACTCCGCAAGGTATTTTCCAAAAAGCTTCTCGTTCCTTCTATAACAGCCTGATGGAAATCGATCTGATGGACCCGGCTTGTGATCCGAACCAGCATTCCGGCTGGTTCGTAGAGCAAGACTTTATCTCACGTTCGGAAAGTACGGCTTCTATTGTGATACAAGGCGTAAAGAAAGGAATGAATCCGGAATTGACAACGATGTGGACAGTCCTTGGTTATCCTCCAGCTTCGGTAGCACTCCCTTTATGGGTAAAGATGGGGAAGGAAGTATGCAATCTGGTAAATTACAACAAGAAATACAAGACTGCTCCCATAGACTGGTGTTCTTCCGAACTGAAAAAAAAGATCTATTCCATCAAACGTGGCAACGGTTACAAATATCTGCACTGGCAATTACTTTGGAACAAGGAACAGACAGGCTATATGCAGAAACTCGCTCCTGTGGAGGAAGAGGTTTTCACACTATTTAATGCTCATAAACAAGAATGGGAAAAAAAGAATCGTCTGGATCTTCCTAAAATCAGACAATTATATAAAAAGGCGGAGGTGATGATTATGGAAGCTTTTGCAGAATGGATTCCTCTATCCTAAATATATAAGTTATAAAACCAACTTATACTATAACGAAAGAACTCGTTTCTTAATCTGAATGATATAAGAAACGAGTTCTTTTTATATTGAAAGATATATATCATTTAAGGATTTTAACTACATTTGTTTTTATTGAAAAACACTTTATGAATAAATACACATAATTTACCAGAAAGAAAATGATGACAAACAGATTCAAATCGGCAGCTATGCTCATGCTGCTAATTATGGCAATGGCCGGATGTACTAATAAAGTACCACCCATCAATAAAGAAAAAATAGCAGACGATATTCGTGCTCAAGAAATGAAAGATATGCGTTTCGGAATGTTTATATGCTGGTCGTTCAGTACATTCTCAGGTATGGAATGGACTGGACAAGAACTTCCTCCTGAATTTTTCAGAGCGACCAATTGCGACACAGATCAGTGGGCAAGAACAGCTAAAGAGGCAGGCATGAAATATATTTATTTTCTGACAAAACATCATGATGGCTTTTGTTTATGGGATACAAAAACTACAGATCTAAAAGTTACTAATGCTCCTCTTGGAAAAGATGTACTAGCCATGCTTAGAAAATCCTGTGATAAATACGGAATCAAATTAGGTCTTTATTTCTCTGAAGGAGATTGGAACTGGCCTGGTGCAACTCGTGGTAAAGGAGGAAACTCGCGAGATGCAGGAGGTTCTAATCCGGAAGTAAAAAAAGCTCAACTAAAAGAACTTCTTACCCAATATGGTCCTATCGAACTAATCTGGTTTGACCATGCTGTAGGAGATGGCGGTCTTACTCACAAAGAAACGACCGAATGGGTCCATCAATTCCAGCCAAACTGTTTTGTAGGTTATAATCATGGCGAACCATCCGGCAGACTTTGTCTGCGGGAAATGGGAAAGGCCGGGAAACTTGGCGATAAAAATGCAAGTCGTTATAACAAGGAACAGGAAGGGAGTTATAATGGATATATGGTAGCAGAATTCACTTACCCTATTCTTCCTTCTCACGAAGGAGGAGCGATGTGGTTCTATTCACTTCCTAAACACGATCAGTTATGTCATCCTGCTTCCAAAATTTTTAAAGACTATCAAGGAGCTGTTAAAAACGGAAATATATTTTCTTTAAACATTGGTCCAGATTATCAAGGACGCATTCGTGACATTGATGTAAAAACTTTGCAGGAAGTAGGCAGAATGATTCGGGAATCTGAAAAAGAATAAAATAATGAACAATATTGAAAGTGCATTTCTTTTATTGACCAGCGCGTTTCTTCTATCTTGCAGCCAAGGTGAAACAGAACATAAGTATATATCTTCCGTTTCTTTTTCTGACACAGCCACATTAGATGAAAAATGTAAAATGGCTGCCCATGTGGTTCCTTCTGAACGCCAGTTAAATTGGCAGAAAATGGAATTCACCTGTTTTATTTGTTATGGAGTAAATACTTTCACTAACCGTGAATGGGGAACAGGCAAGGAAGATCCCAAAGTATTCAACCCAACTCAACTGGATGCACGACAATGGGCAAAAACAGCCAAAGAAGCAGGAATGAAAATGATTCTGCTTACTTGTAAGCATCACGATGGATTCTGTTTATGGCCTTCAAAGTATACGGATTTCTCTGTTGCTTCGTCCAATTGGAAAAATGGTAAAGGAGATCTGGTTCGTGAAGTGGCTGATGCCTGTAAAGCTGAAGGATTGAAATTTGCAGTATATCTTTCTCCTTGGGACATGAACAATCCCGACTACGGAACAGACAAATACAATGACTTCTTCGTTAACCAATTAACCGAATTGCTTACTCAATATGGTAAAATTGATGAGGTATGGTTTGACGGTGCCTGCGGAGAAGGTCCTAATGGTAAAAAACAAATTTATGATTTTAAATCTACGTCTGATTATAAATAGTAGTAGAGACATTCCACATATCTCTGAATTAGGATTATACCTCGCTTCTTCAGAAGAACAAACTTTTCAAAATAGATAATAAAATATCAACTCCTGGTAAAAGAGACTATTCATTACTAATAATAAACTGCATTATAAAAGTTTTTATTCTACTTTTCGCAATGCAGTTTATTTTTTCAAGAAAAGAATATAAATATTATTATATGTAACTTTGTAGAATGTTATTAAACTGATAATTTATCAGAACTATAATTAAGTAGAAACACATGTTACAGAAAAATATTTGTATTATCATTTTTCTTATATTTTCAATATTTGTTCATGCCGAAGAGAAAGTTAAATTGAAATTCAGCTCACGCGGATTATTAGATATAACAGCATCAAACTATGGAAAAGATAGTTATCAAGCTTATTTCCGAATAGAAGATTTCAGAGCAGGTTTTAAAGCAAAGTACAAGAGATGTACCTTAAAAGCAGATATCGGATATGGAAGTGGAAAGTTCAAGATAAAGGATCTGATGTTCATTTACCATTTCAAGAACAATAATATTGTTTTAGGGAACGCCTATGAACCTTTTTCTTTAGATATGATAATCAGCACTATGGATCTACGATTCAATCAGTCGGCAGGTTCCGTCTTAGCTTTTACCAATAGTCGCCGTTTAGGGATTACTTATCATCATTTTAATGATTACTGGTATCTGGCTACAGGATTGTATACCAATAATGATGTAAATAGCATCGGAAAAAATCAAAAGAATTCTTTTATTTCCACTTCGCGTATAAACTGGAGAAAACATATTTCGAAGGATGAATTATTTCATGCAGGAATAGCCTATTCTATCACTACGAAAGAGGTAAACACCAAAGAACCTGTCACAGGAAGTCTGGTTAATCCAGGAATAACTGCCATGTTCGATGATAATTTGCAAGAGGCTTTGATTCCCAATATGGAAGAAAAGATGAAAGGTTGTTTTGAATTGCTTTATATGGCTCCTAAATGGTTGATTCAGTCAGAGTACTTTATTGGACATATCAACCGCACAAATGCAAAGTCATATCATCCTCACGGTGGATATGTTCAAGGTTCTTATCTGGTCAAAGGAAGAGGTTTTGTTTACGAAGATGATTATGACATACCCGGCCATTCCCAATCGGACTCCTCCATCGAATTGGTTTTACGTTTCAATTATAGTAATCTGAACGATAGCAAGTCTCAAGTATTTGGTGGCGAGGAAAAAGATTTATCCTTAGGTATTAATTATTACATCAATAAATATTTCGGAATTAAAGCAAACGGAAGTTATGTATGGGTAGGGGAGGCTTGTAAGAATCTTTATCAGAAAAATTTCTTCTTACCTCAAATACGCTGTCAATATATATTTTAAAAAGCCAAAATTTCTGACTACCTTTACTACATTCAGTAAAACAATCAGTAAAATCTCTGAAAATATTTTTTTCAAGATCGATAATTATTTATTTAAAGGTAATATTTACCTTTCCACCAAGGTGGAAAGATTTTTCCACTCTTGTGGTTCACTCTTTCCACACTAGTGAGCCACTCTTTCCACTAAGGTGGAAAGATAAATTCTTTGGACATTTTGAAAAAAACTCTCATATAACGAAATAAATTTACTTTAAATAAAAAAGTTCGCAAATATGGAAAGAAGAACCTTTATTGAAAAACTTTGTATGCTGGGATGTAGTGCCACTTTTGTTTCTCATTTATCGGGATGTTCTACAACAAAGGACAGTATTCGATTTGGCTTGCTGACCGATATACACTTTGCACGACGAGAAAAAGCAGGTAACCGATATTATTCATCGTCTATAGATAAAGTAGAAATTGCAATTAAGGAATTTAATTCACAGGATTTAGATTTCATGATTGAATTGGGAGATTTGAAAGATCAAGGAGTAAAGCCTAACAAAGAAGAAACACTCTCTTTCTTGAATGAAATAGAAAAAAAGTTACAAACGTTCAGCGGAGATGTTTATCATGTTTTAGGTAATCATGATATGGATAGTATCTCTAAAAAAGACTATCTCACACATACTTCCAATCCTGGAGCTGCAAATGAAAAAAAATACTACAGTTTCAAAAAGAAAGGTGTGAAATTCATAGTTCTCGATGCCAACTACCGAGAAGATCAGAGCGATTATGATTGTGGGAACTTCAATTGGGAAGAGGCAGTTATCCCCAATCATGAAATAGAATGGTTAAAAAATGAATTAACAGAAGGAAAAGAACCTGTCATTATATTTACCCACCAACTATTAGACGTAAATTCAGGAGTATATAAAGGTCTATACATTAGAAATGCAGAACAAATTAACCAGATTCTGATAGATTCGAAGCGAGTTCTGGCTGTTTTTCAAGGTCATCATCATGCCGGAAGTTATTCTTTATCAAACAATATTCATTACTTTACTATGTCTGGTATAATAGAAGGAGATCTTCCTCACGACAATACTTTTGCTATTGTTGAAATCCTACCTAACAGAAATATAGAAATTAAAGGTTTTTATAATTGCCAAGATCGGATATTACCAAATATTATATAAGTTAATTACATTAAAAATAAATACAGAATTCCAATAGATTTTTTCAATAAAAAACACATATATATTTGAATTTTATTTAAAATACATATATATTTGCATTCATTAATACGGAATACAAATTATATGATAAAAATCATTTAAAATAGATTTCTATTAAAAATTTAAAACTCTATTAGAAGTATAACCTAAATATCAATCATTTCATGAAAAGATTGTTAACTGTCAAAGGGCCGAAGCCCATTAATTACTTACAGCAAAACAGATCTATGCGATTAGGTATTGCTACTGTTCTATTTGCAAGTATGCTTACACAAGCAAACGCAGAATCAAATTACACTCAATCAACAAATGGGGATTCTGCAGTAATGAATTTAGTAACAAATTCAACACAACAATCAAAAACTGTATCAGGTACTATTGTTGATCCAGCTGGTATACCAGTAATTGGAGCAAATATAATAGTTAAAGGAACAACTATAGGAACTATTACAGATATGGATGGTAATTTTTCATTAGAAGTTCCCAATGATGCTATTCTACATGTTTCATATATCGGTTTTGCTGATTATGAAGTGAAAGTAGGAAATAAAAAACAGATATCCATTACTCTTAGAGAAGATTCTCAAGCCCTTGAAGAATTAGTCGTTGTTGGATATGGTACTATGAAGAAAGCTGATTTAACGGGGTCTGTTGCAACTGTTGATTCTGAAGTACTAAAAGACAGACCTATCACAAACTTGGGTTCAGGGTTACAAGGAGCTATTGGTAACTTGAATATTACATCATCCAATGGTCAGCCAGGTGCTGCAGCAAAATTCAATATCCGTGGAACAACCAACCTGGCAGGAGGTGGTCCATTAGTATTAGTAGATGGTGTAGAAATGGATCCAAACTTAATCAACCCTCAGGATGTTAAAGATGTTACTGTTTTAAAAGATGCTGCTTCTGCTTCTATCTATGGTGCCCGTGCAGCATATGGTGTTGTTTTGATTACAACAAAAACTGGTTCCGTAACGCAGAAACCACAAGTTTCATTATCTGCGAACTATTCAATCAATAAGCCAACAGTTCATCCTAAATACATGAATTCATTAGAATACACTCAATGGATGAATGATGCAAACATGACTAGTAATGGGCACAATTATTTTGACGATATTACTATGCAGCATGTACAAAACTATTATAATGATCCAGTAAATAATCTACCTGTTTTCCATCATCCAGATGATGCTAGTAGCAAATATCGCTATTGCGGTAATACCGATTGGTACGAAGCTTTAAACAAGAAAACATATCCAATGCAACAATATAACATCAGTGTTCAAGGAGGTAGTGAGAAAGCTAAATACATGACTTCTGCCGGTATGTTCCAACAAGATGGTATATCAAAATGGGCAGATGAGGATTATAAACGATTCAACGTTTTATCAAATGTTAGTTATAATGTAAATAAATGGGTAGAAGTTGGCTTAAGAGCAACCATGACAATGGTTAAACAAAAAACAGGACCTCAAAACAAATACGGAGCTAGTTCTATGGGAGAAACAGTTCCTGGAGATAGCCGTCCATTGATGCCAATTTATCACCCTGATGGAAACTTCTCCGGTTATTGTGGAGATGGTTATTTTACAAACTTAGCAGCATGGCAAACAAATGGAGGTAATGGAGAATATAATAGTAACAATATTTATGCTACTGCATTCGCAAAAATTACTCCTCTTGAAGGTTTGGAAATAAATGTCGATTATACATATAATTATTATAATGACTCCAAAAAAAATCATGTACGTGAATATATAGACTATGATGCAGATGGGAATCCCGGATCTATATTTCCTCATACATCACCGAACCAGGTTTCATACGAAAAATCTGAATCTAAATATGATGTTTTCAATGCATACGCTTCATATGAAAAGAAATTCAACGATGTACATTCATTCAAGGGTATGATTGGTTTTAACCAAGAAAGTAAAACTATTACAGGTGTCGGCCTGCAAAGAAAAAATTTAATTGTTAATGATATTCCCTATGTAAGTTTAGCTACAGGAGATCGCTCCGTTTCCGATTATAAAAATCAATGGGCTATCCGTGGTGCTTTCTTCCGTTTATTCTATACATATGCTGACAAGTATCTAGTTCAAGTTAATGGTCGTTATGATGGTTCTTCACGTTTTCCAAAAGATGATCGTTTCGCATTCTTCCCTACATTTTCTTTAGGATGGCGTATCTCGGAAGAAACTTTTTGGGAACCTATCAAACCTGTTATTAATGATTTTAAATTAAGAGGATCATATGGAGCTTTAGGTAATCAAGTTGTAGATTCTTATTATCCTTACATACAAACATATGGAACAGGAGAAATTAACTATATGTTTAACGGAATAAAAGAAATGGGCGTTTATGCACCTGGACTGGTAAGTGATAAATTAACTTGGGAAACCGTTAAACAATGGGACTTAGGATTTAACTTTAGTATGTTAAACAATCATTTAACAGGAGAATTTGATTACTATGTCCGTACAACAGAAGATATGTTGACCAAGTCAAAGACGCTTCCAGCTATTCTTGGTGTTAATGAACCGCAAATGAATGCTGCAGACTTACAGACAAAAGGTTGGGAATTGGCATTAACATGGCAGGATGCTCTTGAATCTGGATTCAATTATAGTGCTTCTTTGACCTTATCCGACTATCAGGCAGAGATTACAAGATATGATAATCCTACTAAAAACTTGTCTGATAATTATTATGAAGGTAAGAAATTAGGAGAAATCTGGGGTTTTGTTACAGATGGACTCTTTAAATCAGATGCAGAAGCTCAATCTTGGGATCAGAAAAAAGTTGTAGGTTTTACTCCTTATGCAGGTGATATTAAATTTGCAGATTTAGATGGTAACGGACAAATAGACAGAGGTGAAAATACAGTCGCTAATCCTGGTGATAGAAAGATTATCGGTAATGAAACCCCTAGATATAATTTCGGTTTACGTGGTACTGCTGAATATAAAGGCTTTGATTTGACCTTATTCTTCCAGGGAACAATGAAAAGAGATGTCATGACCACCGGTAAATTTTATACAGCTCATTATGGTTCAGAATGGAACGTTCCACAAAAAATAAATTATGATTACTGGCGTGAAGATAACCAAGATGCTTTCTTCCCTCGTGCTCGTTTTAATGGAGCTGCAGTCAATCAAACCCAAACTCATTTCATGGCTAATGGCGCTTACGTTCGTTGTAAACAATTAGCTCTTGGTTATACCATTCCTAAACATTTAACAGAGAAAGCAAAAATTTCAAAAATTAGAGTGTATTTCAATGCTGATAATTTATTTGAATTCTCAGGTATGCCAGAAGGTATGGATCCTGAATTACCTAAAGCTAATGCATACCCATTTATGAGAGCTTTCTCTTTTGGAGCTAATTTGACATTCTAAAAATTAATTAAAAAAAACAGACATTAAAATGAAGAAGATACAATATATTTTAGCTACTGTCTCTCTTTTAGGAATATCTGCATGTAACAATGACTTCATGGAAAGATTTCCTGAAGACAAGATCAATGATGCAACATATTGGACGACAGAAAATGATTTAAAAAACTACGCTAACCAGTTTTACAAAACGATGGAGGCATTGGGTGGTTATAGAGAAGATAATAAATCAGATAACCAAGGACCTCAGTCAAGGAATGAGTTTCTTTGGAGTGATTACACAATTCCAACAGCTGGTGGTGGCTGGGGTAAAAATGATTGGTCCAACATACGCAGTTGTAATTATTTCCTAACTCATTGCGGAACAGTTACAGGCCAACAAGCCGAAATCAATCGATACATTGGAGAAGTGTATTTCTTTAAAGCTAAATTTTATTACGAAAAAGTATTAAGATTTGGAGATGTTCCTTGGTTAACATCCGAATTAACAACATCTTCTGAAGCTCTTTACGGACCACGTAACGATAGAGGCGAAGTTATGGATTCTATTTGTGCCTGTCTAGATAAAGCAGCACAATGGTTACCAGAAGATATAAAAGATGGACGTTTATCAAAATATGCAGCACTTGCATTAAAATCCAGAGCATGTTTATTTGAAGGTACTTGGAGAAAATCCAGAAGTTTAGATAATGCAGAAAAATATCTTCAAGCAAGTGCCGATGCATCCAAACAGATTATTGAAAGTGGAAAGTTTGAATTATACTCAACTGGTAAACCTGAAACAGATTATCATGATTTATTCAGTCAGCATGATTTAAGTATCATTAAAGAAGCGATATTCTATTCCGCTTATGTTATTGATAAAAAAATGCATAATCTCCCTAGAGAGGTACGTGAAGCAGGCACAGGTATGACTAAAGATTTCGTAGAATCTTTTTTATGTTCAGATGGTAAGCCTATCGCTGTAAGTAATCTTTACAAAGGGGATGCTAAATACATGGATGAATTTGAGAATCGTGATCCTCGTTTGAAACAATGTGTTTATACACCAGATCGTCCTATAGCTATTCTTGAAAATGGTAAAGAAGAATACGAAAATGCTCCTATATTTAACAATATGACATATACTGGATACAGATTATACAAAATGTATTCTCCTCTAGCAATAGATAATGAATATATCAGATGTGTCATTGATGATCTTATTTATCGTTATGGTGAAGTTTTGTTGAATTATGCAGAAGCTAAAGCTGAATTAGGAGAATGTGACCAGGCAGTATTAGATCTAACAATTAACAAATTAAGAGATCGCGCAGGTATGCCTCATATGACAACAAATATTGGATTCACAGATCCTAACTGGCCAAAATGGGAAGTTAGTGTAACTCCTCTTATTAATGAGATTCGTCGAGAACGTCGAGTAGAATTAGCATGTGAAGGTTTGCGTTGGAATGACTTATGCAGATGGAAAGCAGGTAAGTTAATTGAAAATAAAAAGACTTATCTAGGAGCACGTGATCCTGAAACGAACGAATACAGAGTATTATATCAAGGTATGACTCGTACTTGGAATGATCGCATGTATTTATATCCTATTCCAACTGATGAATTTTCTTATAATCCAAATTTATTACCTCAAAATCCAGGTTGGTAAATAAGTAGAAAAATGATTAACAAATATTTTTTATTTATATTGACTTTTTGTCTGTGCATATCTTGCACAGGCAAAAAGTCTTTTAAGTATTCAGGAGATATTATTGTTACCCCAAACGAAGTACAAAAGAATTGGGCAAATGCAGAAGTCGGTGTATTAATTCATTTTGATATGCCTGTATTTAAACCTGAATATAATTGGAGGAACTATGGAACACACCCTAATCCTTCCATTTTTAATCCAACTCAACTGAATACTGATCAATGGTTGGAAACGGCCTCCAAGCTAGGTGCCAAATATGCTGTTCTCGTCGCGAAACATTGTAGTGGTTTCAGTCTATGGCCTACGGAAGCCCATGAATATAGTATTAAAAATTCTCCCTGGAAAGAAGGGAAAGGGGATATTGTTAAGGATTTTATAGCTTCATGTAAAAAATATAACATAAAACCCGGAATCTATGCAAGTACAACAGCAAATGGATTTCTACACGTTGATAATCCAGGAATAGTTCAAAAAGGATCTTCTGTTACACAGGAAGAATACAATGCTATTGTAACAAAACAACTCACAGAATTGTGGAGTAATTATGGAGATTTGTTTGAAATCTGGTTTGATGGTGGTGTACTTTCGAAAAAAGAAGGTGGTGCAGATGTATTATCTTTAGTAAAGAAATTACAACCTAATGCTATTGCTTTCCAAGGTCCTTACGGACATCCTAATCTGATTCGTTGGGTTGGAAATGAACAGGGAACAGCTCCGGATCCATGTTGGGCAACAACAGACTCAACAACAAATGCGGATGGGACAATAGTTATTAACGGATTGAATGGGAATCCGAATGCTCCATACTGGTGTCCGGGAGAATCGGACTTCACTCTTAGATGGAATAAATCCTTCCAGGGTGGATGGTTTTGGCATGAAAACGAAGATAATAAAATGTTTACAGTACAAGAGCTGATGAACAAATATGAAACTAGCGTTGGACGTAATACGAATATGTTATTAGGTATCGTTATCAATGATAAAGGTCTAGTGCCGGATGCAGATGTAAAACGTATAGAGGAATTCGGGAACGCTATTAGGAATCGTTATTCAAATCCTATAGCTGAGACCTCTGGTAGAGGTAATTCTTTAGAAATCAAATTAGAAAAAGCAACCTCTATTGATAGAGTCATCTTGCAAGAAGATATTACTTTCGGTGAAAGGGTTCTTTCATATAAACTCGAAGCTGAATGCAATGGCAAGTGGATTGACCTTTATACAGGTACAAACATAGGACATAAGAGAATTGTCAGATTCAATCCTTGTATAATGAACAAGATAAAACTGACTATTTTGAGCGCGAAAGCTGAACCAAATATTCAAAACTTTAAAGTCTTTAAAACTCTTGGCAAATAAGTATTTCAGTCTATTGAATAAAAAGTTCCATCAAGTATGAAAACTTGATGGAACTTTTTTATTTATACTTTTATTCTACTTGAATTGATATTTTGCATATTTTTGTAGTCAAATATGTATCAAAGTTTTATGAGAAACAAACAATGGATTACCATTCCGGCATTCGCTTTGATGTTAGCTTTTGGCGGAATGAACACAACACAGGCACAACAGTCTTTCGAATCAAAACGCCCGACTGTAGAAAAAAGACATTTCACTTCTAAAGCAGTAGAAAAACTGATTGTTCAGGTTAAAGATGCCATCAAAGATCAGAAATTAAAATGGATGTTTGAGAACTGTTATCCTAACACATTGGATACTACAGTAAAATTCAAAATGAAAGGTAAGAAACCTGATACATTCGTTATCACCGGTGATATCGATGCGATGTGGTTGCGCGACTCTTCTGCTCAGATCTGGCCGTATCTTCAGCTTTTATCTCAGGATAAAGAATTACAACTACTGATTGCCGGATTAATTCACCGTCAAGCTGAATGTATCTTATTAGATCCATACGCAAATGCATTCAATGATGGTCCAAAAGGTAGTTTTTGGGAAAGTGATAATACCCAACATATGATCAAGGAATTACATGAACGTAAATGGGAAATAGATTCTCTTTGCTATCCGATCCGTGTTGCTTATTATTACTGGATGCTTACCAAAGATACTTCTGTATTCGATGCAAACTGGCACAAAGCTATGCAGTTAGCTGTTAAGACACTGAAAGAACAACAGCGTAAAGACAATTTGGGACCTTACAGTTTCCGTCGTACGTGTGACAAACCTACAGATACTCAAATCAATGAAGGATATGGTGCTCCTGTTAAACCCGTAGGATTGATAGTTTCAGCATTCCGTCCATCAGATGATGCTACCCAATATGGCTTCTTGATTCCTTCTAATATGTTTGCCGTTGTTTCTCTTCGTCAGTTGGCTGAAATTGAAACAAAAGTATTGAAGAATGATTCTTTCGCCAAAGAATGTTTAGATTTAGCTTCTGAAGTGGATGAAGCTATTCAGAAATACGGTATTGTTAATCATCCGGTTGTTGGTAAAATCTATGCATTCGAAGTAGATGGTTTTGGAAACAGTCTTTGTATGGACGATGCAAATGTTCCAAGTTTGCTTGGAGCTCCTTACCTGGGATATTGTAAAGCTAATGATCCTTTATATCAGAATACCCGTAATTTTGTATGGAGTGAAAACAATCCATATTTCTTTAAGGGAAAAGCGGGAGAAGGTATTGGAGGTCCTCACTGCGGTTTAAACTACGCTTGGCCTATGAGCATCATTATGAAGGGATTGACTTCAAATAACACGGCAGAACTGAAGGAATGTCTTACTCTGTTACGTAATACTGATGCTGGAACAGGATTTATGCATGAATCATTCCACGTAGATAATCCTGAAAAATTCAGCCGTTCTTGGTTTGCCTGGACAAACACTCTTTTCGGGGAATTGATTGTCAAGATCTACCATGAACATCCTGAATTGTTGAAATCAACATTCTAAAATAATATTTAGAAACAATTCTCTTCTTGATTTATATTAAGAAGAGAATTGTTTTTTCATTCAAAAATCTATTGTTAACATCATATTCAAACATGAATCAGAAAACACTCCTATTGGCATTAAGTATACTAGCTGTTCATTTCACGAATGCTCAAGACAAAATTGCCTTATCAGAAATGGATTTAACTCAGGTTTATCAAAGTTATGGTAATCCGATGGTTAATCGGTCTGTAGCAGGGACACCTCTTTCCGTTGGTCAGAAAATATATCAGAATGGTGTTGGAACTCTTTCTAAAAGTAATATCAAAATACTTTTAAATGGCAGAGCTGTAGCATTTCAATGCTCAGTTGGTATCAATGATGCTACCACAAATTACAAAGAGAATAATATCTCTATGATTCCGATGACCGACGGGACGATGTTATTCTATCAGATAAAAGATGACAAAAAACAATTTGTCGGAATTGGGAATGGGAATAAAGAAGTAGAAAAAGGCAGTGTAATCTTCAGTATCAAGGGAGATGGAAAAGAGCTTTATCGTAGTGGTATCAAGAAACAAGGGGACGCAGCTGAACCCGTTTCTGTTAAACTGGAAGGAATCAACGTCTTGGAATTGAATGTTGAGGATGCCAACGATGGGATGAGTGGAGATCATGCAGACTGGCTCGACGCATTCATTACTTACAACGAAATCAAACCGGCCATCGTTTCTTCCGACTATAAAGGAGAGATTCCTCAGATGAGTCAGGAGACAGTCAAGAAATTATCTGCTAAAATCAATCGGCTACCGGAAACTTCTCTTCAAAATATCCGTCCGAAACAAGACTGGCTGATTGATAATAAAGCTTTCAAAGCGAATATATACCAGCATAAAGGGAAAAGTATTGTTCTATCAAATGGTTTGATCAGCAGAGTCTTTCGTATTTTCCCGAATCTGGCAACGGTTGATTTACAGAACAAGATGACGGGCGATAATATGCTCCGCGCTGTATCGAATGAAGGGACCTTAACTATTGATGGAAAAGTCTATTCAATTGGAGGACTTGATGGACAGGAAGAATTCGGCTATACCCAATATGAATGGATTGAGAGAATGCAGGCTAAGCCGAACTCTTTCCAGATAACGGATTTCTATATATCTCCGGCTAAACCTCGAATTGACTGGGCAAACAAACGCTGGTCGTTAGTCAAAGAATGGAATCTGAAAGGAAAGGAACTTACATTTGTCATGCAGGGACCAGATGAATTAAAGAATGTAATTGTCAAATTACATTACGTTCTTTACGATGGTATTCCAACCATCAGTAAATGGTTCGAGATAGACAATAAATCAAATATCGCCATCAATCTGGATGAATTTGTTTTAGAACAATTGGCTATGGCAGAACCCGAATCTCCAGTTGAGTTAAAAAATCCGGAAAGATTCCGAAAACCCAATATTCACGTTGAAAGTGATTGGGGTTTTCTTGGATTTACTGAAAAAGAGGCAGATAAAACCGAACATTGGAGTACAGATCCAAGATATACATCCCAATGCAATTATCCAATGATTACTCCTTGTTTGTTAGAAGTCAAATTACCAATGGGACCGGATGAATTCCTGGAAGCTGGAGCTCATTTCCAAAGTTTCCGAACATGGCTGACACCTTTCGATAGTGACGACCGTGACAGAAAAGGGTTATTCCTGAAAAGAATGTATCGAACAATTGCTCCATGGACTACAGAGAATCCGATTTTCCTTCATTGTACTTCATCCGATCCGAAGATAGTAAAACAGGCTGTTGACCAATGTGTGGAAACAGGATATGAAATGATTATTCTAAGTTTTGGATCCGGTTTAAATATGGAAGATGAATCAGACTCAAACTATCAAAAGTTCAAAGAACTTCGTGAATACGCCACATCCAAAGGTATTGAAATAGGAGGCTATTCCTTATTATCAAGCAGATGGATCAGTGATGAAGTGGATGTTATCAACCCTGAAACCGGGAAAAGAGGAGGAATGATTTTTGGCAGTTCTCCTTGTCTGTCCAGTGAATGGGGATATGATTATTTCCGAAAAATACGGAATTTCTACGAGAAGACAGGGATGGCAGTATTCGAGAATGACGGCTCTTATCCCGGAAACGTATGTGCTTCAACCAGACATGCCCATCATAAGGGATTAAAAGACTCACAATGGAAACAGAGAAAACAGATATCTGACTTATATCAATGGATGTGTGAGAAAGGTATCTACACCAATATCCCTGATTACGGTTATATTCTGAATGGAGGTAATAAGGTTGGAATCGGATATCGTGAAGTAAACTGGTCCTTACCTCGTGAACGTCAATTAGTTTTAGGTAGACAAGTTATGTACGACGGATTGTGGGAACGCCTGTCAGGAATGTGCTGGACTTTTGTTCCTCTTACTCAGTATCATGGTGGAGGTGCAGCCGCTACATTGGAACCATTGAGCGGACATTTGGACACTTATAAAGCACATATGTTTCAGAATTATGGAACCGGTGTTCAGGCTTGTTACAGAGGTCATCGTTTATACGATACAGAAACAACCAAAGAAGCTGTAAAGGAAACTATTTCCTGGTATAAGAAATACAGAGATATTCTGAATAGTGATGTCATACATTTACGTCGCCCGGATGGAAGAGACTGGGATGGAATTATGCATGTCAATCCCGATTTGAAAGAAAAAGGATTTGTCTTGTTATATAATCCTACATCAGAAGATATCGAACGAACTATCGATATACCTCTCTATTATACCGGTCTGGAAAAAACAGCCAATATCAGAGAAAAAGAAGGGAACGCTACCTTATATACTTTAGACCGTGAATATAAAGCATCCTTAAAGGTCCATATTCCAGCGAAAGGATATACCTGGTACGTAATAGAATAAATAAAACCAATATAAATCATGAAAACAAATCTTTTATCCTGTTTATTATTCATTTTGGGATTCACCTGTTGTGCTCCCCAAAATATAAAATTCGAAACGGATGTTTTTGCTTTGGAAATTAATTCTAAAGGAAAAATCCAAGGATTAACAGACAAAAAGACTGGTACCAACTATTTTGTGCAGGGACAGGAATCATATCTCTTGCAACTGCGTATAGACACCACATTCTATCATCCAGAACAATTTGAATGGATCGAAAAAGATAAATCGTTCAAACTGGTTTATCCGGACTGTAAGGCGAATGTGAACGTAAACATCAAACAAGATTCAAAATATCTAAGTTTTGAGATTGCCGATTTTCAATCAGAATCACCAGTTGATGTGGCTGTTTGGGGACCTTATGCAACTTCTATCAAACAAACAGTTGGAGAGTGTGTCGGTGTTGTTAGAGATTCAGTATTTGCTATCGGTATTCAGGCATTGAATGCAAAAACTATAGGAGGCTATCCATCGGAAGAATCGGATGAACAACGGGGTTTTGATATCTTTGCCACAACTTCTTTAGTAGATATCAAAGATGATGTCAAAGTCTTATATCGAGGAGAAACTGCTGCACACAAAGACTTCGGAAGTGTTATTCAAGCATATTGCAGAGATCGTTCGAAGGAAAGAATCATTCCTAACTGGGCTCATACGCATTATGTTTCTCCCGCTTACGAAGACGGAGGAATTAAAGGCTCAAAGATTGCCTTATTCGGTTGTCCGGAATCGGAAGCCTTGGATTATATCGAAGCCATTGAGTTAGGAGAGAACCTTCCTCATCCAACATTAGACGGTATATGGAGTAAGAAGAGTAAGATTGCTTCTCAAGCTTACATCATCTATCCTTTCAATGAAAACAATATTCATGAAGCATTAGAATTTACCAAGAAAACAGGACTAAAATATTTGTATAATGGTGGTCCGTTCACCGAATGGGGACATTTTGTTCTAAATCCTAAAGAATTCCCTTCCGGCTGGGACGGATTAAAAAAATGTGTTGAAATAGCAAAAGCTGAAGGTATCAAATTGGGCGTTCATACATTATCAAATTTCATTACAACGAACGATAAATACGTAACTCCTGTTCCTGACAGAAGATTGGCTATGGTCGGTTCTTCCAAATTAGTGAAAGATATAGACAAGAGTTGTACGGATATTGAAATTGAAGATCCAACTTTCTTCAATCAGATGAATAATAATAATCTTCATGGAGTAAGAATCAATGACGAATTAATCCGTTACGAACGTGTCAGCGACTCAGCTCCCTGGAAATTATTGAATTGTGAAAGAGGAGCGTGGGGAACAAAAGCCGAAAGTCACAAGAAGTCTGATGAAATTGTCAAACTGATGGACCACGGCTATAAGACATTCCTGACCAATACCGAATTGACCAAGGAAATAGCCAGAACCCTTGCTGATTTGTTCAATAAGACAGGTGTTCGTCAGATTTCATTCGATGGTCTGGAAGGCTGTAATTCAACAGGAATGGGACAATATGGCGAAAATCTGATGATGCAGGAATGGTATAATA
>JAHHQS010000037.1 GCA_020026285.1 Parabacteroides sp. | reverse complement strand
ATTATTAGGAAAAAAAATCGGAATGACATCCGTTTTCAGTGCCGAGGGAAAAAATGTTCCATGCACTGTTATCGAAGTGGGTCCTTGTGTTGTTACACAGATTAAGACTTTGGAAAAAGATGGCTATGAAGCTTTGCAGTTAGGTTTTGGTGAACAAAAAGAAAAACATGCAACTCAGCCTGAATTAGGTCACTTTAAAAAAGCTGGTGTAACTCCCAAGAGATACTTGGCCGAGTTCAAAAATTTTGAAACTGAATACAAACTGGGTGATGTAATCACAGTTGACTTCTTGGAAGATGCTGGTTTCGTTGACGTAATCGGAACTTCTAAAGGTAAAGGTTTCCAAGGTGTTGTTAAACGCCACGGTTTTGGTGGTGTTGGTCAGACTACTCACGGTCAGCATAACCGTGCTCGTAAGCCAGGTGCTATTGGTGCTTGTTCTTACCCTGCAAAAGTATTCAAGGGTATGCGCATGGGTGGCCAGTTAGGTAATGAACGTGTAACTGTTCAGAACTTGCAAGTTATCAAGGTATTGCCGGAACATAACCTTTTGATGGTTAAAGGATCTGTTCCAGGTGCAAAGGGTTCAATCGTTTTAATTGAAAAGTAATGGAACTGAGCGTATTAAATATTAAAGGTGAAGATACCGGAAGAAAGGTAACTTTGAACGATGCTATCTATGGCATCGAACCGAATGATCATGCTATTTACCTAGACGTTAAACAGTTTTTGGCTAATCAACGCCAGGGAACTCACAAGTCAAAAGAAAGAAGTGAATTATCAGGTAGTACTCGCAAATTGATCCGCCAGAAAGGTGGTGGCGGTGCACGTCGTGGTGATATCAATTCTCCAGTTTTGGTTGGTGGTGCTCGTGTTTTCGGTCCTAGACCAAGAGACTACGAATTCAAACTAAACAAGAAGGTAAAAAGCTTGGCTCGTAAATCTGCATTGTCTTATATGGCGCAGAAAAATGCAATTGTTGTAGTAGAAGATTTCGCAATGGAAGCTCCTAAAACTAAAGAATTTATAACAATTGCTAAAAACCTTAAAGTTGCTGATAAAAAGCTTCTTGTGGTTTTACCGGAGAAAAATAATTTTGTATATTTGTCAGCTCGAAATTTACAGAACGCAAAAGTTGTAACTGTTTCAGACATTAATACTTACACAGTATTGAACACTGCAAACATCGTATTGACTGAAAGCACTGTAGCAGCTATTGATAAACTTTTTAACGCGTAAGGAGAATAAAAAATGGGAATTATCATTAAACCTATTGTAACAGAAAAGCAAACAGCTATTACTGACAAGTTCGCTAATCGTTATGGTTTTCGTGTTTCTCCAAGTGCTAACAAGCTTCAAATCAAGAAAGCTGTAGAGGACTTGTATAATGTAACAGTAGTTGATGTAAATACCATCAACTACTCAGGAAAGCAGAAAACTCGTTATACTAAATCAGGTATTATCAACGGTAAGCAAGCTGCTTTTAAGAAGGCAATCGTAACATTGAAAGAAGGAGAAACAATAGATTTCTTTAGTAATATCTAATAAAAGAAATGGGAATACGTAAATTGAAGCCCACAACACCGGGGCAGAGACACAAAGTTATTGGTGCATTTGATAAAATCACTGCAAGTACACCAGAGAAGTCTCTTGTAGTAGGTAAGAACTGTTCAGGTGGTCGTAACAACACTGGTAAAATGACAATGCGTTATATCGGTGGCGGTCACAAACAAAAGTACAGAATTATTGATTTCAAGAGAAACAAAGATGGCATTCCTGCAACAGTAAAATCCATCGAGTACGATCCAAACCGTACATCAAGAATTGCATTGTTGTATTATGCTGACGGAGCAAAGAGCTATATCATCGCTCCTAATGGCTTGGAAGTTGGCCAGACAGTGGTATCAGGAACTGATGCAGCTCCTGAAGTAGGTAATACTTTGCCAATGGCAAATATACCTGTCGGTACTATTATTCATAACATTGAGCTTCGTCCTGGACAGGGTGCTAAGTTAGTTCGCTCTGCAGGTGCTTTCGCTCAGCTGACTTCTAAAGAAGGTGCTTATGCAATCATTAAGATGCCTTCTGGTGAAACAAGAAAGATTCTTGCCGCTTGTAAAGCTACAATCGGTGCAGTAGGTAACTCAGACCATGGTCTTGAAAAATCAGGTAAAGCCGGTCGTTCTAGATGGTTAGGTCGTCGTCCACACAACCGTGGTGTTGTAATGAACCCAGTTGATCACCCAATGGGTGGTGGTGAAGGACGTGCTTCAGGAGGTCATCCAAGATCAAGAAATGGCTTATATGCTAAGGGCTTGAAGACAAGAGCTCCGAAGAAGCATTCTTCAAAATATATTATTGAAAGAAGAAAGAAATAATCTGATTAATTAAGTAAACTATGAGTCGTTCATTAAAAAAAGGCCCGTATATTAACATAAAGCTTGAAAAGAAAGTTCTGGCTATGAATGAGTCAGGCAAAAAAAGTGTCGTTAAGACATGGGCAAGAGCTTCAATGATTTCGCCTGATTTTGTAGGCCATACTATTGCAGTTCACAATGGAAATAAATTTATTCCTGTTTTTGTAACCGAAAATATGGTAGGTCATAAGTTAGGTGAATTTTCACCTACACGTACATTCCGTGGACATGCCGGTAACAAGAAAAAATAATCGGTAACACAGGAACCTAAAAAACTGAAAAAAAGAATCGTAAAATGGGTGCTAGAAAAAGAATATCAGCTGAAGCAAGAAAAGAAGCCCAAAAGACCATGTATTTCGCAAAATTGCGTAACGTACCAACATCTCCTCGCAAAATGCGTTTGGTAGCAGACATGGTACGTGGTATGGAAGTATTCCGTGCGCTTGGTGTTTTGAAGTTTTCTAACAAGGAAGCTGCAGCAAGAGTAGAAAAATTGCTTCGTTCAGCAATTGCCAATTGGGAGCAGAAAAATGAACGTAAAGCAGAAGCCGGTGAATTGTATATTTCTTTGATTAGTGTAGATTGCGCTACAACTTTAAAGAGAATGCGTCCGGCTCCTCAAGGTAGAGGTTACAGAATTCGCAAACGTTCGAACCATGTAACTCTATTTGTAGATACACTTAGTAATAAAGATACTCAAAATTAATTTGTAGATGGGACAAAAAGTTAATCCGGTTAGTAATCGTTTAGGAATCATCCGTGGTTGGGATTCCAATTGGTATGGCGGCAGAAATTACGGAGATACTTTATTAGAAGATAGCAAGATCCGTAAATATTTGAATGCCCGTCTTGCAAAAGCTAGTGTATCTCGTATTGTTATTGAACGTACTTTGAAGTTAATAACAATTACTGTTTGTACTTCACGTCCAGGTATTATCATCGGTAAAGGTGGTAAGGATGTTGATAAGTTGAAAGAAGAGTTGAAGAAAATCACTGACAAGGAAGTACAAATCAATATCTTCGAAGTAAAAAGACCTGAGTTGGATGCAGTTATCGTAGCAAATAACATCGCTCGTCAGTTGGAAGGCAAGATCGCTTACCGTAGAGCAGTTAAAATGGCTATTGCTTCAACAATGAGAATGGGTGCAGAAGGTATCAAGATCCAGATTTCTGGTCGTTTGAATGGTGCTGAAATGGCTCGTTCTGAAATGTATAAAGAAGGTAGAACTCCATTGCACACTTTCAGAGCTGATATTGATTATGCTTTAGCTGAAGCATTAACAAAAGTTGGTTTGTTAGGTGTTAAGGTTTGGATCTGTCGTGGTGAAATTTATGGTAAGAAAGATTTAGCTCCTTCATTCACTACAACTAAAGAATCTGGACGTCGTAATGACAATGGTGGCAATAGAGATAGAAACTTCAAGAGAAAGAGAGCTAATCGTTAAACATTAGA
Source organism: Parabacteroides sp. (assembly GCA_020026285.1). Next base: position 23,871 of record JAHHQS010000037.1, on the reverse strand, counting down.
ATTTAGAAGAAATGTTACAACCAAAGAAAACCAAGTTCAGAAGAGTTCAGAACGGTACCACTAAAGGTAATGCTCATCGTGGTACTCAGTTGACATTCGGTTCTTTTGGTATAAAATCATTAGATACAAAATGGATTACCGGTCGTCAGATCGAAGCTGCTCGTATCGCTGTAACTCGTTATATGCAGCGTCAGGGTCAGGTTTGGGTTCGTATCTTCCCGGATAAGCCAATCACAAAGAAGCCTGCTGATGTACGTATGGGTAAAGGTAAAGGTAATCCAGAAGGTTTCGTTGCTCCTGTTACACCTGGTCGTATGATTTTCGAAATTGAAGGTGTTCCTTTCGAAGTAGCAAAAGAAGCTTTGCGCCTAGGTGCTCAGAAACTTCCTATTACTACTAAGTTTGTTGTGAGACGTGATTATGATATGCAAAATCAAAATGCGTAATTTGTTATGAAGATTGCAGAAATTAGAGAATTAAGCACTGAGGAGTTGAAAGAACGCGTTAATGCTGAAGTCGCAGCTTATGATCAGAAAAAGATCAACCATAGCATTACTCCAAGTGAAAATCCTGCTCAAATTAAACAACACCGCAGGATGATTGCGCGCATGAAAACAGAATTGCGCCAAAGAGAACTTAACAACAAATAATTGAGCCTGATGGAAACTAGAAATTTAAGAAAAGAAAGAACGGGCGTGGTTACTAGCAACAAGATGGAAAAAACCATCACTGTTGCTATTAAATGGAAGGAAAAACATCCCATTTATGGTAAGTTCGTTAGTAAAACGAAAAAATATCATGCTCACGATGAAAAGAATGAATGCAATGTTGGCGATACTGTAAGAATTATGGAAACTCGTCCATTGAGCAAAACAAAAAGATGGAGATTAGTTCAAATAATCGAAAGGGCTAAGTAACATGATACAACAAGAATCAAGATTAGTAGTAGCTGATAACAGTGGCGCAAGAGAAGCTATGTGTATCCGCGTTTTGGGCGGAACAAGAAAGCGTTATGCCTCTGTTGGTGATGTAATTGTAGTAGCGATCAAGAGCGTAATCCCATCTAGTGATATTAAGAAGGGAGCTATTTCAAAAGCTGTTATCGTTCGTACTAAAAAGGAAATTCGTCGTGCTGACGGTTCTTATATCCGCTTTGACGACAATGCATGTGTATTGTTGAATGCTGCTGGAGATATTCGCGGTAGCCGTATCTTTGGTCCGGTTGCCAGAGAACTTCGTGCAACTAACATGAAAATTGTTTCACTTGCACCTGAAGTACTTTAATAGTTGAAAAATTAAGAGTAATGAGCAAATTACATATCAAAAAAGGCGATATCGTTTTTGTTAATACTGGAGATGACAAAGGTAAAACAGGACGTGTTTTGCAGGTATTGGTAAAAGAAAACCGTGCAATTGTCGAAGGTATTAATATGGTATCTAAGCATACCAAGCCTAATGCAAAAAATCCTCAGGGAGGAATCGAAAAGAAAGAAGCTCCTATTCATGTTTCAAATTTGAACGTGGTTGATCCTAAATCAGGTAAGCCTACACGCATTGGTCGTAAAGCGAATGAAGAAGGTGCTTTAGTGCGTTATTCAAAAAAATCAGGGGAGGAGATTAAGTAATGAGCAATACTGCCAGTCTTAAGAAAGAATATCAGGACAGAATTGTTCCTGCTTTAACTAAGGAATTTGGTTACAAATCAGTAATGCAGGTTCCTGTATTGAAGAAAATCGTTATCAATCAGGGATTGGGTATGGCAACAGCTGACAAGAAAATCATTGATATCGCTATCAGTGAATTGACTGCTATCACAGGTCAGAAAGCTGTCGCTACAGTTTCTAAGAAAGACGTTTCTAACTTCAAGCTTCGTAAAAAAATGCCTATCGGTGTTATGGTAACATTGCGCCGTGAGCAGATGTACGAATTCTTGGAAAGATTAGTTCGTATCGCTCTTCCTCGTATACGTGACTTCAAGGGAATTGAAAGTAAATTGGACGGTCGTGGTAATTATACACTCGGAATTCAGGAACAAATCATTTTTCCTGAAATAAATATCGATAATATTACCAAAATATTAGGAATGAATATTACCTTTGTAACCTCTGCGAAAACAGACGAAGAAGGTTATGCTCTATTAAGAGAATTTGGATTGCCTTTTAAAAATGCAAAAAAAGACTAAGTAGTTATGGCAAAGGAATCAATGAAAGCCCGCGAGGTAAAAAGAGCTAAGTTAGTAGCAAAATTCGCTGCTAAACGTGCTCAGCTTAAAGCTGAAGGCAATTATGAAGCTTTACAGTTGCTACCGAAGAATGCTTCTCCTGTACGTTTACACAATCGTTGTAAAATTACAGGTCGTCCGAAAGGATATATCCGCCAATTCGGTATTTCTCGTATCCAATTACGTGAAATGGCTTCACAAGGTTTAATCCCTGGTGTAAAGAAAGCAAGTTGGTAAGAGTTTTTTTAGTTTAAATATTGTCCGGATGTCCGGATCAATTTAATTTATCATTATATGACAGATCCTATTGCAGATTATTTGACAAGATTGCGTAATGCAATCAAAGCTAAGCACAGAGTAGTTGAAGTGCCAGCGTCAAATTTAAAAAAAGAGATCACTAAGATCCTTTTCGACAAGGGCTACATTCTTAACTTTAAGTTTGTAGAAGATGGTCCTCAAGGCACTATTAAAATTGCTTTGAAGTATGACCTAGTAAACAAAGTAAATGCAATCAAGAAACTTCAAAGAGTTTCTACTCCTGGTTTGCGTAAGTACACAGGTTACAAAGATATGCCGCGTGTTTTAAACGGATTGGGTATTGCTGTTCTTTCTACTTCTAAGGGTGTGATGACTGATAAAGAAGCTCGCGAGCTGAAAATCGGTGGTGAAGTTTTATGTTATGTCTATTAATTAGGAGGAGTTAAGAATGTCAAGAATAGGAAAATTACCGATTCATGTACCGGCAGGTGTAACTGTTACTATCAAGGATAATGTTGTAACAGTGAAAGGTCCAAAGGGAGAACTTGTACAGGCTGTTAATCCTGATATTAATGTTACATTAGAAGACGGAGTTATTCATTTAACTCGTCCAACTGACGAAAAAAATCATCGTGCTTTGCACGGTTTGTACCGCGCTTTGATCAACAACATGGTTGTTGGTGTATCTGAAGGTTACAAACAAGAATTGGAACTAGTTGGTGTTGGTTACCGTGTAACAAATTCAGGTCAATTGTTAGACTTATCTTTAGGTTATACACACAATATCTATATGTTGTTGCCTAAGGAAGTTAAAATTGAAACAAAATCAGAGAGAAACAAGAATCCTCTGATCATCCTTGAAACTGCTGACAAACAATTATTAGGTCAGATTTGTGCTAAGATTCGTTCATTCCGTATGCCAGAACCTTATAAAGGTAAAGGTATTAAGTTCGTGGGTGAAGAAATTCGCAGAAAGTCTGGTAAATCAGCAGGTAAGTAATCTACGTAAACTGAAATTATCATGACAACGAAGGTAGAAAGAAGATTAAAGATAAAAGCAGGTGTAAGAGGTAAAATTTCAGGTACAACTGAACGTCCTCGCCTGACTGTGTTTAGAAGTAACAAACAGATCTATGCACAGGTTATTGATGATACTACAGGAAAAACTTTAGCTTCTGCTTCATCTTTGAAGATGGAAGATAAAGCTCCGAAGAAAGAAATTGCTGCTAAGGTTGGTGAACTGATTGCAAAATCTGCACAGGAAGCTGGCGTTCAGAGCGTAGTTTTCGATCGTAACGGTTACCTGTATCACGGGAGAATTAAAGAATTAGCAGATGCTGCACGTAACGGCGGCCTTAAATTTTAAACGAAATGGCAGGAGTTAATAACAGAGTTAAATCAACCAACGACTTAGAGTTGAAGGATAGATTGGTTGCTATCAACCGCGTAACTAAGGTAACAAAAGGTGGACGTACTTTTACTTTTGCTGCTATTGTAGTAGTAGGTAATGAAGATGGTATTGTTGGCTGGGGCTTAGGTAAAGCAGGTGAAGTAACTACAGCTATTGCCAAAGGTGTAGAAGCTGCTAAGAAAAATTTGATCCGTGTCCCTGTTCATAAAGGTACAATCCCTCATGAACAATATGCTAAATTTGGTGGTGCCAAGGTTTTGATCAGACCTGCATCTCAAGGTACTGGTGTAGAAGCTGGTGGTGCAATGCGTGCTGTATTGGAAAGCGTTGGTATTACTGACGTATTGGCCAAATCTAAAGGTTCATCAAATGCACATAACTTGGTAAAAGCAACAATTGCTGCTTTAGCTGAATTAAGAAGCCCGTTTGATGTAGCTCAAAATAGAGGTGTTTCTGTTGAAAAAGTATTTAGAGGTTAATTTTAGGAGGATTAATAATGGCAACAATTAAAATTAAGCAAGTTAAAAGTAGAATTAATTGCCCTAAAGACCAAAAAAGAACTTTGGATGCGCTGGGTTTGAGAAAATTAAATCATGTTGTTGAACACGAAGCCAATCCTTGTATCTTAGGAATGGTTGAAAAGGTTAAACACTTGGTTACAGTTGAAAAGTAATAATTGTTTGTAAAAAAAATTACGAGATGGATTTATCAAATTTAAAACCGGCAGCAGGTTCCGTTAAAGCTAGAAAGAGAATTGGACGTGGTCCAGGTTCTGGTTTAGGTGGTACTTCAACAAGAGGTCACAAAGGAGCAAAGTCTAGATCTGGTTATAAAAATAAGATTGGTTTCGAAGGTGGACAGATGCCTATTCAGAGACGTTTGCCTAAATTTGGTTTCAAGAATATTAATCGTGTAGAATATAAAGCTATCAATATCTCAACTCTTCAGACATTGGCTGAAGCTCAGAATCTTACTAAGATTGGTGTTGAAGAATTGATCAATGCAGGTTTTATTTCTTCTGCTCAGTTAGTGAAAATTCTTGGAAACGGTAGTCTAACTGCAAAATTAGAAGTTAGTGCACATGCATTCTCTAAATCTGCAGAAGCTGCAATCCAAGCTGTAGGTGGAACTGTAGTTAAACTCTAATTTATGCGAGCTGTCGAAACTATAAAAAATATTTGGAAGATTGAGGATCTGAGACATCGGATCCTCACCACACTTTTATTGGTCGTAATTTATCGATTCGGTACATTTGTGGTTCTCCCAGGTATTGATCCTAAAGCTTTGACTGCTTTACAGGCTCAGACACAAGGTGGATTATTGGCATTATTGGATATGTTTTCTGGTGGTGCCTTTTCTAATGCTTCTATATTTGCATTAGGAATCATGCCTTATATCTCTGCTTCTATTGTAATGCAGTTGATGGCTATAGTTGTACCTTCATTCCAGAAGTTACAGAGAGAGGGGGAAAGTGGACATCGTAAAATTAATCAATGGACTCGTTATTTAACTGTAGCGATTCTTTTGTTCCAGGGACCAACTTATTTGGTAAACTTAAGTGTTCAGCTGCGCGCAGTTGGCGCATCTTTGCCAGCAGGTATCTGGTTTACGATATCTTCTACTATTATCCTTGCCGCAGGTAGTATGTTTATCTTGTGGTTGGGTGAAAGAATAACAGATAAAGGTGTTGGAAATGGTATTTCCTTTATCATCTTGGTAGGTATCATTGCTCGTCTGCCACATTCTTTGTTCCAGGAATTTATTTCTAGAACAAGTGAAAAGACTGGTGGACTTGTTATGTTCTTATTTGAAATGTTGTTCTTATTGTTCGTTATTGCAGGAGCTATTTTATTAGTTCAGGGAACTCGTAAAGTTCCAGTGCAATATGCTAAGAGAATTGTTGGTAATAAACAATATGGTGGTGCACGTCAGTATATACCTTTGAAAGTAAATGCTGCAAACGTTATGCCGATCATCTTTGCACAGGCTATTATGTTTATTCCAATTTCTATTGTTGGTTTTTCTAATACCGGTGAAAGTTCAAGTTTCTGGGCTGCATTCATGGATAATACAGGATTCTGGTATAATTTTGTATTTGCCGTTCTAATTATTCTGTTTACCTATTTCTATACAGCTATTACTATTAATCCGACTCAGATGTCAGATGATTTGAAGCGAAACAACGGTTTCATACCGGGGGTTAAGCCAGGTAAACATACCAAAGATTATTTAGATGCTATCATGGATCGTATAACACTGCCTGGAGCTATCTTTTTGGCAATTGTAGCAATCATGCCTGCATTTGCTCGTCTAGCTGGTGTTAGTATGGCGTTTTCACAATTCTTTGGTGGTACTTCTCTATTGATTTTGGTTGGTGTAGTGTTAGATACATTACAGCAAGTTGAAAGTCATTTGTTGATGCGTCATTATGACGGTTTATTGAAGTCTGGAAGAATTAAAGGCCGTTCAGGCGTTAATGCTTATTAATATTCATGATCTATTTAAAGACAGATGAAGAAATAGAGTTGATGCGAAATGCTAATCAACTTGTTGGTATGACACTGGGTGAGGTGGCCAAGTACATCGAACCAGGAGTATCTACTCTTAAACTGGATCAGATAGCAGAAGAATTTATTCGTGATCATGGAGCTGTTCCTGCCTTTTTAGGTTATGGTGGTTTTCCTAATTCAATTTGTGCTTCTGTTAATGAGAACGTTGTTCATGGCATACCTTCTTCTACTTCTATCCTGAAGGAAGGTGATATCATCTCCGTAGATTGTGGTACTATATTGAATGGTTATGTTGGAGATTCAGCATATACCTTCTGTGTAGGAGAAGTTGATCCTAAAGTCAAGGAATTACTGAAAACTACTAAAGAATCTCTTTATTTAGGTATTCAGGCAGCGACAGAAGGAAAACGAGTTGGAGATATAGGATATGCAGTACAGACATATTGTGAATCTCATAATTACTCTGTAGTTCGCGAATTGGTTGGTCATGGAATTGGTCGTCAGATGCATGAATCACCACAGGTTCCTAATTATGGACGTCGTGGTTGTGGACCTCTACTTAAGTCAGGTATGTGTATCTGTATTGAACCGATGATCAATCTAGGAAGTAAGAATGTGGTCTTTGAACGTGACGGTTGGACAGTGAGAACTAAAGATCGTAAATGTTCTGCACATTTTGAACATTGTATAGCAATCCGTGCTGAGGGACCAGAAATATTATCTTCATTTGATTTTATAGATGAAGTTTTAGGTAAAAACGCATTTTAATCTTTAATAATTTTATGGCTAAGCAGTCAGCAATTGAACAAGATGGAGTAATCGTCGAAGCATTGTCAAATGCAATGTTTCGAGTTGAATTGGAAAACGGACATGAAATAACAGCACATATCTCTGGAAAGATGCGTATGCATTACATTAAAATCCTTCCAGGTGATAAAGTGAGAGTTGAAATGTCTCCTTATGATTTATCAAAAGGTAGAATTGCTTTTAGATATAAATAAAAAAAACAAAATATGAAAGTAAGAGCATCTTTGAAGAAGCGTACCCCTGAATGCAAAATCGTTAGAAGAAAGGGTCGTTTATATGTAATTAACAAGAAAAACCCTAAGTATAAAGTACGTCAGGGATAATTTTATTATTTTTGCAAAATAATTAAGTAATAATATGGCTATAAGAATAGTTGGTGTAGATTTGCCACAGAATAAAAGAGGTGAAGTTGCTTTGACATATATTTTCGGAATCGGTCGTAGCGCAGCTAATACTATCTTGGCAAAAGCTGGTATTGATCGTGATATCAAGGTACAGGATTGGACTGATGATCAGGCAGCTAAAGTACGTGAAATTATCGGCGCTGAATATAAAGTAGAAGGTGATTTGCGTTCAGAAGTTCAGTTGAATATCAAACGTCTGATGGATATTGGCTGTTATAGAGGTGTTCGTCACCGTATTGGATTGCCTTTGAGAGGTCAGAAAACTAAAAATAATTCTCGTACTCGTAAGGGTAAGAAGAAAACTGTTGCAAATAAGAAAAAAGCTACTAAATAATAAGAGTTGAGATATGGCAAAGAAAACAGTCGCAGCAAAGAAGAGAAACGTTAAAGTTGATGCTTACGGACAAGCACATATTCATTCTTCTTTTAATAATATTATCGTTTCTTTGGCAAACAGCGAAGGCCAGATTATTTCTTGGTCTTCTGCAGGTAAGATGGGATTTAGAAGCTCTAAAAAGAATACTCCTTATGCTGCTCAGATGGCAGCGCAGGATTGTGCTAAAGTTGCTTACGATCTAGGTTTGCGTAAGGTTAAGGTTTATGTAAAAGGACCAGGTAACGGACGCGAATCTGCTATCAGAACCATTCACGGTGCTGGTATTGAAGTAACTGAAATCATCGATGTTACTCCATTACCACATAATGGATGTCGTCCTCCTAAAAAGAGAAGAGTATAATTAATATTAGTTTCTTAACAATTGAATCCGGAATTGTGAATAGATTGCACATAGACCTTATCCTCTCTGTAATCGCGGCTGCACGGTTCCAGGTTCATTTAGAACATTTAAAATAAAAAAAAATGGCAAGATATACTGGACCTAAAACAAGAATCGCCCGTAAATTCGGTGAAGCTATCTTCGGTGCGGATAAAGTTCTTTCTAAAAAGAATTATCCTCCTGGACAGCATGGTAACACTAGAAAAAGAAAAACTTCTGAATACGGTGTTCAGCTTCGCGAAAAGCAGAAAGCTAAATATACTTACGGTGTATTAGAAAAGCAGTTTAGCAACTTATTCAAAAAAGCTTCTCGTGCTGGTGGTATTACAGGTGAAGTTCTTTTACAGCTTCTTGAAGGTCGTTTGGATAATGTTGTATTCCGTTTAGGTATTGCTCCTACAAGAGCAGCAGCACGTCAGTTGGTTTCTCATCGTCACATTACTGTTGATGGTCAGGTTGTAAATATCCCTTCTTATGCGGTTAAACCAGGCCAGATCATCGGTGTTCGTGAAAAGTCTAAGTCTTTGGAAGTAATTGCTGATGCATTGGCAGGCTTCAATCACAGCAAGTATCCTTGGATTGAATGGGATCAGGCTACAATGTGTGGTAAATTGTTACATTTACCAGAGAGAGCAGACATCCCTGAAAATATTAAAGAACAGTTGATCGTAGAATTGTATTCTAAATAATAAATGATTCCATGGCGATATTAGCATTTCAAAAACCCGATAAAGTATTAATGTTAGAAGCGGACGATTTCTTCGGAAAATTTGAATTCCGTCCGTTGGAACCTGGCTATGGTATTACTATAGGTAATGCACTCCGCCGAATTCTTTTGTCTTCATTAGAGGGATTTGCTATTACGTCTATCAAAATCAGCGGTGTTGAACATGAGTTCGATACTATTCCTGGTGTGATTGAAGACGTAACTAACATCATCCTTAATCTGAAACAAGTGCGTTTCAAGCATGTAGTTGAAGACATTGAGAATGAAAAAGTAAGTATTAATGTTTCGGGTGCGGAAGTGTTCAAAGCCGGAGAAATAGGTAACCAGTTATCAGGATTCGAAGTTTTAAATCCAGATTTGACTATTTGTCATTTGGATCCGAACGCTAGTTTCCAGATTGAACTAACAATTAATAAAGGTCGTGGTTATGTTCCAGCTGACGAAAATCGTAAAGCTGATGATGATATTCACACTATTGCAATCGATTCTATCTACACTCCAATTCGTAATGTGAAATACACAATCGAAAATTATCGTGTAGAACAGAAAACCGATTATGAAAAGTTAGTTCTTGAGATCGCAACAGATGGTTCAATTCATCCAAAAGAAGCTCTTAAAGAAGCTGCTAAGATTTTGATTCACCATTTCATGCTATTCTCTGATGAGAAAATTGCTATTGAACCTGTTGAAGGTGATGGTGTTGAAGAATTTGATGAAGAAATACTTCATATGCGTCAGTTATTGAAGAGCAAGTTGTCTGATATGGATCTTTCTGTTCGTGCTTTGAATTGTCTGAAGGCTGCTGATGTAGAAACTTTAGGTGAATTGGTTAAGTTCAATAAAAATGATTTGTTGAAATTCCGTAACTTCGGTAAGAAATCACTTACTGAACTTGATGAATTGCTTGAAGGTTTACACCTATCATTCGGTATGGATATCTCAAAATATAAATTAGACAAAGAGTAAGTAAACGATGAGACATAACAAAAAAATCAATCATTTAGGTCGTACAAACACTCACCGTAACGCGATGCTTTCAAATATGGCTTGTTCTCTTATCAAACATAAGAGAATATTTACAACAACAGCTAAAGCGAAAGCACTTCGTAAGTTTGTTGAACCATTGATCACTAAGTCTAAAGATGATACAACTCATTCTAGACGTGTGGTATTTAGCAATTTGCAGGACAAATATGCTGTAACAGAATTATTCAAGGAAATCTCTCAGAAGATTGGTGATCGTCCAGGTGGTTATACTCGTATTATCAAAACTGGTAACCGTCTTGGTGATAACGCTTCAATGTGTTTCATTGAATTAGTTGATTACAACGAAAACATGATGAAAGATACATCTGCTAAGAAAACTACTAGAACTCGCCGTTCTCGTAAAAAATCTACAGCTGCTGCTGAAGAAGTTCAGCCAACAACTGAAGAAACATCTGCAGAATAATTTTTTTATTCCAAAATATAAAACCGTCCATTCATCGAGTGGACGGTTTTTTTTATCTCATAACTGACTATCACTATCAGCCAGACCTTTATGTCTCAACAGTAAAAATAAGTTCCTGGTAAATTTTTATATATACGCTGAATAAGCAAATTCCAATTTTTAACTAAATCCTTGACATAAACAAGTTTCTAATAAGACATCTTATCCGTCATCCTATTTAGTATATTACTTAGGTCGTTTGTTATCTTTTGCTATATATTGATAAGCAGTATTACCGATTTAAGTTTTGTTCATAGCAAGTAACCCCAGAGATAAGTTCTATCTTTTTAATCAAGGAAAATATACCATTCGCTGTGTTCTTGTTGCTGGGAAAACGTGTTGGATGTATACTTCTGCCTGGAGTCAGGCAATAAGATATCAAATTGAAATTCTTTGGTGTCGAATGATCCTCTTTTTTATATGAGGGGAAATAGAAATTTATTTAATTTACTTGCCTTATCGCCTCTGTAAGAAGTACCAAGTATCAATCTTGAGTGTTCACTCTTTTATTAATTATGCTGATATATGTATAAACAAAAAGCCATCCAATAATCAATTGGATGGCTTTTTGTATTTGAATCTTTGAAATGATTAGTTTCTCTTTTCTTTGATTCTTGCTTTTTTACCAGTAAGAGCACGTAAGTAATACAATTTAGCACGACGAACACGACCAACTTTGTTTACTACAATTTCTTCGATAAACGGAGATTCGATAGGGAAAATTCTTTCTACACCTACGTTTTCTGACATTTTACGAACAGTAAAACGTCTCTTGTTACCGTGACCTGAAATACGGATTACAACACCTCTGTACTGCTGGATACGTTCTTTGTTACCTTCTTTAATACGATAAGCGATTGTTACAGTATCACCACTTTTGAAAGAAGGATGTTCTTTGTTTGTTGCGAACGCTTCTTCTGCAATTTTAATAAAATCCATTTTGTTTGTTTTTAAAATTGTTGTTAATGTATGCAATTAACAGGCTGCTTGTCCTGCCAGAGTTGCATAAAGCGGATGCAAAGTAACAAATTCTTTGTGATATAACCAAATAGCATATTTGAAATATTTTGTAAAATAAGCAATTTCTTTATATTTCTTCTATTTTAGATATACTCGCAGATAATTTCGTATTTTTGAAATCTAATTGTAGATACATATATGAAACGAAATTTTATTCTGATCATTTTAACTATATTTTTTTATACACTTAGTTGGGCTGATTCTCTTCATCCTAATTTGTATCGAAAAGCTGACTCTGCACAGATGAAACATTGGGTCGATTCCGTTTTTAATTCTCTTAGTATGGATCAGCGTATTGGACAGTTGTTTATGATTACTGCCAATGTGAAGAATACGAATCAGAATGTCCAGCTTTTATTACGCTATGTAAATGAAGCCAAAATTGGAGGAGTCTTATTTCATAAGGGAAATCCTTCTACTCAAGCCATTCTTACCAACCGCATGCAGGCTGCTTCAAAAACACCTTTGTTTGTAGCTCTGGATGGAGAGTGGGGCTTGTCAATGCGACTAAGTGGTACTACCAGATTCCCTAAAAATATGATGTTAGGTGCTCTTGAAAATCAGCTTTTGATTCAGAAATATGGTGAAGAGGTTGCACGACAATGTAAAGAAATGGGAATACACATCAATTTCGCTCCAGATCTGGATGTAAACTGTAATGTAGAAAATCCTGTCATTGGTTTACGTTCGTTTGGCGAGAATCCTCATGCCGTTACTGAAAAAGGTTTGGCCTATTCGGCCGGACTTGAAAATGCCGGTATTATTTCAGTCGCCAAGCATTTCCCTGGCCATGGTGATACATCTTCTGATTCACATTATACATTACCTGTGATTAGTCATTCTCGTGCGAGATTGGATTCTGTTGAATTGGTTCCTTTTAAGGAATTTATTGACAAGGGATTTGCCGGAATCATGACGGCTCATTTAAATATCCCTTCGTTAGATCACGGAAGGCGAGTTCCTGTATCTTTATCTTCTAAAATAGTGAACGATTTATTACAGAAAGAGTTAGGCTTTAAGGGACTATGTTTTACTGATGCATTAGCTATGAAAGGTGCAGGAAATAACCGATCAGTCAATGTCTGCGTGAAAGCTTTACTGGCAGGAAATGATGTCCTATTAGCACCTTTATATCCGATATCCGATTTTCGAGCAGTCAAGGCCGCGGTAGAATCAGGTACTATCCCTATGAGTCTTGTTGAAGAAAAATGTAAGAAAATATTAGCATATAAATATATCGCAGGATTAAATCATTACAAGCCAATTAAGATTGACGGTTTAAGTGATCGCCTGAATACAGCCAATGCAGCCTGGCTTGCTTCCAAATTGAATGAAGAAGCAATCACTGTATTACAGAATGAAGATTCCATCCTTCCGTTGAAGGATTTAGACAAGCAAAAAGTAGCAGTTTTATCCATCGGTAGCAGTCCTACAGACGAGTTTGATAAAACTATTTCAAGATACATTGATGCTGATTTTTATTCTATTTCCAGAACGAGCAGTGCTACACAAATACAACGTACCTATTCCAAATTAGAAAAGTATGATTTGATTATCTGCGAAGTTCATACAGTTCGTATACCGGAAAGTCTGGCTTTGAGAAAACTTGCAGCTAATAAGAAATTAATCTATTCATTCTTTACAATTCCTTATTTCTGCAAGGAATATAAAAAATCGATAGAAAAAGCTTCGGCTGTTGTTTTGGGTTATGAAGGGACTCCTCTGGCTCAGAAATATGCAGCTCAGGTTATTTTTGGAGGTGTTGGTGCCAAAGGGAAACTTCCTGTTTCTATTCCGGATCTATTTTATTCGGGTACAGGAATCTTTACAGACAAAACTCGTTTAGGTTATCATGAACCTCAGGAGGTCGGTTTAGATCCGGAGCGCTTATCTGAAATTGGCAAGATTGCAGAAGAAGGTTTAAAAGCTCGTGCCTATCCCGGTTGCCAGTTATTGGTTGCAAAAGATGGAATGATAGTCTATAGTCAGGCTTTCGGATCATTGGAATATAACAAGAAGCAGCAAGTGACAGAAGAAACAGTATATGATCTGGCTTCCTCTTCCAAAGCTTCCGGTACTTTATTAGCCGTGATGAAAGCTTATGATGAAGACAAATTCAAACTGACAGATAAAATTTCTACTTATATACCGGAATTAAAGAATTCGAATAAGGAAAATATCTCTATTAAAGAATTATTGTTTCATCAGTCAGGGGTTGTTCCTACTATCTTGTTTTACACTAAAGCAATGAAAAAAGGAGCATTTCTCCCGGAATTGGTATCCAAGGTCCCTGATCCGGATTATCCCTTGAAGGTGGCTAAAGATTTATATCTGAAAGAATCTTTTCAGGATACAGTTATACAGATGATTAAGGCTTCTAAATTAGGACCTAAGCGATATCGTTATAGTTGTGTGAATTTTATCATGTTGAAGATTATGGCTGAGAAGCAATTGAATTGTCCGATGGATAAATTACTGGATTCAACATTCTTTTCTCCTTTAGGAGCCTGGCATACAACTTATAATCCATTAGAAAAAATGGATTCGTCGATAATTGCGCCTACTGAGTATGACAAGATTGTGCGTAAGCAATTAATTCGTGGATACGTTCACGATGAGTCTGCTGCTTTTCAGGGAGGGGTATCTGGTAATGCCGGACTTTTCTCGAATGCCAACGATCTGGCTAAAGTATTACAGTTATATTTGAATGATGGAAGTTATGGAGGTGAGCAGTTTCTGAAGAAAGAAACAGTCCGGATGTTTACCCAGACCAAGAGCCCGACGTGTCGTCGTGGTCTTGGCTTTGATAAACCTGCAACCAATTCGAAAGCATCACCTTGTGGAGATCTGGCTCCTTCATCTGTTTATGGACATACCGGATTTACCGGAACCTGTTTCTGGGTTGATCCTGACAATCAGTTGATTTATATATTCTTGAGTAATCGAGTATATCCTACTCGTCAGAATACAAAACTTTCATCTATGAATATTCGTACTCGAATTCAAGATGCTATTTATAAATCGTTGGAGAGAAAGAATTAATGGAATTATTCGGATGTTTATTAAATCACATTAAAGGCTAAGCAACAATGTTATTTGGACATGGAGATGATTATTTTCGGACCGATCATGAAATATTGATTAATTATAGTTCGAATGTTTGGTATGGGGCAAATTTGAATCCTTTAAAAGAGTTTATTTCAGGTTCATTATCTCGAATAACTCGTTATCCAGAACCGGATGCTGCATCATTGAAGCAGATTCTGGCCGAAGTTCATCAGGTAAATTCTGAGAATCTGTTAGTAACCAATGGTTCCATAACGGCTTTTTATCTGATAGCTCAAGCCTGGCAGGGAGTTAAATCTGCGATATTCGTACCATCGTTTGCCGAATATGAAGATGCCTGCAGGTTATATCAGCATACGATCACATATATCAATAATCGTGAATCTTTAGAAAATCTGGATTTGTCTGAGCAGAAACTTTGTTGGATCTGTAATCCGAATAATCCAGATGGAAAGTTGATAGAAAGAGATTTGCTGATTCAGCTGATACGTTCCAATCCTCAGACTGTTTTTGTGATAGATCAGGTTTATGCAGATTTTTATCCGGGACATCTTTTGGACATGAGTGATATCTTTCGGTTCCCGAATCTGATTTTAGTACAGTCTATTTCAAAATTGCATAAAATACCAGGAATCCGTATCGGGTATTTGGCTGCGCAGAAGGAAATCATTCAGAAGATAGCTAATTATCTGATACCTTGGTCGGTTAATGCACTGGCCATTGAAGTTGGAAAATATATATTACTACATTCGGAGCAGTTTGTATTACCTTTGGAGCAGTGGCTTTCTGAGACGAAAGAATTACAACAGGATTTATCTTTATTGGGAATAGAAACTATACCGTCTCATGTGACATTTTTTCTGAATCGATTACCAGCAGGGAAGAAAGCTGTAGATCTGAAGAATTTTTTGCTGGAAGAAAAACAGATTCTGATACGTGATGCTTCTAATTTCAGATCACTCGATGAACGTTACTTTCGTTTGTCTACACAAAGAAGAGAAGATAACAATATCTTGTTGAAGGCTGTAAAAGAATGGATGGAATAAAAATATAAATCCTGATCTCTTTATTAAGAAATCAGGATTGTATATCTTTTCTTTAAGGAATATTACTCGATATGTTTGTTAATCATTATATGAGCCAGATAGCCAATGATGATAGCACCTAAACCTGTTAGTAAAATTCCATTTGTCATACCACCTGTCAAAAAAGGAACAGCCAATATAACGACACCAATGAGTAGAATAAGAACTCCTAGATATTTTAAAAATTCGTTCATGGTTATATGATTTATAAAATTTTATTTCTTATTGCAAATAAAGTAATAATAACCCGATTGAAAAAATATTTTAGAATAAAAATGATGAAACCTTTTGATTTAGCACTTATCTTTGTTTACAGATTTAAAATTTCAGTTTGCAGATTTAATATTTTAAGATGATGTTACGCATATTTTATATTTTATATACTTGGCTAATCTTTATGCCTATTTTTTTAGTCCTGACAATTCTTACAGCCATCACTACAATTGTTGGTTGTTTATTAGGTGGAGAACGATTATTTTCATATTATCCGGGGATGATCTGGTCGCGTCTGACCTGTCGTCTGGCTCTTCTTCCAATCAAGGTTAGGGGACGAGAGCATCTTCAAAAAGGACAATCTTATATTTTTGCAGCCAATCATCAGGGAGCTTTTGACATATTCTTGATTTATGGATTTTTGGGATTCCCTGTCAAATGGGTTATGAAAGCAGGAATAGGGAAAATACCATTTGTAGGTACAGCCTGTCGTGCAGCAGGTTTTGTCTTTGTTGACAATTCAACTCCAAAATCAGCGGCCCGTTCTATTCGTGAGGCCGAAGAATGTATTTCAAATGGTTCTTCTATCGCTATTTTCCCGGAAGGAGCTCGTACTTATACAGGTAAGATGATTCGTTTTAAGAAAGGAGCTTTCCAGATGGCGGCCGATCAACATTTATCCATTGTGCCTATCACATTAAATGGTCCATTCAAAGTTCTGCCTATAGGATCATTGAATCTGCATCGTCATGCCATGGAAATGGTTATTCATGAACCAATATCTATTGAAGGTAAAGATACTTCTCATAAGGGTTTGCAAGTGATTGCAGATCAAACCCAGCAGATTGTTGCAGCAGATTTGTGGGAAGAATTTAAATAATTCATTTTTGTAAAAGTTGACTGGGAGGAAACAATTGTTTCTTTACTGCGAAACTTTAGTTTCAATACAATGAAACTAAAGTTTCCATACGATGAAAAATTTTTATCCTGGAAGAGATCCTTTCAAAATACAAGTTACCTGATAGAATCCAGCCAGCTAAGAATGATCTGATAGGTTTTGTTACGTGCTTCCAGAGGAGATAAAATCAAATCGTGAATCCCGTTTTCTATTTTTTTAGCAGTTACATTTGGTCCTAATTTCGATCCGTACTTCTGAATATCGTCAACCGAAAGAACAATGTCGGCTGTCAGATATTCATCATGCCATTCGTTTGTCTCGGTGAAGGAACGATTGGCTGAAAGAAGCAGGATAGGACAATTGATGTGGCATTCATCCTGTAGATCCTGTTGGGCTTTGTGAATAGCACGAATCCATCCGGCACGTTTCAGATGTCCGTTAGGCATTTTCCAGTCAGTATTGAATTCCCACTCACCTTTAAAATTTTTCAACAGACTGTGAGCATACGAGGCAGCTCCCTCTGTACTGACTACTAACTGAGGGAAAAATCGTCCGATAAAAGAAATTGTCGGGAAAACGATTGTTTCCATAAACCCGTTGAAATTCCAATCCAGAAAAGGACTATTCAGAACCAGCCCTTTTACAAGGGAGTTGGGGTGATATTTTAAATAATAAGAAGAGATAAGTCCTCCGGTTGAATGTCCCATTAAAATAATATCTTGAATTCCTTCTTTGCGAATAATAGAAATGGCTGTATCGATATCAGCAAAATATTCATTCAGGGAACTGCAATAAAAGGCATCTTGATGTGGAAGTAAAGATCGTCCATATTTACGCAAATCGAGAGCATAAAAATGATATCCGCGTTGGCATATACTGTCTCCCAATTGAGATTGAAAGAAATAGTCATTATATCCATGTAAATAAAGGACTGCTTTTTTAGTTGATTGTTGTTGTACGTGGCGAACTAATGTACAGATAACATTCCCTTCATAATCGTCGGGCATGGAAATCTTTCTTTGTTCGTAATTGCTTCCCAGAATATCCGGTTGGTATTGAGCCTGGATGTTGTAGGAAATAATTAAGGATATAATTAAAATTATAATTCTGTTCATGAGTTTATTCTTATAGGATTGGTTGACTTTTGAAAATTTATAAATATACAAGTAAAAAATATCAGTACATTCCCATGGATGCAATACAATGTCGGTCGAGAGGGGGGAAAGCTCCCTCTTCGATGTCGAATGGGAAAATACTATCTCTGATCATCAAAAGCTTGTCTTATTTTAAGGATCTTTTGATTTAAAGATTACTAATGCAAATATAATCCATTTTATCTGTTACCGTATCTTGATTTTAGTAAAATCAAGTATGACAGATTAGGAAGAATTTATAAATGGTTTGAATTGAAAACGATACCTGAAGCCAATCTTGAGAAGTATAAAATTCTTGGAGCAGACAAGGGACTGAAAGTTTAAATTGGAAGATAGGAACTTGTTAATTTTGGATAATAGAATACATAAATATTTAAATTATTCTTTTAATATGCTTATATTAAGGATGTTATAATATGTTCATTATCATCAATAGATAATGTATTTTTTACAATTATTAATCACGGAAGACTTCAAAAATTCAGATATAATAACTTATTTTGCAGTCGGAAAAACGGATAATTGATTATGATGTTGGTGTTACTATGAATTAATTTATGACTTATCAATACACACTGGATCATTTTTTATTAGGAAGTTGCGCTATGTCGTTTTAATCAAAACATGATAAATGAATTTTTATGGAAAATAAAATCAAGGTTGGAATTATAGGTTTTGGCAGAATGGGTGGTTTTTATTTAACCGAATTGATGAAGAATGATAAATGGAATATTGCTTATATATGTGATGTGAATCCCGTTTCTCGAGTAAATGCTCGGAAATTATGCCCAACTGCCAAGGTTGTATCAGATGAAGATGTAGTATTTGCAGATAAGGAAGTTCAGGTTGTCGGATTGTTTACTTTGGCTAACAATCGATTGGATCAGATAAGAAAGGCTATACAACATGGTAAACATATCATTTCAGAAAAACCAGTTGCCGATACTATAGAACGTGAATGGGAAGCTGTTCGTCTGATTGAAGAATCAAATCAGTTCGCTACAGTCAATCTGTATTTAAGAAATTCATGGTATCATAATACAATCAAAAAGTTTATTGAGAGTGGTGAGATTGGAGAGTTGGCAATCATTCGTGTTTGTCACATGACTCCGGGACTTGCTCCAGGCGAAGGTCATGAATATGAAGGTCCTTCTTTCCATGATTGTGGAATGCATTATGTTGATTTAACCAGATGGTATGCCGGTTGTGAATATAAAACCTGGCATGCACAGGCTCTTAGAATGTGGAACTACAAGGATCCTTGGTGGCTTCAGTGCCATGGTACATTCGAAAGTGGTGTGGTTTTCGATATTACTCAGGGATTCGTTTATGGACAGCTTTCAAAAGATCAGACGCATAATTCTTATATAGATATCATAGGTACCAAAGGAATAGCACGAATGACACACGACTTTAAGACAGCTGTAGTTGACTTAAGAGGTGTAAATGTAACAGAAAGAATAGAAAAACCTTTTGGCGGGAAAAATATAGATGTCTTATGTGATTTGTTTGCAGATTCTATCTTTGCTAATAAGTTACATCCTCAGTTGGTTGTTCCCCGTGATTCAGCTATGGCTTCGGAATATGCTTGGCAATTTTTGCATGATGCTGTTGAACATGAAATGCCGGCAATTGGAAATTTAGAAACATTGGAACAGATACGTGAACGTAGACGTAATATGACTAATGGTTATGGTTTATTACACCAGCGTTAATGGTAAAAATAGTATTATAGAGTATATATAATGATAGCTTGACTTGCCGAATGTGTGAGTCAAGCTTTTTTATTTGTTAAAAACAAAGGGAAAAGATTCCTTTATAATTTGATATATTTTTCATTATATTGTATTTGATGGAAGTTGACGAAAAAATATCAGAAATATAAAAGAACAGAAACGTTTTATAGAAATGAATTTTATGTTAATAACAAACTTCTGCAAGTAAAGTTAAGAGGATAAAAGATAAAAAAGGTCTTAAATAGAAATTACTTCTCATAAAAATTAAAATATTCTGTTAACAATCATATTAAAATCAGTATTTTTGAAAAATGGATGAAGTGTGTGGTGTGGAAACTCTTAGTATGTATTTAATTAAATCATAATATCATGGAAGTAAAAAAAAGAATAGTTCTATCATGTCTGGCTGTTCTTTCATTCCCTTTTACAATAGTAGAACCAACATTTGCCGCAAAAGGAAGTGCAGTCTGTCAGAATGTACAGGAAAATCCTCGAATAATTGCTGTCAATCGTTTGAATCCGACTACTGTTGAAGTGCTTTTTAATGACAATCAACGGATGACACTGGATTTTTATGGGGATAATATTTTCAGAGTTTTTCAAGATAATGCAGGAGGTATTATCAGAAATCCCGAAGCTGAGCCGGAGGCACAGATTCTGGTGAATCAACCTCGAAAAGAAATAAAGCCTCTGTCTGTAGCCGAAAAAGAAAATCATTTTTTAGTTGTCACCGATCGTATACAGATTGAATTGAATAAAACAAACTCCTGTTTTAAAGTAACCGATTTAAAAACAGGAAAAGTAACCATGGAAGTACTTTCTCCTGTGGAATTTAAGAAGGGTAAAGTCTTCGTTCAGTTAAAAGAAGGAGAACAGGAATATTTCTATGGTGGGGGTGTTCAGAATGGACGATTCTCTCATAAAGGGAAAGCCATTGCTATTGTTAATCAGAACAGCTGGACAGATGGAGGCGTTGCTTCGCCAACCCCTTTTTATTGGTCCACCAATGGTTATGGAATAATGTTCCATACTTTTTCCAAAGGAAAATATGATTTTGGAGCGGAACGGAAAGGAGTGGTAAAACTGATGCACGAATCTGATTATCTGGATATGTTCTGTATGGTAGGAGATGGCGCTGTTGAGAATCTGAATAATTTCTATCAGCTGACCGGTCATCCGATTCTGCTCCCCAAATTCGGCTTTTATGAAGGACATCTGAATGCCTATAACCGTGACTATTGGAAGGAAGACAATGAAAAAGGTATTCTGTTTGAAGACGGAAAGAAATACAAGGAAAGTCAGAAAGATAAATCGGGTATCAAGGAGTCTTTGAATGGAGAGAAAAATAATTATCAGTTTTCTGCACGTGCAGTGATAGATCGATACAAGACTCATGATATGCCTTTAGGTTGGATTTTACCGAACGATGGTTATGGGGCAGGTTATGGTCAGACTAATACCTTGGATGGTAATATCAAGAACTTAAAAGATTTGGGAGATTATGCCCGACAGCATGGAGTGGAAATTGGTTTGTGGACTCAATCGGATTTACATCCGAAAGAAGGTGTGGAACCTTTGTTGCAGCGTGACATTGTCAAGGAAGTTCGAGATGCCGGAGTACGTGTGTTGAAAACAGATGTGGCCTGGGTTGGAGCAGGGTATTCATTCGGACTGAATGGTGTATCAGATGTCGGACAGATTATGCCTTATTATGGAAATGATGCCAGACCATTTATAATCTCTTTGGATGGCTGGGCTGGGACACAAAGGTATGCTGGTGTCTGGTCGGGCGATCAGACAGGCGGACAATGGGAATATATTCGTTTTCATATTCCTACCTATATAGGTTCCGGACTTTCCGGTCAGCCGAATATCACTTCTGATATGGATGGTATCTTTGGAGGAAAGAATGTCCCTGTGAATATCCGAGATTTCCAATGGAAAACATGGACTCCGATGCAATTGAATATGGATGGCTGGGGAAGTACTCCGAAATATCCTCATATATTGGGGGAGCCGGCAGCTTCTATCAATCGAATGTATTTAAAGATGAAATCTGAGCTTCTTCCTTATTCCTATAACATTGCCAGAGAGTCTGTGGATGGATTGCCAATGATTCGTGCGATGTTTCTGGAATATCCCAATGCTTATACTTTAGGAAAGGCTACCCAGTATCAATATATGTTCGGACCTGATTTCCTGGTAGCTCCCATTTATCAGGAAACCCAAATGGATGAGAAGGGAAATGATATTCGTGATGGTATCTATCTTCCCGAAGGTGAATGGATTGATTATTTTACGGGAGATGTTTATCAGGGTGGAAGAGTAATCAATAATTTCCAGGCACCTATATGGAAGTTACCTGTCTTTGTCAGAAAAGGTGCTATCCTGTCATTGACAAATCCAAATAATAATGTTGCAGAGGTTAATAACGCACTTCGTATTTATGAATTTTATCCAGGAAAATACAGCTCTGTTACTGAATATGACGACGATGGCAAGACGGAAGAATATCGCAAAGGAAAAAGTGTTACAACTCTCATCGAATCATTTATGAATGAAAAAGGGGAAGTGGATATTCATATTCATCCGGCAAAAGGAGACTTTACTGGTTTTGAAAGTGAGAAGCAGACCGAACTTCGTATTAATGTGACCGAAAAGCCGAAGTCTGTCAAGATAAAGATGGGCGGAAAGAATATTAAACTGACAGAAGTCGTTTCAAAAGAAGCTTTCGATCAGGGTGAGAATTGCATGTTTTTCAATAAAGCTCCGAATCTGAATAAATATGCTACACCCGGAAGTGAATTTGAAAATGTTGCTATTATCAAGAATCCGGTACTATATATCAAGCTGGCAAAAACGGATGTAACAGCAACTTCTACGGATGTGAAAATTAAAGGTTTTGTATATGATAATACAGATAAAACACGTTTGACATCAGGTACACTTCAGTCTCCGAAACTGGTGATCCCCGAAGAAAATATAGAAGCATATACGGTTACACCTACTTGGGAAAAGGTATCTAATGCAGATTTCTATGAAATAGAATTGAATGGAATATTGTATAGTACGATTAAAAACAATTCATTATTATTTACAGATTTGACCGCAGAAACAGATTATACATTTAAAATACGTTCAGTTAACAAAGATGGCTATTCCGACTGGAATGAATGTACAGTGACAACTAAACATAATCCGTTGGAGTTTGCTCTCCATGGATTGTCCGGAGAGTGTTCTGTTGAAAGTCAGGGCAGAAGATTGAAACGTTTGTTTGACTTTGAAGATAAGGGGGATGTATGGCATTCCAAATATGGTGCGAAAGCTGTTCCTTTCGAATTGATTATCGATTTGAAAACATTCAATCAATTGGATAAGTTTCATTATCTGGGTCGTCTGGATTGTGGAAACGGAACTATCCTGAAAGGTTCGGTTGCTTATAGTATGGATAAAGAGAGATGGACTGATGCGGGTGAATTTACCTGGAAAAGAGATGTGGAAACTAAAGTGTTCCAGTTTAAAGAACATCCGACAGCTCGATATATCAAACTGTCTGTAACCGAAGCAGTAGGCAACTATGGATCAGGTCGTGAAATCTATGTGTTCAAGGTTCCTGGAACAGAAAGTTATATTCCGGGAGATATTAATAATGATGGAAAAATCGATCAGAATGATTTGACTTCTTATATCAATTATACCGGACTTCGAAAAGGAGATAGTGATTTCGAAGGTTATATCAGTAATGGTGATATCAATCAGAATGATTTGATAGATGCTTATGATATATCTGTAGTAGGGACTCAACTGGAGGGAGGAGTTCAGCCAGATTCAATAGATGTGAAAGTGGCAGGAAAACTGGAAATGAAAGTGTCCAAAAAGCAGTTCAATAAAGGTGATGAGGTTCTAATTTCCATAAAAGGAGTTGATCTGAAATCAGTCAATGCTTTGAGTTTTGCTCTTCCTTACGATCCGGATATCTTAGAATATGTTGGCATAGAGCCTATAAATATGAAGCAAATGGAAAATCTGACATACGATCGCTTGCATACCAATGGATCGAAGGCTTTATATCCAACATTTATCAATCTCGGAAATA
>JAHHQS010000036.1 GCA_020026285.1 Parabacteroides sp. | reverse complement strand
TAGAGCAAATGACTCTTAATCATTGGGTCGAGGGTTCGAGCCCCTCCGAGGTCACTGTTTATGAATTGTTCAATTAAAGTCTTTTACGGTTTAAAAGCTGTAAGAGACTTTTTTATTTGAATAAATTTAAACTGTTTTTTGCAATGTTAGCTTAAAAGAGTATTTTTGTCGTACAAAAAAAATTAGAGGTTGAAAATATGGAAGTACAGAGGAATACAATCATACAGTCTGCAATGAGTTTTGGACTCTTTATGGGATTGTTTTGGGTGATAAAATACATTTTCTATATGATTGGATTCAAATTTCCTCTGGTTATGCCAGTTTATTGGGGATTATCAATGTTTGTTCCTGTAATTGCCTATAGAATGTCAAAAATGCATTATGAATATTGGAACAGAGAAGTTGGTTTTTCTCATATATGGCGTTTTGGAGTCTTGATTTATTTCTTTGCGGCAATAATAGTATCTTTGATGCATTATATCTTTTATAAATTTGTGGCTCCAGAGGACTTTATAACATCTTCTATTACCCAGACTGTAAATGCATTAAAAGATGCTCAGGTTGATCCGAAGGTTTTGGAGTCAATAAAGAATATGCACATTTCACCCATAAATATGGCTTTACAAGGTATCTTGAATAATGTCTTTTATGGTATTATTTTGTCAATACCTGTAGCTTATTTGGTAACAAGAAAACGTTCATAAATTTGAAATAAGTAATCAATCGTTTAAAATATGGATATATCAGTTGTAATTCCGTTATATAATGAAGCAGAATCCCTTCCAGAGCTTTTTGCCTGGATTGAGCGAGTAATGGCGGAAAATAACTTTACGTATGAAGTAATATTTGTAGACGATGGAAGTACAGATAATTCCTGGGAAATCATAGAAGGCTTTAGTAAGAAATCATCTGTAGTGAAAGGTATTCGTTTCCGTCGTAATTATGGAAAATCTCCAGGTCTGCATTGTGGTTTTCAAAGAGCGGAAGGAGATGTCGTAATAACGATGGATGCTGATTTGCAGGATAGTCCGGATGAAATACCAGAATTGTATCGAATGATTACAGTTGATGGATATGATTTGGTTTCAGGTTGGAAAAAGAAACGTTATGATCCATTGTCTAAAACTATTCCAACTAAATTGTTTAATGCAACAGCCCGTAAATTTTCAGGAATCCATAACTTGCATGATTTTAATTGTGGTTTAAAAGCCTATAAGAAAATTGTTGTCAAGAATATAGAAATTTATAACGATATGCATCGTTATATACCTTATTTGGCAAAAATTGCCGGATTTAATAAGATTGGAGAAAAGGTGGTTCATCACCAGGCTCGTAAATATGGAACTACTAAATTTGGCTTGGATCGTTTTGTAAATGGCTATCTGGACTTGATAACATTATGGTTTACTTCTAAATTTGGTAAGAAGCCAATGCATTTCTTCGGATTATGGGGAAGTGTTATGTTTTTCTTAAGTTTTATTTCTTTAGTAGTAGTTCTTGGAGCTAAAATGGTGTCATTAATGTCTGGAGCACCAATGAGATTAGTGACAGATTCTCCTTATTTTTACATAGCTCTGACTGGAATGATGTTGGGTACACAGATGTTTTTGACGGGATTCATTGGCGAATTAATCTCTCGAAATTCATCTAGCAGAAATAATTATAAGATCTCAGAGGAAATCTAAGAAAAAATATACAAAGAAAAGGCTGAACCAATCAGCCTTTTTTGTTCACAGAAAATTTGATATATGTCTTGTTTGGATATTCTATTGTTAGCGATTGGATTATCTATGGATAGCTTGGCCGTTTCGGTTGCATGTGGAGCGATTATTCGAAAATACTTATTGAAAGTTGTATTTAAAATAGCTTTTATTCTGGCCTTTTTTCAGGCTTCGTTTACCTTAATAGGCTATTTATTAGGATTTGGTTTTTTAAGATGGATTGAGGCTTTCGATCATTGGATAGCTTTCTTTTTACTTCTGTATCTGGGTGTAGGAATGATATTGGAGAGCATGAAGGATAAGGAAGAAGAGAAAAAAATAAATTCATTAAGATTAAAAACCTTATGTGGTCTGGGGGTTGCTACCAGTATTGACGCTTTAGCAGTTGGTGTTTCTTTAGCCGTTCTTCGTATTTCAGTATCTTTAGTTTTGTGGATTGTAGGAATAGTTACATTCTTATTTTCTGCAATAGGTATTTATATAGGAGTTGTAGCAGGAAATAAAATAGGTTCGAAGCTGGATCTCATAGGAGGTTTGATTTTAATTGGGATAGGTATAAAAATCTTAATGGAAGATTTATACTTTGCATAAATATATAAGGAGGGAAGGATGATACTAATAAAACATCCTTCCCTTTCTGTTCTTATCCAATTCTAAGTTTTTATTTTTTCATTCGGATATCAGCTCCCCACATCAGTTTTTCTCTTAGTGTCTGGTAAAAAGTATGATTATACCTTTTGATAACTTTAGTAGTATAATCAGCTTTACTGATTGTTAGTTGGATTCCCGCTGGAAATATTTCTGATCTTCCATCTAAGGATATAAGAAATGTTTTGTTCCTGCTTTCTACTCCCAACTTGATCTCATAATCATTAGGAATTACTAATGGCCTGACGTTTAATGAATGAGGTGCTACCGGACTTAATACTATACTATTGTCATTTGGTAAAATGATGGGTCCGTTAACACTCATCGAATAGGCTGTTGAACCGGTTGGCGTTGCTATTACTAAACCGTCAGCTTGATATGAGGTTAAATATTCATCATTCAATGATGTATGAATTGTTATCATTGATGACGTATCTCTTTTAAGAACAGCAATCTCGTTTAAAGCATAATTATAGCCTTTATAAGCCTTTGTTTCTGTTTCCAGGCAAAGTAAATTTCTTTCTTCAACTCTATAATAATGTTTGAACAGTTCTTCCAAAGCATCTTCAATCTCTGTACTGCCAACATCAGCCAAGAATCCCAATCTGCCGGTATTTATACCTAAAATAGGAATATTCTGGCGATTGATTCTTGCTGCAGTTCTTAAGAACGTTCCATCTCCTCCCATACTGATGGCAACATCAAGATCAAAACAATCTCCTGTCAATAAACTATTAACTTCTGGTTTGAAATTGAATGTTGTTGATAGGTATTCATAAAAGATAGAGTCAACATGAACTTCAGCTTCTAGTTCATTCAGTTTATTAAATACTCGACGAATGATACTTTGTTTTTCTTGTTGATATTTACTTCCGAAAATTCCTACTTTCATATATTCATATAATGTATTAATTCTTTCATGCGTTGTTGAAAGATATCATCAACTATTCCATCCTTCATAAAATGAGAAAGAATGGCATAATTAAAACGCTCAAAACTTCGAATGACAGCAGATGCATCTTCTCTGTCAATTTTGAGTGTTACGATAATTCTTCCGTTTTCTTTTTCAATGTGTGTAAGCCAGGTAATAATATGAGCATTATTCGATTCAATTATTCTGGCGATATCTGTGGCAGAATAGTCTGTCGGTGAAACTTCTAAAGTAATAATACTTCCAGAGATATTCGTGTTACAGACATCTGCAAAAACATTCGTTAATAGTTCTCGTGTAACAACGCCTTCATATTCCTTGTTTTCAGAAACAACAGGAATCAAACTTAAATCGTTTTGAGTTATTATTGATAAGGTGTCGAATAAATGTGAATCTAGACGAACAGATAATGATTCCGTTTGAATAAAATTTCCAATATGTTGAGAAATATCAGAACCGGATAGAAGTCCTTTTTCAGAAATGAGACCTAAATAATAAAAAGAATCATTCGAAACAACAGGGAGATGTTTTACCTTGAAATCATCCATTAAAGACAAGGCATATTCGCCCGTATCAAAACTTTTTAACACGGGGATTTCTTTTGTTATGAAATCTTTCACCAACATTTGTCTGTTTTTTTCCTAAAACTGCTAATTTTGCAGATACTTTGGTGCAAAAGTAATTAAAGAAAAAGAATTAACGATATACGATGACAAATTTAAGTGTAAACATTAACAAAGTAGCTACAATTCGCAATGCCCGTGGGGGCAATATGCCGGATGTGTTAAAATTTGCCCAGGATTCTGAAAAGTTTGGGGCACAAGGTATCACAGTTCATCCACGTCCGGATGAACGTCATATCCGCTACAGCGATGTATACGGATTAAAACCATTAATCAGAACGGAATTTAATATAGAAGGTTATCCTTGTGATAAATTCATCGATTTAGTTTTGAAAGTAAAACCAACTCAGGTTACGTTGGTTCCGGATGCTCCAGATGCAATTACTTCGAATGCTGGATGGGATGTGAAGAATAATTTTGATTTTCTTTCAGATTTAGTAGAACAGTTTACAAGTAATGGCATTCGTTCTTCTATATTTGTAGGAACAGAATTGGATAACATCGAATTGGCTGCAAAGACAGGTACAGATCGTGTTGAACTTTATACTGAGCCATACGCAACTTTCTATCCGCAAGATCGTGATAAAGCAATTGCTCCTTTTGTGGAGGCTGCTCGCTTTGCAAAGAATTTAGGTCTGGGTGTAAATGCTGGTCATGACTTGAGTCTGGAGAATCTTGCTTTTTTCAGCCAGAATATTCCTTTTTTAGACGAAGTATCAATTGGTCATGCATTGATTTGTGATGCTTTGTATCTAGGTCTGGAAGAAACAATCAAACAATATAAAGCTTGTTTAGAAAAATAAATATTAATAAATACCTAAAAAAATGAGTCTATTACTTTTATTACAATCTGCTGCGAAAGCAGCTGATCAGATGCCTGATTTGACTCAGGTAGCAGAGACAACAATGCCTACTGAAGCAGAAATTAATGTTATTGATCTTGCTTTCAAAGGTGGATGGATTATGGTCGTATTGTTGCTGTTATCCTTGTTAGCTATTTACATTTTTATTCAGCGTTTATTGGTTATCAGACGTGCTGGTAAAGAAGATGTAAACTTTATGAATCGTATAAAAGATTATATACATGAAGGAAAATTGGATTCGGCATTGAATTTGTGTCGTACAACAAATACTCCTTCAGCTCGAATGATTGAAAAAGGTATCACTCGTTTGGGACGTCCTATGAACGATGTTATGGTTGCAATCGAGAATGTTGGAAACTTGGAAGTTGCAAAATTGGAAAAAGGTTTCCCGGTTATTGCAACAACAGCAGCAGGTGCTCCAATGTTAGGTTTCTTGGGAACTGTAACAGGTATGGTTCGTGCATTCTTTGATATGGCAAATGCAGGAACAAATGTAGACGTTTCATTATTGTCTGGTGGTATTTATGAAGCGCTGGTTACAACTGTAGGTGGATTGGTTGTTGGTATTATTGCTTTGTTCGCTTATAACTATTTGGTTTCACAGGTAGATAATGTGGTGAACAAAATGGAAGCCAAGACAATGGAATTCATGGACTTGCTAAACGAACCTGCAGATTAAAGAATGTATTAGTAGCGAACTTGGAATGATTTAAGTTCAAGCTTTCTACTAAAGGCATTCATTAATTTATAATTTTGATAAGTTATGGGATTAAAAAGAAGAACCAAAGTATCGGAAGCCTTCAGCATGGCATCTATGACGGATGTGATTTTTTTGCTGTTGATCTTCTTCATGGTTACATCAACAGTTGTAATTCCGAATGCTATCAAAGTAACTTTGCCTCAGGCACAAAAGCAGACAGCTGTAAAACCTTTGACTCGTGTTACAATTGATGCAGGATTGAATTATTATGTGGCTTTTGGTAAACAGAAAGAAGTTCAGGTATCTTATAACGAGATAACTCCTTTCTTGCAGGAATGTTTTGCCAAAGAACCGGAGATGTTTGTAGCTTTGTATGCAGATGAAACTGTTCCTTACAAGGAAATAGTGAAAATTCTAAATATAGCGAACGAAAATAAATTCAAAATGGTACTAGCTACCAGACCGCAGTAAATCTGAAATTGATATGTTTAATTTTAATAAGGATGACATATATGGATTAATCGGATCGGCGATTTTTCATGTTGTTATTTTTCTGATCCTTTGGTTTTCTGTTTTAAAAACAGTGGCTCCGGAAGAAGATGGTGGCGTTTTGGTCAACTTTGGTAATGTTGACCTGGCTGCTGGAACTTTCGAACCTAAATATACTGGACAGGAACTTCCGCAGGAAACAACAACGACTCCTCCGCCACCTCCAGCTCCTGCTCCAAAAGTGGAAACTCCAAAAGAGGATCTGCTTACTCAGGACATAGAGGAAAGCGTTTCTTTGAATGATAAGAAGAAAAAAGAAGAGAAGCGTAAGAAAGAGGAAGCTGATAAGAAACGAAAGGAAGAAGCCAAGAAAGAACAGATTCAGAAACAGAAGGATGCAGAAGCCAAACGTTTGGCAGAAGAAGCTCGTAAAAAGGCAGAAGCTGCAAAAAAAGCGGAAGAGGAACGTAAAAGAGCTGAAGCTATCAAGAATAAAGTAGCTGGTGCTTTTGGTATTGGTAGTGCTGAAGGTAATAGTCAAGGTGATGGTAATCAAGGTTCCGGAAATCAGGGTAGTCCTTTTGGTAATTCTGATCATGGAGCTAACGAAGGCGTTGGAGGATATGGATCATTTAATTTGAATGGCCGTTCTATAGGTGCCGGTGGTTTGCCTAGACCTGCCTATACAATTCAGGAAGAGGGAAGGATTGTAATTAATATTACAGTTAATCCTAAGGGTAAAGTTATCTTTGCTGAGATTGGTCGTGGTACTAATATTGATAATGCTTCTATGAGAAAGAGTGCATTGGATGCTGCCAAGAGAGCAACATTTAATAGTATTAGCGGGGCTAATAATCAGAGTGGAACAATTACTTATTTATATAAACTTAAATAAACGATTACATGATGGAAAATGCATATGTGTTTTTAGCAACTGGCTTTGAGGAAATTGAAGCTATTGGAACAATTGATGTGTTGAAACGCGCAGGAATTCCTACTGTAACAGTCTCTATTATGGGAGAGAAAGCGGTTACTGGTGCACATAATCTGACAATTCAGGCTGACTGTCTTCTGGCAGAAGTTTCATTAGCAAAAGCCTCTGCATTGATTTTGCCTGGGGGAATGCCAGGTGCTGCAAATTTGAACGACTGTGAAGCTTTGAAAGAAGCATTGCTTCAGCAATATCGTGAGAATCGTATTGTAGCAGCTATTTGTGCAGCTCCCATGGTGTTAGGTGGTTTAGGACTTCTGAAAGGTCGTAAGTCTACTTGTTATCCAGGTTTCGAAGAACGCTTGATCGGTGCTGAAGTGACAGGAGCCGGTGTTGCTGTTGATGGAAATGTAATCACAGGTAAAGGACCAGGTTTTGCTTTTGATTTTGGTCTGGCTTTGGTTACTGCTATAAAGAATGAAGCTGTTGCTGAAGAAGTTGCGGCAGGAATGTTATTATAATAAAGAATTAATTGTTATTTATTATACCATTGAAAAATCCGGACGGTAATTGTTTCCTGACAATACTGTCCGGATTTTTATATATGAAAGAAATAAAAAGATTTAATAGACTAATGTCTTATGAATAATTTGAAAGGATTCTTTTATGGAATAGTAACTTCAGTTACTTTTGGTCTGATTCCATTGTTTACGTTGCCCTTGATGGCAAAAGGAATGGTGTTCGATTCCATTTTATTTTATCGTTTTGTGATTGCTACCATAGCCTTGGGGTTGATGATGATTGTTAAGAAAGAGTCGTTTGCAATAAGTAAAAAGGATATACCTGCTCTTGTTCTTTTGGGATTCTTCTATACCTGTTCTGCGATGTTCCTGTTTTGGGGATATGATTTCATGGGAGCTGGTGTTGCAACAACCATTCATTTTACGTATCCGGTATTTGTAACCTTACTGATGTTTGTCTTTTTCAGGGAAAAAGCTTCATGGATTACCTGGTTCGCTATCATACTGGCTGTGTATGGAGTTGCGAAATTATCCATAAAAGGAGAGGATTTCTCGTTTGATGGTGTTGGATTATTGATTGTTCTTCTTTCTGCCGTAGGTTATGCATCTTATATTGTTGTTGTCAACAAGTCAAGAGTACATAATATGAATGGACGTAAGTTAGCTTTCTATGTCTTTATTGTCAGTATGATATTATTTGCCATCAAGGCTACAGCGAGTGGAGGAATTCAACCAATACCTGATGATATCTCTTTTATGAATCTGATTCTTCTGGCAGTAGTGCCAACAGTAATTTCAAATATTACATTGGTATTGGCAGTTCATAATATCGGAGGTACTTTGACTTCTGTTTTAGGAGCTATGGAACCAGTCACTGCAGTTTTTGTTGGTGCATTGTTTTTCGATGAACTTTTTACCTGGCAGGAAGGTTTTGGTATTTTGTTAATTGTAACAGCAGTTACATTGATTATTTTGTCGAAAACAATTCAGAAGACATTATCAACAGTTGTTCGTAAGATCCGTCCATGACATGCTTGACTGAGACCTGGAATACCCTGGATAAGGAATTATAAAAGAAATCGACTATATATCTGAATCTTTATAAGATCGATATATAGTCGATTCCTTTTTATAATATGAAGTCTGTTTCATTAATAGATAAACAGAAATAAAGCCACGAGAATAGAGAATAAAAGAACGTTTCTGGCTGTTTCTCCGAGAACCTTATTTAATGCTTTCCCTTGATAATTTTTCATGTGGAACCATGTTGAGATGAACAGAACAAAAAATAATCCAAAGAGAACTTGCATCCAGATATCAACTTGTATGATGAATGGAAAGACAAGGGATATGGCGATTAGTCCATTGACTAAATAAAATATTCTGGCAAAGCGGCGACCGAATAATACAACAGTCGTTCGTTTGTTTGATTGTCTGTCCTGAACATAATCACGATAATTATTTATTATAAGGATATTCGTAGATAATAATCCTACGGCAAAGGATAGAATGAACGACAGACCTGAGAATGATAATGCCTGTACATAATAGGTAAAGCACACAGGAATGATGCCATAAAATAATAATACACAAATATCTCCAAAGCCATTATAAGCCAAGGGGAAAGGACCAGCCGAATAAGCCAGTACGCATATTGCTATTGCAATGCCCACCGGAATTAATTCCCAACCGGCAAAGAATAATAATCCACAACCGCACAGACAGGCCAGGGCCAAAGTGATAAATGTTCCTATAAGCATACTTTTCGGTTTGATCCATCCTTGAGCAACAGCTCTTTCCGGTCCTAAACGATCTTCTCTGTCGGCTCCTTTCTTGAAATCAAAATAATCATTGGCAAAGTTGCTTGCAATCTGAGCCAGTAAAGCAACGAATACACAAAGTATAGTTGGAGTCCATTGAAAGAATCCATCCCTATATGCAAGGGCCGAACCCACTAAAACGGGACTTAATGATGCGGGTAATGTACGTGGGCGAGAGGCCTCAACCCATGCTCTTAATTTGTTTTTAGGTGTATTTTTCATTTTAATTGTCTTTTATATGCAAAATTAAGAACAAATTAGCAATACTTTTTTCATTTTCATAAAAACATTCTATATTTGCGGTATGAAACAGTTCGTATTTTTAATAGGGTTTTTATTTTCAACTATATTTTTCTTGGCTGACCGTGAAAATATAGGAGAGGATATGACTATGTATTTACATGAAGAACAAACTGTTTTAGAGAGAGATGGAATAAATGACATCGAATCTTGTCTGGCTGTTTTAAGTGAAGATTTAAAAAACAGTAATTTATTGGCTCCACGCAGAGTCATTCAGACGGTAACTTACAATTTTAATTTACGTTCCCAGAATCAGATCGTGAAAATAAAACAGTTGCTGCGTTTGAAAGAATATAATTCGATAACCAGACTTTTGGAAGAAATATCAATTTCTCATCATATTAATTTATCCGCATTATTATCTTTAAATGGTTATCATATTTATGCCTTGCGGAAACTATTGATTTAGCCTTTTATGATTTATAGGGTGTTTGTGTCTTATTTCTTTGACTAGTTTCAGGTCAAGGATTATAAGCATATGTTCTATCTCTTGTACACCCGGATTATCTCATTTATATTAAAAAAACATTGTCTTGTTTCTAGTTGCACAGGCAATAAAGGAGTTCCCTTTTTCCTGGATGCGTATATGTATTTCTCTAGAAAGAAGAATATGTTGTAATCAAATTTTCACATGAAACATTCTTCGTATCAGGAATAATGTTTCACTTATATTATTAAATCATAAAAAGTAAATTATCATGTTTAAGAATAAAAAATATAATCTTTGGTTTTCATTAGTTTTAATTATTGCAGGTTCAGTTTTTGCTTTCAGCTCATTGGTTTCAAATGATTATCTGAAATTGATTATCGTATTTGCTACTTGGATTTATGGTTTCTATGGAATTATGAAATCATTAAGTAATCCTTCTGAAGAAGAGGTAGCATGTGATAATGAAAAAAAATAAGGTCAATAATTAAAGGAAGATACGATTATGAAAATTAGTAAAGATTTGGCAGATGCTGTTATGATGATTTCATGTATCATATTAGTATTGATTGGAACAACAACATTCGATAATTCATCAACAAAAATGATTCTGATGATTGTTTTAGGAATCTTGGCTGTTTCTATGGGAGTTGTCAGATTCTTAGGTGAAAGAAAAATACACTAACCTTTATACTTGGGTTTGCATAGTTGTCATTCCGTCGTGAGTCGGGATTATCTGGCACTTAATATTCTGCTTATCTAAACTTGCTATGAGGATATGGATAAAACCAGACAATATATGTGAACTTTGATCAAGAAGCTGGAGATTCAGTCTCCAGCTTCTTTTTTTATGTTTCGGTTAGAAATCTATCAATAAACGGACATTGATTTGTCTACCTGTAAGGTAATTAGGAATAGCAAACTGGTTCTTGTCTGAACGAGTGATCCAGTAGTAGGAACTGATATTCTTCATATCAAACAAGTTGAAAGCATCCAGACCTAACCATACATTCTGGAAGCAACTGAAGAATTTTCTGTTACGAATCATATCGTCTTTGTCTATCAGCTGATATGACAAACCAAGGTCAATACGTTTGTACGCTGGTGTGCGGAAGTATCCGTCTTCGTAGCCTTTGTTAGGAATGGTAACAGGTAATCCTCCGGAGAGTACCCCCTTCAAGTTTAATTTTACACGTTTATAACCTGGAAAATAATCCTGGAAGAATAAACTAAGGTTATATCTT
The DNA here is from genome assembly GCA_020026285.1 of Parabacteroides sp. The sequence continues at coordinate 17,200 of JAHHQS010000036.1, read as the reverse complement.
GGACTATTAGGAAGCGGAGCTTTTGTCTTTTCTCTAATAGTCTGTTCCGATTTCATTAATGAAAAACTGATCCAAGAATCGGTTCCTGGAACAAATTCTCCAAAGAATTTCAAATCCAGACCGGCTGCATAACCAGTGGCACAATTTTCTCCGTAATAGCGGACTTTGACATTATCAACTGTATATGGTATCAGATTATCCAGCTTCTTGTAATAAACTTCTGCTGTCAATTTGAAATTACGGTCAAGAGCCCTGAATGTGAAATCACTTCCGGCAATAACATGGATAGAACGTTGTGATTTCAAATCATTGTTCAATTCAACTACGTTATTTCCTTCCGGATCATTAATTACTTTACGTAATTCTTTGTAGAATGGAGACTGATAATATAATCCTCCAGCTAGTCGGAAGGTAAGATCCTGATTGAAGTTAGGAATGAAACCGATAGAAATACGTGGACTAAAGATAAATTCCTTGTTATAATCCCAATAAGCACCACGTATACCTCCTGTAATGTTGAACAAGCCTTGTTTGGTTCTGAACTTAAAGGCATCTTGAACATATGCGGAGAAACGAGTACTTTCCAACTTGTTTTTGGAATAAAGATTCGAAATCAGGTTTACCCCATTACCCGTATGAGGCAGGGAATAACCGGAAGAATCTCGTTTTTCCCATTCGATAATTTTGTCATTTATTTGTTCGCGCTGGATCTGTGCCCCCCATTTAATTGTATTATTCATAATACGTGTACTACCGAAATGTCCTACATTCATAATGGTTGAATGAAGATTGTTTCGTGCATGTTCCTGGTATCGGCCAACAGACATGGCAGAACTTCCGGCATCCATATTCGAATTATCACCTGTTCCGTCGTTTAGCCAATATTCTCCTGCGATATCATATCTTTCATCTTCTTTACTATTGAAAGCAGAAGCTTGAATACCAAGATTCGTGTTAATATTCGGTTTAAACGATAAAGTCATGGCTCCGAACATCGTTTCGAATTTATCTCTTTCGTTACTGTTCGGGAACCATACTGTAAACTTTTGAGTATTTTCTGTTGTTCCGAATGTCGTTTCACGGCTGTGTGGTGTGAAATGATATTTGTTCGTTGCATAGTTCCCTAAGAAGGTTGCTTCCCATTTCTGCCCGAACTGATAAGTCATGTACGTTTGCAAGTCCATGAATCGAGGATCGTATTCGGCATCTGTATCCATGGTCGAAAGCAAGGAGCTGCCGCTCTTATATCTGAAACCCGTAATCTGAGTGAAGTTGCCAATTGAACTGCCAACCGAAACATTTCCACCTAAAAGACTGGCAGATGCCGAACCTTCAAATTTCTTAGGCCTTTTATATGTAATATCCAGAACGGAACTCATCTTGTCGCCATAGCGAGCTTCAAAACCTCCGGCTGAGAAATTGACATCCTGAGTTAGATCCGGATTGACAAAACTTAAACCTTCCTGTTGTCCGGAACGAATTAATAACGGACGGAAAACTTCAATACCATTTACGTAAACAATATTCTCATCAAAACTGCCACCGCGTACAGAATATTGTGAACTTAATTCATTGTTTGAAGAAACACCAGCAAATGTTACCACTAGACTTTCAATACTTCCTCCGGCAGGGTCGGGTAGAAGTTTTATTTTGTCTGCCTGGAGCGACTCCATAGTGTTTGTCTGTTTCTTGATCGCTGTAACAGCAAATTCTCCTAAATTGATTGATGTAAAATTCATTTTTACATTCAGTCGCATATCTGCATGAAGAGAAGGAATAATGCGTTGTGCTTTATTATATCCTAAACAGGAATAAAGGAACGTGACAGAATCTCCTTGGGCCACCTGAAGCGAATAGAAACCCTTTTCATTCGTTATAGTTCCATTGAGTGTGTTTTTTACCATCACATTTACCAATTCCAAAGGATTTCCGTCTGCATCTCTTACATATCCCGTTACTTTTACTCGTTTCTGAGCAATAAGGGTTAATGATGTGAATAAAAACAATAAAATGATCGATATGCGTATCTTCATATTTGTGATATTTCTTTAAATAAATTCTTCCCTTATATTTTTAGAGGATTTTTCTCTGAAAAATATAATCAGGCAGCCTTAATATAACGCCAAAAAGAATGGAAACGTATAATTAGCACCCTTTTTATTTCTATCTTTGCCGGATAGGTGTTATAATCAAATGCAAAATTAAGAAAATATGAAAGACTTTGCATCATTAATCAAGAATAGAAGAAGTACACGTAAATATACTGGTCAGTTATTGAATCCGGATCAAGTAGCAACCATCTTGAAAGCAGCTTTAATGGCTCCAACTTCCAAGAGTAAGAATTCCTGGCAGTTTATAGTGGTTGAAGATAAGGAGATGTTAGAAAAATTGGCTGGTTGTAAACCTCACGGGGCAGCTTTTCTGAAAGATTGTGCCATGGCTGTTGTGGTAGTTGCTAATTTTATGGAAAGTGATGTCTGGGTGGAAGATGCTTCTGTCGCATCAATTTATATGCAACTACAAGCTGAAGATTTAGGATTAGGAAGTTGTTGGTGCCAGATTCGTAACAGACAGACTGAAAATGAAGAGGATTCATCTCAGTATGTTCGTCTGTTATTAAATATTCCTTATCAGTTGGAGGTTTTATCCATTATTGGATTCGGATATAAAGTGAAACCCAATAAACCTTTTGATGAATCTCGCCTTCAGTGGGAGAAAATACATTTAGGAACTTATCAGGAGCCGAAAGAAAACAAGGAAGGAGAAGTTGCAAAATGAAAATTGTAGTACTAGGTTCTGGAAATGTTGCAACTAATATATCATTGGCCATTTCCAAACTGAAGAATACAGAAATTGTACAGGTCTTTAGTCAGACAGAGGCTCATGCTTCTGAATTGGCAGATCGTTTAAATTGCGGTTATGTTACGGATCTGAGCCGGATTCGTACCGATGCCGATATTTATCTGTTCTCATTAAAAGATGTTGTGTTGGAATCTGCCATTCAGCAGGTACCGGCAAACAACGGTTTGTGGCTGCATACATCAGGAAGCATGCCTATGGATGTCTTTGCCGGAAAAGTGGAAAGATATGGTGTGCTTTATCCGTTACAGACTTTCACCAAAAGCCGAGAGATTTCTTTTTGTGGAGTACCTTTGTTCATAGAGTCTCATACAAAAGAAGATGAGGCTTTTTTGACCGATTTTGCCCAACAATTATCAGGAAAAGTGTGTCTGTTATCTTCCGAAAGACGTAGATCGATGCATTTGGCAGCTGTTTTTGCTTGTAATTTCACCAATCATATCTATGCATTGTCTGAGCAGCTTCTGGAAAAGGAAGGACTCCCTCGAGAATATCTGTTGCCATTGATTGATGAAACAGCAGCCAAGGTTCATGAAATGCCTGCTCTGAAGGCTCAGACAGGGCCGGCAATCCGTTATGATGAGAATGTGATAAACAAACATCTGGATATGCTTGCCGATGAACCTGAAATGCAAAACTTATATCGTATTTTAAGTCAAAGTATCCATAATAAAGCAATCAAATAAATGAGTAGTATAAATTACGATTTACGAAAGATTAAGGCTTTCGTGTTCGATGTAGATGGTGTTCTGTCAAGAGAAGTTGTTACTTTGTCGGCCGAAGGAGATCCGATGCGTACCGTGAATATAAAAGATGGATATGCCATGCAGCTGGCCGTAAAAAAAGGTTTTCAAGTGGCTATTATTACAGGCGGATATACGGAAGCAGTCCGGATACGTTTCGAGAGACTGGGAGTTCAACATATCTATATGCGCAGTGCTGTTAAAATTCATGACTATCATGATTTTTTAGAGAAGACAGGACTGAAACCCGAAGAGATTATTTATTGTGGAGATGATATTCCTGATTTTGAAGTAATGAAAGAAGCAGGACTGCCTGTCGCTCCGGCTGATGCTGCTCCTGAAATCAAACAGATCGCCAAGTATATTTCTTTGAAGAACGGTGGAGACGGCATTGCTCGTGATGTTATAGAACAGACCATGAAGGCTCAGGATTGCTGGATGAGTTGTGAAGCTTTTGGCTGGTAATTAGGTTTGAAATAAAAAACGATTAATATAAAATGTTGGAAAACTTAAAAAATTATAAGATTGTTCTTGGTTCTAATTCTCCGAGGCGAAAAGAACTTTTAGCAGGTTTGGATATCTCTTTTGAAGTCAAAGTGATTCCAGGATTGGAAGAAAATTATCCGGATTCGTTAAAACCTGAAGAAATTCCTGTATTCCTTTCCAAGCAAAAGGCTGAAGCTTATATTCCTGCTTTGGAAAAAAATGTTTTGCTGATTACTGCTGATACAATTGTGTGGAATGAGGATAAGGTAATAGGAAAACCCGCTGATCGTACAGAAGCAGTTGAAATGTTGAAGAGCTTGTCTGGGCATGAACATCATGTAGTGACAGGTGTTTGTTTGACAACAACAGAAAAACAAGTCGCTTTTGCGGTTACTTCTGCAGTCCGTTTCTCAACATTGACAGATGAGGAGATAAACTATTACGTTGATAAATACCAGCCATTTGACAAGGCTGGAGCTTATGGAATCCAGGAATGGATTGGATACGTAGGCGTTGAAGGTATTTCCGGAAGTTTCTATAATGTAATGGGATTGCCTGTACAAAGATTATATCAGGAATTGAAGAAATTCTGCTAGGAAATACTTTGATTGTAGTTTATTTGGCAAGCAGGGAACCAATTTTATGTAAACAGACAGGATTGTAATAATTTTATTAGATATATTTTTTAATTCATATGGATGAATTGATTGCATCACACAGGTGAATTGATTGATTCACCCGTGTGATACAAGAAAAATATCCAGTTGAATTTGCTAGTTTTTATTATCTATTCGTTAGTAATTGATTTATTTCAGATAAAGAGATTAATCTTGTTTATCAGTCAAGAACCATTCTCTATATTCTTTAGGAGTAAGTCCTTCACGCTTTTTAAAGAAAGTGGCGAATTGTCCTCCGTTTTCAAAATGTAGCTTGTAGGCTATCTCTGAAATATTCAAAGAAGTTCTGGATAGAAGTTCCTTCGCTCTGATCAGACGTAGCTGTATCTGATATTGAGCCGGAGAAATTCCCGTATAATCTTTGAAAGAACGTCTAAACCAGGAATAACCTACTCCTAATTGAGCCGCAATTTCTTCCGGAGATGAAGGATTCTCGATCTGTTGCTTCATTAAGAGTCTTGCTTCAGAAAGCTTGTCTAAAATATATGAATCCGCAAAAGCCTGATTTTTGGATTTATAAATAATCGTACTGGTTATATGCTGAAGAATTCCGGCAAGCATGATCTGGAATCCGGCCTTTTCATGTTCTGCCGTTCTTAATAAATCGGCAAACAGACTTAATAAAGATCCGCTTATACCTAATTCCAATACCGGATTATTATGTGAGAAAATATTGTTGGATATCAATTGTTCGATGTATTTACCTTTAAAACCAACCCAATATTCGTCCCACCCCGTATCTTCATTCGGATGGTAGTTGTGCCATTCTCCTGGAAAAAGAATAATCAGGTCTCCTTCTTTTATAGATCTTTCCTTACAATTGACGGATTTGAAAACTCCACCACCTTTTACAATATAAACAAATTGGTAATCATTTAATATTCTACCTTTTTGAGATTCAAAAAAGTATTGTTCCGGGTGTTTAAAAGGAGGATATACGGAATGAGGATCTATGTGTTGAAAACCTGTTGTGGTAACAATTGTACCCCATACTTCATCACTATTACTATAGGTTAAATAATAGATATGGTCATCTTTTGGATGATTCATTTATATCAAAATTGAAAAGTTTATAATCAATAAATTAATGTGTCCCCTACTTGAAAGGGGTAACTTTGTTCAAAGTTAATAAAAATCTAAATATTTGAATTAAAATATGAAAGTAAATGTGTTTTTAGCATTTGATATAGGGGCTACAAGTGGTAGAGCCGTTTTAATCAGATTTACCGATGGAGAATTCAAGATGGAGGAGATTCACCGTTTTTCAAATGGTGTAATGAAACTTCAGGGACGTTATTATTGGGATATATATCATATCTATAACGAATTGATACAGGCCTTGATTTATTGTGGTGAAAAACAGATAAAATTGACTTCTATAGGAATTGATACCTGGGGGGTTGATGTTGGATTTATAGGTAAAGATGGAACCTTGTTGGGCTTACCGAGAGCATATCGTGATCCTTTTACTGTTGGAACTCCGGAAAGTTTTTTTGAAGAGAAAATGTCACGAATGGATTTGTATAAACGAACCGGTATACAAGTCATGAATTTCAATACACTGTATCAGCTTTATCAGGAGAAGAAGGAACATTTCTCTCTTTTGGAAAATGCGGATAAAGCTTTGTTTATTCCAGACTTGTTGTCTTATCTGTTGACAGGAAAGGTGGTCTGTGAATATACGGATGCTTCTACTTCCCAAATGGTAAATCCATATACGCAGAAAATGGATGAAGACCTGCTTCAGAGAATAGGAGTGAAACCTGATTTGTTCGAAGAAGTGGTTGCTCCTGGAACAACGGTTGGCTATCTGAGTGATGAGATTGTTCAGGAAACAGGAGTGGATAAGGTGCCGGTTATTGCTGTTGCCGGTCATGATACGGCATCGGCTGTTGCTGCAGTTCCTTCATTAGATAAAAACTTCGCTTATTTGAGTAGTGGTACTTGGAGTTTGATGGGAATCGAATCGGAACATCCTATTATCTCTGAACAATCTTTTGCAGAGAACTTTACAAATGAAGGCGGTATTGATGGAACAATTCGATTTTTGAAGAATATTGCCGGAATGTGGCTGCTTGAACGTTGTAGAGAAGAATGGAAAAAGGCTGGTGTGAACTATTCTTATGACGAGTTGGTAGAATTGACCAAGAAAGAAGAAATGTTCAGAAGTCTGGTCGATCCTAATGATGACAGTTTTTATAATCCCGAAAATATGCAGGAAGCAATCTGTGCCTATTGTAGAAAAACCAATCAGCCGGAACCTCGGAGTGTAGGTCAGTTTGTACGTTGTATTTATGACAGCCTTGCTTTATGTTATAGAAAAGTATTGAATTTGTTGAAGGATATGAGTCCATATTCTATTAATCAATTATTCATTATCGGTGGAGGATCAAAAAATGATTATCTGAATCAATTGATTTCAAACGTCATTAAGTTGCCAGTCGTTGCCGGTCCTTCGGAAGCAACTGCCATTGGTAATGGTTTGATTCAGGCTCGTGCAGCAGGGCTGGTTGATGATAGATGGAAAATGAGACACATGATTTTGATTAGTTGTCCTCCAAAGTTTTTTGCTTGCCAGGGTAATACCGATGAATACGATAAAGTTTACGAAAGATTTTTAAGTTTAATTTCAAAATAATATTATTATGTTTAACGAAAAGGAAATAAATCAGGCTTACGAAATAGCAAAAGAACGTTATGCTTCACTAGGTGTAGATACAGAAAAGGCAATGGAAAAATTGCAGAAGATTGCATTATCTATGCATTGCTGGCAGGCTGACGATGTAAAAGGTTTTGAAAATCAAGGAGGTTCATTAACCGGAGGAATACAGGTTACAGGAAATTATCCGGGTCGTGCTCGTACAATCGAAGAACTTCAGGCAGATATATTGAAGGCAGGTTCATTGGTTCCTGGTAAACATCGTTTGAATCTACATGCTATTTATGGAGACTTCCAGGGTAAGGTTGTTGATCGTGATGAAATTGAACCTTGTTATTTCCAGGGTTGGATGGAATGGGCTAAAGAAAATGGCATGAAGCTGGACTTTAATAGTACTTCTTTCTCTCATCCGAAGAGTGGTAATTTGTCTTTGTCAAATCCGAATGATGATATCAGGAATTTCTGGATTGAACATACCAAACGTTGTCGTTGGATTAGTGAAGAAATGGGTAAATATCAGAACGATCCTTGTATTATGAATCTCTGGATTCATGATGGAAGTAAGGAAGTTCCTGCTAACAGAATGAAATATCGTCAGATTTTGGAACAGTCATTGGATGAAATTTTCAGTACTGAATATAAGAACATGAAAGATTGTATTGAAGCTAAATTGTTCGGTATCGGACTGGAAAGCTATACAGTCGGTTCTTACGATTTCTATTTAGGATATGGTGCAAAGAAACAGAAAATTGTAACATTGGATACTGGACATTTCCATTTAAGTGAAAATGTGGCAGACAAGATTTCTTCATTGCTGTTGTTTACTCCTGAGATTATGTTGCATGTAAGTCGTCCTGTACGTTGGGATAGTGACCACGTTGTTATTTTAAACGATGAATTAATGGATCTTTCTCGTGAATTGGTTCGTTCTAAATCATTGGATAGAATTCATATCGGATTGGATTACTTCGATGCTACCATCAATCGTATTGGAGCTTATGTAATTGGTATCCGTGCTACTCAGAAAGCTTTGCTGCAGGCTCTGTTGGAACCATCTGATAAGTTGGAAGAATATGAAAGTTCAGATCGTCTGTTCCAGCGTCTTGCTTTATTGGAAGAGGTAAAGAGCATGCCATGGCAGGCCGTTTGGGATATGTTCTGTTTGAAGAATGATGTTCCTGTAGGAACTTCATATATCTCTGATATCGAAAAATATGAAAAGGAAGTGACAAATAAACGCGGATAATGGAAGTACTTATTGGTTTATTGATTATCGCTATAGGCAGCTTGGGGCAAAGTAGTTCTTATGTGCCGATTAACAAAATTCAATCATGGAGTTGGGAGAGTTTTTGGTTGGTTCAGGGAATCTTTGCCTGGTTGGTATTTCCATTCTTGGGAACTTTGCTGGTTTTGTCTGATAGTATCAGCTTGAGTGACATTTTCCAGATGGAAGGAAGTCTGAAAGCTGTATTTTATGGTATACTTTGGGGTGTTGGAGGTTTGACCTTCGGTTTGAGTATGCGGTATTTAGGCGTAGCTTTAGGCCAAAGTATTGCTTTAGGAACTTGTGCCGGATTCGGAACGTTGTTTCCGGCAATTGCAGCAGGAAAGGATTTGTTTCATGGCGAAGGGCTGACCTTGCTGTTAGGCGTTTGTATTACATTGGCAGGTATTGCAATTATTGGATATGCCGGAAGTTTGCGTTCACAAAATATGACAGAGGAAGAAAGGAAACAGGCTGTTAAAGATTTTGCATTAACAAAAGGACTATTGGTGGCATTATTAGCCGGAGGTATGAGTGCCTGCTTTAATTTAGGGCTGGAAGCCGGTTCACCGATATCTACTTACGTTCTGGAAAACGGAGCGAGTGATCTTTTCGCTTTGAATCCGGTCATCTTGTTGGTGACCATAGGTGGATTTATAACCAATGCAGCCTATTGTATCTTCCAGAATGTCAAGAATCATACGGGAGGTGAATATTTCGCAGTTCCATCAAACGTTTTGGTAAATAATATTCTGTTCTGTGCGTTAGCAGGAGTATTGTGGTATTCACAATTCTTCGGATTAGGTATGGGAAAGAGTTTCTTTACTGATTCTCCTGTCATGCTGGCCTTTTCATGGAGTATATTAATGTCATTGAATGTGATATTTAGTAATATGTGGGGATTCATTCTCAAGGAATGGAAAGGAGCAGGTTCAAAAACATTATTTGTCTTGTTTGCCGGAATGTGTGTATTGATCTTTTCATTGGTCTTCCCAAACTTGTAAAAGAAAGAAATCAATCATAATTTGATAGATATAGATTGATGTTTTGTATGTTTGTAATTTTTTTGAAGTAAAATAAATTTTATTAGAAATGAAATCATTAAGGAATAATGAAGCTTTAATGGCTGAAATTGATCGAGTAGCTGAAGTTGCAGGTTATTTATGGACTAAAGGTTGGGCAGAAAGAAATGGAGGAAACATTTCTTTAAATATAACCACTTTATTAAGTCCTGAAGAAAAGGCTTTGCCGGCATTGGTTCCAGCTTTTGCTTTACCTGAAAAGATGGAAGCTATTGCGGGTCATATATTTTATGTAACAGGAACTGGTAAAAGAATGCGTTATGTAGCACAGTCTCCATTTGATAATGGCTCAATCATTCGTGTTTCAGCCGACGGCTTAAGTTATGAAATTATTGCAGAGAAACCTATCAAGCCTACATCAGAACTTCCATCTCATTTATTGATGCATAATTATCTGCGTGCTCAGGGAAGAGATAACAAGGTGGTTCTTCATACTCACCCAACAGATATTATTGGTATGACTCATTGCAAGAAGTTCTTGAATTCTGAATATCTAACCAAAGTATTATGGAGTATGATTCCTGAATGTCGAATCATCGTTCCTAAAGGAATAGGTATTGTCCCTTATGAAATTCCAGGAACATTCGAATTGGCATGTGCCACTATCAAACAGTTGGAGAAGCATGATGTTGTATTCTGGGAAAAACATGGAATTTTAGCAGTAGGTGAAGATTTGATTGAGTGTTTCGATGCAATCGATACATTGAGCAAGTCTGCTCAGATCTATTTCAGTGCAAGAATGGCTTCAGGTGTTGATCCTGAAGGTATGACTGATCAGCAGTTGGATGATCTGGTTCCTGCTTTTGGTTTATAATTAATTTAAATTTTCGATATGAGAAGAAGCTGGATTGTTATTTGTCTTTCATTCTTGGTGATGAATCTGTTTGCTATTCAGCGTGACTCCCGTGTTCGTGATTATTTGTCTCCTGTCCGTATCGTCTGGCAACAAGATAGTGAATGTATCAGTAACATTGATAATCTTTTGCTGGAAGGTAACGGACAGGCTGATTTAACGAATAGCCGTATTTGTGTAATAAAAAGTTCGGATACGAAGCATCCTGCATTTTTATTGGACTTTGGAAAAGAGATTCAGGGAGGCATACAGATTGTTACAGGAATGTATCCGGGGAAAAGACCGATTCGTGTGAGAGTCCGTTTTGGAGAATCTGTCAGTGAAGCTATGTGTGAAATTGATGGTAAAAATGGAGCAACAACAGATCATGCCATGCGCGATTTTAATATGTATCTGCCGTGGTTAGGTGTTTCTGAAGCAGGAAATTCAGGATTCCGTTTTGTAAGAATTGATTTGCCCGATGATTCTGTTGAATTGCAATTGAAGGAAGTTCGTGCAATCTCTATTTATCAGGATATTCCTTATAAGGGATCATTCCAGTGTAATGATGAACGTTTGAATCAAATCTGGAAAACGGGTGCTTATACGGTTCATTTGAATCTACAGGAATACTTGTGGGATGGGGTGAAACGTGACCGATTGGTATGGATTGGTGATATGCATCCGGAAATTATGACTGTAAATACTGTTTTTGGTTACAACAAGGCTATTCCCAAAAGCCTGGATTGGATCAAAGAAACGACTCCACTACCAAACTGGATGAATGGAATCAGTTCTTATTCCATTTGGTGGTTACTGATACAGCGTGACTGGTTCCGTTATCAGGGTAATATGGAATATTTGCAATCTCAAAAGTCATATATCGTTGATTTGTTGAAATTGCTTATTTCGAAAGTCGATGAGAAAGGTTGCGAAAAACTGGATGGTAATCGTTTCTTGGACTGGCCTTCAAACGCAAATCCTGAAGCAATTCATGCCGGATTGCAGGCTTTGATGGTGTTGGCCATGGATTATGGTTCTGAACTCTGTGAAATCTTGAACGAATCAGCATTGGCACAGGATTGTAAGATGGCAGGACAGAAATTGAGAAAAGCGGCTCCGAAAGAAATCAAATCATTCTTGAAATTAAAGAAACATCCAACCGAACCGGGAATGAAACAGGCTGCTGCTTTGTTGGCCTGGGCTGGCATTATGGATGCAGAGGATGCGGACAAAAAGTATCTTTCTGTAGGTGGTGGTCATGGATTCTCTACTTTCTATGGTTATTATATGCTTCGTGCGATGGCTTTGTCTGGAAACTATGCTGGAGCTTTAGATATTATCCGTACGTATTGGGGAGCCATGCTGGATATGGGAGCAACCACTTTTTGGGAAGACTTTAACCTGGACTGGTTACCCAATGCGGCTCGTATTGATGAACTGGTTCCCGAAGGAAAGAAAGATATTCATGGCGATTTTGGTGCCTATTGCTATAAAGGTTTCAGACATAGTTTGTGTCATGGCTGGGCTTCAGGACCAACTTCCTGGTTGACCGAATATATATTAGGCGTTCAGGTATTGGAGCCAGGCTGTAAGGTTTTAAGAATCATTCCACATTTGGCAGACTTGGAATGGGTGGAAGGTACTTTCCCTACACCGATGGGTATTGTTAAAATCAAACATGTGAAACAGAACGACGGTTCTGTGAAATCAACCATTGATGCTCCGAACGGAATAAAGATTGTTCGTGAGTAAATAAATTATTGTACTTTATGAAAAACATATTATTGGTAACAACTGTAGTTGTGGCTTTTTTGACAGGCTGTAATCAGATAAATGAAGATATAAAACCTGTAAATCTTCGAACGGAATATTTGGAAAATCCGATAGGATTGGATGCAAAGATCCCTCGTTTTACATGGACCTATGCAGGAAAGGATACTTCTTTTCTTGAATCTCGATATGAAATTCGTATAGGAACATCCCCTGCTGATTTGAAATTGTACGATGGCAAGACTGAATTGAAGTCTGAAACCAGGTATTACTGGAATGTGACTGTCTGGGATCAGGATGGACATAAATGTCGGACTTCAGAAACGGCTTCCTTTGAATTGGGTAAAACTTCAAAGGCTGACTGGAAGGCTAAATGGATTACGGATAACGAGGATAAGGAATATGAACCTGCTCCTATGTTTAGGAAGGGATTTTCTATTGACAAAGCGGTGAAATCAGCAAGACTTTCTGTTTCTGCAGCGGGTTATTATGAAATGTTCTTGAATGGAAAAAGGATAGGGGAAAATTTCTTGGATCCGGGGTATACTCATTTTGATAAGAGAAATTTATTTGTGACTCATGATGTCTCTTCTTTGCTGCAAAAAGGTGAGAATGCTTTGAGTGCCGTATTAGGCAACGGGTGGTATAATGAACAATCTGTTGCTACTTGGAACTTCCATAAAGCCGCCTGGAGAAATCGTCCAAGATTGATTTGTGAATTAAACGTGACTTTCGAAGATGGCAGTCAGCAGACAGTTAGTTCCGATTCCTCCTGGCGTACCATTTGTGGCCCTTATACTTATAATAACATATATAGTGGTGATCGCTTTGATGCGCGTCTGGAACCGGAAGGATGGAAACTGGCTTCATTTAATGATCAGAAATGGAACAAAGTGAAGGTTGTAGAAGCCCCATCAGATATTCTTAGTGCTCAGGAAATGCCTGGTATTCATTGTACAGAGGAAATAAAACCGGTTTCCATGAAAGTATTTAGTGATCAACTTTATGTCTATACTTTTCCTAAGAATTTCGCAGGAGTATGTCGATTGAAAGTTAAAGGTGAAGCCGGTACTCATATTACAATTAAACATGGAGAATTGTTGAAAGACAATGGACGGTTGGAACAAGGTAATATCAATGTCTACTACTATCCTGAAAAACCGGGAGAAGTTTTCCAGATGGATGAATTCTTCTTGAAAGGTACCGGTAAAGTGGAAGAATTTGTTCCTTCTTTCACCTATCATGGTTTCCAATATGTGGAGATTGAAAGCGATAAACCGATTAAACTGACAGAAGAAAGTCTGACAGCTTTGTTTTTGCATACAGACGTTGAACCGGTTGGCTCATTTACATGCTCAAACGAGATGATGAATAAGATATGGAAAGCAACCATGCAGGCTTATCGAAGTAATTTGCATAGTATTCCTACCGATTGTCCTCAAAGGGAAAAAAATGGTTGGACTGCTGACGCTCATGTTGCTGTCGATTTGGGTTTGTTGGGATTTGACGGCATCAAACTCTATGAAAAATGGATGGATGATGTGATTGATAATCAGCGTGAATCTGGAGAAATAGCTAGTATTATTCCATCAAGTGGCTGGGGATTTGGAAATATTGGTCCGGTATGGGAAGCTGTTATGTTTATTATACCAAATGCTCTATATAATTATTATGGTACGACGGAAAGTATAGAGAAGCTATATCCAACCATGGAGCGTTATTTGCAATATCTTCAGAATAAAGAAAAAGATGGCTTTTTGACTTATGGCTTAGGGGATTGGGTCTTCTGGAAATCTACTACCAGTAATGAATATACTTCAACTGCTTATTATTATTGGGATAATATCTTGATGGCTCGTTTTTCGAAACTGTTAGGAAAAGATGCAACTCCTTATTTACAGAAAGCTGCAACTTTGAAATCTTTGATAAATAAGAAGTTCTTTCATGCAGAGAATGCCACCTATGCCGAAGGGACTATGGCTGCTCAGGCTTTAGCATTATATATCGGTTTGGTACCAGAAGGAAAAGAACAGGCTGTTGCTGAATCTTTACATAAGAGAGTGGCTGATAACAATTATTTTGCAGACTTTGGTCTGATTGGTTCAAAGACTGTTCCGGCTATGCTGGTTAAGTATGGTTATCTGGATGATGCCATGAAGATGTTGTTGAAGAAAGAAGCTCCGTCCTGGGGATATTGGGTTGAAACAATGGGATATTCCACATTGCCGGAAACATGGACTTTAAGTCCTAAATTCAAGGATGCTTCTTTGAATCATGTCTTTTTGGGGGATATTTCGGCTTGGATGATGAATCAGATAGCAGGAATTAATTATGATGAAAGCAAACCTGGTTTCCGGAATATCGTATTGACTCCTCATTTCCCGAAAGAATTACAATGGGCTAAAGGGTCTTATAAATCTGTTGCCGGTGAAATTCAAAGTGAATGGAAACGTAATGGAGATAAGATTATTCTGACGGTTCGTATACCTTTAGGCTGTACTGCTGATTTGGTTATAAAAGGAGAGAAGAAGTCTCTTACAGCAGGAACTCATGTGCTTGCTATATGATAGGAAGTGTTACATATTAAATAGAAAAATCCGAACTTGACATATAAGTTCGGATTTTTTATTTTGTTATTTATCAATTATCCAATGTTATTGATAAAGCTTTTCAACGCTTCGCAAGGATTGGATTGTTTTAAAAATTCAGAACCTATCACAAAACCTTTAAAGCCGCTTTCTCTTAGTTGTGATATTTGTTTTGGATCGGAAATTCCTCCATCAGAAACAAGTAGTGGTTCACAATCCGGATGCTGTTGCAAGTAGGTCTGGATAGCAGGGATTAAACCTAATGAACGATTTACATCTGCATCGGCAGAAGTCGGCTTGTAATTATTAATCCCCAACATATCAATATCGGAATTCAGTAAGGACAATTCTGATTCGTTCTGGATTTCCAGGAGAACTTCGAGACCTATAGAGTGAGCTGTGGTAGCCAGCATGGCACAATCGTCTTCTTTTAAGACAGAAGCGATCAGGGATACAGCATCAGCTCCCATCGCTTTGGCCTGGAATAACTGATAGCAATCCAATATAAAATCTTTTTGTAGAATAGGTAAAGAAGATACTTTTCTTGACTCTTTCAAATCTCTGATAGTTCCTTTGTAGAACTTGTAGTCTGTGTAAATAGAAAATCCTGTTACTCCATTTTCCTGGCAACTGGAAAGATATTTATCACGATTACATACTGTAAAGGAACCTTTATTGGGAGTCACCCTTTTATATTCGGCAATGATTCCTGATTTAGAATTCTCAAGAGCTTCTTTCATAGAGATTGTTTTACGTCCAAGAGCTTCATCCGTCAAACCCAACAGGGTTTGTAATGGAACAGCTTTCTTAAAGTGTTGAATCTCAATGCGCTTATTCTTAATAATGTTATTAAATATCTCTTTTTCCATACTTCCTTTTGATGAGTTTTTAATTTGATTATAAAGATACTCATTGCTCTTTTCTTTAACAAGAAATATTGCTGCAGATATTTTATGTTTTATAATCAGATGTTACATAATCGTATTGTTCAAGAAATTCTGTTTATTATATCTGATATAAGTATCCAAATCTTTATCACCTCGTCCGGAAACGGTCAGGACAACGATATCTTCCGGTTTGAATTTCATTTTAGGTAATACTCCCAATGCATGAGAACTTTCCAATGCTGGTATAATACCTTCTGAACGAGTTAACAGAAAAGCTGCGTCCAAAGCTTCGTCATCGTTGATTGCAAAAACTTGGGCACGCTTGTTGGTGGCCAGATTGGCATGCATCGGACCTATTCCCGGATAATCCAGTCCGGCTGAAATGGAATAGGGATCCTGTACATTTCCTGCTTCATCCTGCATGACGATGGTTTTGAAACCATGAATGATTCCTTTCTTTCCCAAATGGATAGTGGCAGCACTTTTACCTGTCGTAATACCTAAACCTCCTGCTTCGGCCAGGACGATTTTTACGCGTTCATCATCCAGATAATGATACACTGTTCCGGCTGCATTGCTTCCTCCTCCGATACAGGCAATCAGATAGTCCGGATAATCTCTGCCTTCATGTTCAAGGAGCTGTTTCTTTATTTCTTCGCTGATTACAGATTGCAGACGGGCTACCATATCGGGGTAAGGATGAGGACCAACTGTTGAACCGATCACATAATAGGTATCTTCCGGATGTGAGCACCAGTCGTTTATGGCTTCGTTGGTTGCATCTTTCAGTGTCATATTACCGGAAGTGACAGAAACGATATCTGCTCCAAGCATTTTGATCTTTTCTACGTTTGTATGCTGGCGTTCAACGTCGGTTTTACCCATATAGACAATACATTTCAGTCCCATTAAAGCACAGACTGTGGCTGTGGCTACTCCGTGCTGACCGGCTCCGGTTTCTGCAATGATTCTCGTTTTGCCCATTCGTTTGGCTAGAAGGACCTGACCTATGGCATTATTGATTATGTGAGCTCCGGTATGATTCAAGTCTTCTCGTTTTAAGTAAATCTTGCATCCATATAATTGGCTTAATCTTCTTGACAGATAAAGAGGAGACGGACGACCTACATAGTCTTTTAGTAATTGATTATATTCCTTCTTGAAGCTTTCGTCGTTTAATATCGTCAGATAATTCTCTTTTAATTCATCTACGCAAGGTTTCAATACATCAGGAATAAAAGTTCCTCCAAATTCTCCATAAAATCCTTCTTGGTTTACTTGATAAGTTTTCATATCTATATTTTTATTTTTTGCACAGTAAAAAAGCGGTCTGTCGCAAGTGCGACAGAC
>JAHHQS010000035.1 GCA_020026285.1 Parabacteroides sp. | reverse complement strand
TTTCCTCTTGAATTGAACACCATGCCGGGATTTGCTGGCTCAAGTGCTTATTACTTGCGTTATATGGATCCGCATAACGACAAAGAATTGGTTTCGGCTGAAGCTGATGGTTACTGGCAAAATGTAGATTTATATATTGGTGGTACAGAACATGCAACTGGTCACTTGATTTATTCTCGTTTCTGGAACAAATTCTTACATGATCTGGGTGTAAGTATCAAAGAAGAACCATTCCAGAAGCTGATCAATCAGGGAATGATTCAGGGGCGCTCAAACTTTGTATATCGTATCAAGGATACAAATACATTCGTTTCTTACGGATTAAAAGATCAGTATGATGTGACACCTCTTCATGTGGATGTAAATATCGTATCTAATGATATTTTGGATGTAGAGGCTTTCAAAAACTGGCGTCCGGAATACAATACAGCTGAATTTGTTTTGGAAGATGGTAAATATATCTGTGGTTATGCCGTTGAGAAGATGTCAAAATCTATGTTTAACGTCGTAAATCCGGATGTGATTGTTGAAAAATATGGAGCAGATACATTACGTCTTTACGAAATGTTCTTAGGCCCTATTGAACAATCCAAGCCTTGGGATACAAATGGTATCGATGGCGTGCATCGTTTCTTGAAGAGACTTTGGGGCTTGTTCTACGGCTCTGCAGATTCATTGCAGGTTGTAGATGCAGAACCAACAGCTGCCGAGCTGAAATCATTGCATAAATTGATTAAGAAGGTAACATTCGATATTGAACACTTCTCATACAATACATCTATCAGTGCATTTATGATTTGTGTGAACGAATTAGGCTCAATGAAATGTAACAAGCGCGCTGTTCTTGAAAAACTGATTGTATTGCTTGCTCCTTTTGC
Organism: Parabacteroides sp.; assembly: GCA_020026285.1. Next base: position 27,644 of record JAHHQS010000035.1, on the reverse strand, counting down.
TCCTCATATTGCTGAAGAATTATGGCATGAATTAGGAAACGAAATTAGTGTCTGCGATGCTCAGTGGCCGGAATTTGAAGAAAAGTATTTGGTTGAAAATACCGCAACTTATGCAATCTCTTTCAATGGTAAGGTACGTTTCAATTTGGAATTACCTGCTGATATGTCGAAAGAAGATGTAGAAAAGACTGCTTTAGGTCATGAAAATTCTGCAAAATGGCTTGAAGGCAAGACTGTAAGAAAAGTGATCGTCGTTCCAAAGAAGATCGTTAATATCGTAATTGGTTAATTAACATAAAAGAGACCGGAAACCTGAGTAAAAGAAATTTTCTTACTTCTCGTTTCCGGTCTTTTGCTTAAAAATAAAATATTATGAATCTTAAATCCAACAAATATTATTTCGAAATTCAGGATTATCTGATGATCCTGGTTGGTACCCTGCTTTATGGTTTCGGTTTCAATGGATTTATCCTTTCTAACGAAATTATTACGGGTGGTGTCAGTGGTATCTGTGCATTGATATTCTTTGCAAGTAATGAAATGATTCCCGTATCTGTTTCTTATTTTGTGATCAATGTCATTTTGTTGGCTGCAGCATTGAAAGTCTTGGGGCTTAAATTCCTGCTCAAAACGATTTTTGGTGTATTCTCTCTTTCATTATCATTATCTCTCTTTGAGAATATATTACAAGGACCGATATTAAGTAACCAGCCGTTTATGTCTATTATTATTGGTGGTTTCTTGTGTGGTACTGGTCTGGGATTGGTTTTCTCAGCCAATGGTAGTACTGGCGGTACGGATATTATCGGAGCTATTGTCAATAAATACAAAAATATATCGATTGGTAGAGCATTGTTGTTCTGTGATTTCTTTATCATCGGATCATCATTCTTCTTGTTCCACGATGTAGAAAAGATTGTATTTGGTTTTGTTGAAATGTTTGTCAGCAACTATATTATCGATCAGGTATTGACAGGAAATCGACAGTCGGTTCAGTTCATGATCTTCTCTCCGAAACACGATGAGATAGCCGATAAAATCATAAATATACTAGGTAGAGGTTGTACTATCTTGGATGGCGTTGGTGGATATTCCAAGAAACCCGTAAAAGTTGTGGTATTATTAGCTAAAAAATCAGAATCAGTTTCTATTTTCCGCCTGGTAAAGAGTGTCGATAGTAATGCCTTTATCTCACAAAGTATTGTAAATGGCGTGTATGGTGAAGGATTTGATCCGATTAAGGCGTAAATAATATTTATTATTGGAGATAAAATATAAAGGGTGAACCTTGACAGACAGGTTCACCCTTTTTCTTTTGTAGATGAGCAAAACGCTTATCAAACATGTCTCTGTTTTTTTTCAATACTCAAAACTTCCACCTCCTAAAAACTCTCTTAGCAAAGAACTCTTTGGAAGATCATCCTGTGGTATGTATTTGAAGTAATGAATGAATCTAAGTAAGCGGTAAGCCTCTGCATTTGCAGGAGAATTTTCCGGAACGTTTGCCAGAATTGGCTCTGCATAAGCACGAAGTGCAGCCAATTCGTACAACATGGCACTGTTGAATGTTGCATCTGCATATTCCTGATATGGGAAAATCCATTTATCTTCTCCTCTTCGGACGCTTGGCCAACGATTAATTGTTTCTTCTGCTGAATAACCACGGAAGCGATAATCTCTAATAATACGGCGAAGCAGACGATTATCCGTTGTTGGTATCCAGTTATGATTATCCAATGAAATAGAAGTCAAAGCCGAAACATAAATACGATATTTCAGTTTATCATCCAAATGAGCTGTAAGCTCGGGATTCAATGCATGAATACCTTCGATGATGATGACGGAATTATTGTATAATTTCAATTTCTTACCTTTATAAACGCGTTTGCCGGTTTCAAAGTTGAAAGACGGAATATTAATTTCTTCGCCATTGATCAATTTCTGCAATTCTGAATTGAAATATGGTAAATCTAATGCATAAAGCGATTCGAAATCGTATTCTCCGTATTCATCTTTCGGTGTATCTTCCCTATTAACGAAATAATCATCTAAAGAGATTCCTACCGGATGAAGCAGATTCGTTGCTAATTGAATTTCCAAACGTTTGCGAGTTGTTGTCTTTCCTGACGATGATGGACCGGCAATCAATACAACTCTTACCCCATCTTCATATCGCTTGGCTATTTCTTCAGCTATCTTGGCTATTTTCTTTTCCTGCATGGCTTCAGAAATAAGAATTATATCAGAAGCTTTGCCATGTTCAATAGCTTTGTTCAAATCTCCTACGTTATCCAGCCCTAAAGCATTTAATAGCTTCAATTGTTCTTTATAAGCCTCATACATCTTGTCCTGCATGACCTTTTGTGCCAGAACATTTGGATTATTTTGCTGAGGAACTCGTAGTAAGGCTCCTTCTTGATAAGGTTCTAAGTCGAAAACTTTAATATAGCCTGTTGATGGAGTCAGACAACCATAGAAATAATTAATATAGCCATCTAATTCGTAATAGGATGTATAAATCATTCCGCTTGATTCAATCAGATTTGCTTTATCTTCCATTCCTATTTCATGAAATAACTTGATAGCTTCATCTGAATGCACGGTATGTAATTTCAGAGGAAAATTGGCGTCAACTATTTCTTGCATTCTTTTTCTGATCTTGGCAAGCATTCCGATATCAGCTTCTTTACCATTATGAATAGTACAATAATATCCTTTTGAAATAGAATGTTCAATGTGTAATACGGCCTCCGGAAATACATCATGAACCGCCTTTGATAAAATATAACAAAGAGTTCTAACGTAAGTTCGCATACCTGATAAGTTGGTATAGTCGATGAATTCTATATCTTTAGGTTGCCAACATTTATAAAGAAGATCCTGTGTCCGATTGTTGACTTGTGCATTCATAGGCTCATATGCTAAAGGTTCGCCTACCAGTTTATAAACTTCCAGTAAAGTTGATCCTGATGGAATTTCATAAAACTTACTGGTGTTTTTACAATAAATAGTGATCATTTCAGCCATAAATTTTCAGTCTTTTTTAGTATTTTTGCATCAATAAAGATATAAATATTAATCGGATATTCAATCCACTTAAACATTTTTTAGATGGACTATTCATTTTTTGACCTTCTGTGCCTTATCGGTTCTCTGGCCTTGTTCCTTTATGGAATGAAAATAATGAGTGAAGGTTTACAGAAATTTGCCGGGGATAGCCTGAGAAAGATTCTGACTGCAATGACAACGAATCGAGTAACAGGAGTACTAACAGGAGTTTTAATTACAGCATTGATTCAATCTTCTTCAGCAACTACTGTAATGGTGGTAAGCTTTGTTAATGCTGGCCTTTTAACTTTGAAGCAATCCATCGGGGTGATTATGGGAGCCAACATTGGTACAACTGTCACGGCCTGGATTATTTCCGCTCTCGGATTTAAAGTGGATATAGCCGTATTTACTCTTCCTATTTTAGCTTTTGCGATACCGTTATTCTTTTCAGGGAAAAGTTCTCGTAAGTCAGTAGGTGAATTCTTATTTGGTTTCTCATTCTTGTTTATGGGGCTTTCCAATTTGAAAACTCATGCTCCTGATCTGGGAGCAAATCCGGAAATGCTTGCTTTTGTCCAGAACTTTACAGACATGGGCTATTTGTCTATTTTATTGTTCCTTCTAATTGGAGCAGTTTTGACAATGGTTATTCAGGCATCTTCTGCAACAATGGCTATTACTTTGATTATGTGTGCTAATGGCTGGATTGATTATCATTTAGGTGCTGCGTTGGTTTTAGGTGAAAATATCGGTACAACTGTAACTGCAAACTTGGCTGCGTTGACAGCAAATACGCAAGCTCGAAGAGCGGCTCTTGCGCATTTAATGTTTAATGTGTTTGGAGTTGTTTGGGTTCTTGTTTTATTTTATCCACTAACCGCAGGTGTTTCGTGGTTTGTTGAAAATATAATGCAAGTAACAGATCTTGCAGTGCAAGTTTCATTTAAATTATCTGCTTTCCATACGACCTTCAACATTTGTAATACTTTGTTAATGATTTGGTTTATTCCTTTGATTGAAAAGACTGTTTGTTCAATCATTCAGACTAAACAGGATGATGAAGAATATCGTTTGTCTTTTATTGCTGGAGGTATGTTATCAACATCAGAACTTTCAATTTTACAAGCTCAGAAAGAAATCAAGTTGTTTGCTGAACGTACATCCAGAATGTTCGATATGGTAAAGAGTTTGATGTATGAAAAGAATGAAGATATCTTCTTGAAGACATATAGTCGTGTTGAAAAGTATGAAAATATCAGTGACCGAATGGAAATCGAGATTGCAAATTATTTGACTCAGGTTGCTGAAGGGCGTTTAAGTTCTGAAGGTAAAGAAGAAATTCGAGTATTGCTACGTTCCGTGAGTGAAATAGAAAGTATAGCCGATTCATGTAACAATCTGGCTCGTTCTATCAAACGTCGTAATGAATTTAAGTCTTCATTTACAGAATCCCAAAATAAACATTTGGATCATATGTTTGAGCTAGTTACCAAAGCATTGAATAGAATGAATGTTATTCTTGCTAAACCGACATTGGTTCATAATGATATTAATGAGACATATAATATTGAGAATGAAATTAACACATACCGTAATCAGTTGAAGAATCATAATCTGGAAGATATTAACAATAAGGAATATCATTATCAGGATGGTGTTTATTATATGGATATGGTTAGTGAAAGCGAAAAATTAGGTGATTATGTCGTTAATGTCGTTGAAGCGATGGTTGAAAAGAAAATCTAATTAATTCGGATTCATTTTATATTAGCTATAATTAGTCTCCAGTTTTTATTAAGCTGGAGACTTTTTTATCAGAATGAGGTTGAGATTTCGTAACAGATTTTTCTGTAATCTTTTACTTATCAGGTGTATATTAGAGAAATAAGACTAAAAGAAGAGGAACATACGGGAGATATGCATGTTTCTATAGAAGTTTGTGAAATCATTTATTTTTGGAATAAATACTTTTTGCTGTTATTTTAAAGCTAATTTGTACATGTTCCCAGGTAAGATTTGTATTCTGCCATCCATTTCCAAGTCAAATAAGATTGAAGTCAGTTCTTGTATGGATAATTCTGTTAATTTCGTCATCTGATTGATGTTAAGCTCTTCATTAGCCTCGAACAGTTTAAGAACCTGTTGAGTTTGAGGGGAGTCTGAAGAGTCAGAAAAGAACATCTCCGTTTGCTTGAATGTTGATTTCTTTATTTTTTGCCAGCCTAAGGCATCAATCAGGTCATTTGCAGACGTGATTAGACCGGCTTTGTTTTGTTTGATCAAATTATTACAGCCAGTGGAATAAATGTCTCCTGCCCTACCAGGAAAAGCAAATACGTCTCTACTATACGAAAAGGCTATGTCTGCAGTAACTAAGGAACCTCCTTTTTCAGCCGATTCAATCACGATAGTAGCTTCCGATAATCCGGCAATGATTCTGTTCCTTTTTAGGAAATTAGGCCTGTCGGGGTCTGTTAAACTCGGAAAATCGGTTAATAATCCTCCATGATTGAGCATTTCCACTGCATATTGACGGTGTGCAGCCGGATAAATTCGATCTAATCCGTGGGCAAGAATAGCTACTGTATCCAGATTATTGGACAATGCATTTCTATGTGCACAAACATCAATCCCGTAAGCCAATCCGCTGACGATAAGTGTATCGGGAAATTGATATGAGATATCTTCAATTAATTTAGCTGTTATTTCCTGGCCGTAATTAGTGGCATGTCTGGTTCCAACAATGCTAATAATATGTTCTGCATTCAGATTCGCATTTCCTTTGTAATACAGAACCAAAGGAGCATCCGGACATTCTTTTAGTCGAGAAGGATAAATTGGATTGTCTGTCAATAAAACCTGAATATTTGCTTTTTCAATAAATTGGATTTCACGTTCAGCTTTCAATAGTACTTCCGGATTTTTGATTGCTTCTGATAATACAGAGCCAATTCCTGGAATCCTTTCAAGATTTTGTTGTTTTTCCTTGAAGATTGACTCGGCATCCCCATAAATATTCAGCAACTGGCGTGAGGTAATGCCTCCCACTCCATTAATCATAGTTAAAGCAATTTGGTAAAATAAGTTGTCGTTCATGTTTATTCCATCTTTTCCTTTATCAGATCTATAAGTTTATCAAAGTATTCACCTCTGGAAAGTTTTCCGTTCTCAACAAGCACACAATCCACTGTGCCACGTGAAACAATAATGTTTTCAGGAAGCTTGTAAATATCCTGACTCATAACGAGCTTTACTCCTTCTTTTTTGACATTTAAGCAGGAAAGATATTTGTCACTGCTTCTAAGTGAATGTTTTAGTTGAATTTCAATACGGGCCACGAACAAATCCATTCCTTTGTCGTGTAGGGCGCTGAAATTTTCGCCCAACGACTCCAGAAATTCATGTCGCGTATGTTCCATATAATGCAAATAATTAGCATTATTAACAACGCCTTGTAAATCACATTCATAATCGCGAACTTTATCTTCGCGCTGAAAATGATATTTTTTCATTTAGTTAAAATCTATTTTAGGTTTAACTACTTCCATTACATATAAACGGTCGGAAGGACGCATCTTCTCATTTACCTTAATAGAGAAACGTTCTCCTTTAACAGTCTCTTGTACAGGCTTCAGATCAACTCTTATCTCATCAATGGTTTGCATGACAGCTCCTGTTGTCGGACCTGTAACCAGAATTTCATCTCCTACCTTTAGTTTGCCACATTCCATCTCAAATTCAGCAACACCAATTTTATCGAAGTATTTGATTCCCTTTGCAACATAGACCTTTTTACGAGTAGCTCCTGAACCGTATTTGCCGCTCCATTCGCCCAAACGTTGACCTAAATAATAGCCATCCCAGAAACCACGATTGAAAACTTTCTTCAATCGTTCGTCCCATACAGCCACTTTCTCTTCTGAAAAAGTTCCTTCGCAATGAGCTTTGATAGCTTCTTTATAACATTCAGTTACAAGACGTACATACTCAGGTCCACGAGCTCGGCCTTCTATTTTGAATACACGGACACCTGCATCCATCATCTTGTTCATGAAATGGATTGTCTTCAAATCTTTTGGAGACATGATGTATTGATTTTCAATATCCAATTCGATATTACTGTCTTTATCCCGTACAGTATAAGCTCTACGGCATATTTGCATACAAGCCCCCCTGTTAGCTGAAGCATTCATTTCATGCAGACTTAAATAACATTTGCCGGAAACTGCCATACATAAAGCTCCATGGGCAAACATTTCGATACGAATCAATTCACCCTTAGGCCCTTTGATCTGCTGCTTGTGTATCTGTTGATAAATTTCGTATACTTGATTTAAATTTAGTTCGCGGGCTAAGACAACAACATCAGCGAACTGAGCATAAAACTTAAGAGCTTCAGCGTTGGAAATATTTAACTGAGTAGACAAATGAACTTCTTGTCCGATACTGTTTGCGTACGTCATTGCTGCAACATCTGCTGCAATAATTGCTGAAACGCCGGCATCTTTAGCTGCATCAATAATTTCACGCATCAAAGGAATATCTTCTCCGTAAATAACAGTATTTACAGTTAAATAACTTTTCAAGCCATGTTCCTGACAAATAGCTACAATCTTGCGTAGGTCGTCGGTAGTGAAATTATTAGAGGAACGTGACCTCATATTCAATCCTTCGATACCAAAATAGATAGAGTCTGCTCCACCTTGAATAGCTGCCATAAGTGATTCATAAGAACCAACCGGTGCCATGATTTCAAAATCTTTCTCGTTCAATGCCATAAAGGTTTATTTTTCTGACTGCAAAGTTATGAATAAATTGGCTTATAATAAGTCCTTAATGACAGAAATCAGTCCGTTGATGATATATGTTACTGATTTTTACTCTAGAAAAGGATTATTCCTATGAATTAAGAATAAATATTGATCCATAAAAGAATCACTCTCTCATTATGTTTTTATGAAAAGAGTTTTCGTAAAGCATATAAACTATTTACATCATTATCTGGGTTCTGATATAAAGGCCTGTCCAAATAAGGGCGCAGATAAAACTTCAGACTGGTTGGGTATTTTTCATATTCAATTATGTCTTGAATATGGAGATTCCCTTTCTGATAAATCCTGCTTAAGGGATCATTCACCGGACTTGTTTTCTTTAGAAAGAATTTTAAACGGCGTATGACACATGATGGTAAAATATTGATAATTATTTTTTTCCATAGAGATATTTGAGCCATTTCCATATCAAAAGGAATGGATTTAAAAGGTTGACTATATAATCCATTCTTTTCACAAGCATAAAGGAATTTTCTGTATTTCTTATCCCGAAAAGGAATTTTCTGCCAATATTCAGCTATGGTCCTGTCCCATAAAGGAGTTCGCCATTCATAGCCAAAGTATTCGTAAACTCTTAAACTATTTTGAATAAACTTTGCATGGCGTTCCTGCCAGAAAAAATATTCAGTTAATTGTTCCAATGGAAGCTGGCTTTCTTCCCAGAATTGTTTTATCTCTTCAAAAACAATTTTGCTTCTCTCCTTTCGCGGCCATTGATTTATATAGTTTTGGATATATTGACAGAAATCTTCAATGGATTTTATTGATTCCAACCCATCCAGGCAATAAGCTCCAGTTAGAAAATCAAAAGTATGTCCGGGAACGAATATGTCATTCTGGTGTAGTATTTCTTTCTCCTGAAGTTCTTTAACTGCCAATAAGTCCTGGACATGAGGATCGCTTATACCATTAAATGCGAAGTCAAAATAACGATTAAAATCATTATCCTTGCGAAGTCTCTCCCATTTATCAGCTGTATATTCAATGAAATACCACGGATAACCTAACTCTTTGGCTAACTGATAACTGATTTGAGACTGCTGGTTAGATGGAATACCATAAGTATAGCAGATAATGTTTTTAATACCGGCTTTATATAATTGATATAAAACCATTCGAGAGTCATGTCCTCCGCTTAACGGCAAAATCCAGTTATGGACATTAGGAGCGCTTTCAAGCATTCGTTTGAAAGCTTTTCTATAAATGTTATTTTGTTTTTGAACTTCATCAGTTAGAGATAATTCCAAGTTGTTAGAAAGATTCAGCTGATAGATGAAATATCGTTCATTCTTTATCGTATTGGAATTAATCGAAACAACTTCAGCAGCCTGGGTGGCGAACCAATCTTTTAAAACTGTATTTTTCCCTAAAACGAGGCCGGAAACCAGATAAAATTCACATTTCCTTTCGTCTGCCTGGAGTTTTATTCCTAAATCTTCTGAACAACGAATAACATCATCTGTTATGATGACTTGTCCTTTCTGCATTGTATATAACAACGGATAAGATCGGATATGATCTGTTATAAGAAATATATCATCATTTTGCTGGAAAATAATAGAAAACGTTCCGTTCAATTGATTTGCCCATTCCAGGATATTCTTGAATTCCCAATTATTGGGAGCTGTCAAATCATTGATCAATTGAAGAAAGTTCTCACCGGAATATACTTTGTTGTCCCATTCTGCCCAGCCAATTACTGATACATTTGTTGAGGAAAGCCATTCTTTTCTATATAATTTAATTACTTGATTCATTTTATTTGAATTTTAACCAATTTAATATGCTTGTATAATTCAGTTTGAACCATCGGCCTGTTAGTATTAGTAACAGATAATATGAAACGAAAGTTATAACTAGAATTAGAAAAACAGGCTTCCCTTCAAGCCATGGATAAATGGAAGTGCGAACAACAACCAAAGCTGTTATTGAATGTATCAGAACCCTTGCTAATATGGAAAGGACTTCTTTTGTAAATGGATTTACTTTTAATCTATGAACGATATAGGTGAAGAAAATCATTAATGTCGTGATTGTGTTACAAACTGATACGATGGAAATCAGTATTGGGGATGGATAAAGAAGAATACATAATCCTTCTGTTATCCAGATTGATATCGCTGACAGAAAGTAAATCAAAGTGTAGGTCTTCATTTTTCCTAATGCCAGGAAAAGAGGAACAAAAGGATAAGCACTTACGAAATTGGATATTAATGATATCGAAAAATAAACGGACGAATTTCGATAACTTTCTCCGTAGATGAAGGTTACCATCTCTATAGAGAATGATATACTGAAAACCAGTAAAGGATATAGTAAAATGCTGGTCCTTTTTATGGATTCCTTCCATGAGTTTACGGCCTTGTCTAATTCATCCTGCGTCTTTACGACCGAAAAAAGAGGAATCAATACTGACGTAACGGCACCTACTATCATGGGCGTTAAAGGAAAAGGTATGAATCCGTTTGAAAACTCGGCAAAAACAATTTCTCCAAAATATCGGCTGACGTAGAACTGGTCTGATGAACTGAATAACATCATACATAAATCCCCTCCTAACAATGGTATGGAATACTTGAAAACGTCTTTCAGTCCAATTGATGAATGTATTGCTTTGACTCCCCTGTATGGCTTGTAAATTAGTATTAAAGCTACAATCATCATACAGAAGGAAGAGAACACCAATCCTTTTAAGGCTGTGTAACAGTCTGCTCGATAGATTAATACGGGCAGAACGATACCCGAAAGAACCAATATTCGGGAGAAAACAGTATAGAAAGCAATATAAAAGCTTTTCTGTTCCCGTACATAAATGCTTTCCATACAAAATGTTGGTAAAAGCAATAGCGGTACCGGTGAATAAATTCTGAGAGCCTCTCTCAGTGCTTCATTTTTTAGGATGGCAGCTATCCAGTCTGCTCCGAAATAAATGAATAGAGAGAATAATATTCCTAATCCGAAGAATAGCTTTTCGTACTGATTCACTAACGATTTCCCTTCTGCACGATTCAGTTTTGGCAGGAAATAAGTAAGCGAGTCAGGAAGACCTGCGGTAAAAATAAGAAGAAAAGAAGAATAAATGTACATAACCTGTTTATAGGTCCCATAATCTTCTTTACTTAGATATCGAGAAAGGATTGCGGCACTGACAAAGGCTAGTGCAAACGAACTGAGTTTGCCAAGCGCAATCCAGAATACTTGAACAGATTTACTTTTATTACTGATGATACTCATGCGTGTATCAGATAGTTAATCCATCTAATAATCTTAAGTACAAGCTAATTGCTTCACGGATTTCACTCAATCTGATGAATTCGTTGGCTGTATGAGAACGACTTGAACTTCCCGGACCAATCTTTACAGAAGGAAACGACATTAAAGCCTGGTCACTTAAGGTTGGAGAACCGAAAGGTTTCAAATCCAGCATTTCTGCTCTGCTTAAAAATGGGTGGTTCAGAGGCAGAGAGGATGAATTCAAACGAAAACTACGAGCTTTAACTTCACATTTTACTTGTTTACAGATTTCTTCGTATAGTTTTTCGTTAGGATAAAATTCATTGGTACGGACGTCAACTACAAAAGTACACTGATCTGGAACTACATTATGCTGGGTGCCGGAATTAACCATAGTGACACTCATTTTTACTGGACCAAGGAAGTCACTTTTTTCTGCGAACTGATGATCTCTAAACCATTCTATATCAGGCAGTGCTTCGTAGATAGCATTGATACCTTCATTTCGGGCAGCATGTCCCGCTTTGCCTTTTGCTGTACAATCCAATACCATTAGCCCTTTTTCGGCTACGGCTGGTTGCATATTGGTAGGCTCTCCTACTACGGCAAAATCAATTTCAGGAAGATATTTTAATGCATGCTCAATTCCTCCTTTGCCTGAGACCTCTTCTTCACATGAAGCTAGAAAAATCAGATTATAAGGCTGCTCCTTCTTGGTAAGTAATGTGAAAGCAGAATAAAGAGAAACTACACTAGCTCCTGCATCATTACTACCTAAACCGAACAAACGATCTTCTTCGTCTACTTCTGGTGTAAAAGGATCGCGAGTCCAGGCAGAAACAGGCTTGACGGTATCAATATGAGAGTTGAATAATAATGTTGGCTTTTGAGGATTTATCATATTCCCTGCAATTATCCAGAGATTATTACCAATACGATTCACTTTGTTTCCTGCTTTATTCCAATACTCTTCTAAAAAGTCCGCTACTTCCTTTTCATCTCTGCTGACAGAAGGTCTGGCTATCATTCCTTTTAACAAGTCGACAGCTTCATAATACATTACATCTTCTTCTTCGCTCATATTTGTTCGTATGTATTTCGGATATAATTAATTGATTTTAAACAGATATCTTTCTGTTTGATTTTGAAAAGCGAATTTAGATATTCCTTGTGGAATATACAAGCAGCGACTAGAAGAAGTTGTCATGTTGATATGAAATATCCTCTAATAAATAAAAAATGTGAAATGTTTTTTTGAAACAGAATACCCTACTCTGTTGTTTGTTGGCTTTTTTTTCCGGAACATTCATCTTTTTATCGAAAGTACGGACTTTTTTATCTTTCCACCCTTGTGGTTCACTCTTTCCACCTTAGTGAAACATTCGTTTCACCTAAGTGGAAAACTCTTTCCACTAAGGTGGAAAGATAAAATCTTTGGAACTTTAGGAAAACAGATCATTTTAAAAGTTATTTCCTCAGATAAAAGACTGAAGAATGTTTTGTTTTAATCAAAAGATATATAGGGAATTAGTTTTTCTCTTTTAGATGATGAAAATTCTTCCAGTAGAATTAGATCGTTCCAACCTTGAATTTTCCCATTCTGTTTGATTAATCTGAGGATGGATCTGGTTTGTTCCTTATCCAGATAGGGATGTCGGACCAGCGTTTTAAAGTCCGATTGGTTGATATTAATTTTTTGAATCAGAGTTGTATCTATTTTGAACCAAGGTTCTAGTGCTTCATATTTTTCCTCATCTATTCCGTAGACTTCATTTAATTGCTTGATTGAATAGAATCCACCTAACAGATTACGATATTTGACAATTCGTTTTGAATATGAAGGACCTATACCCGGTATCTTTTGTAAAATAAGTGTGTCAGCACTATTCAATTCAACAAAAGTCCCTTTATTAAATTTTTTATTAGATATAGATGACTTCCTGGATGTGAATGGTTGTTGAAAAGCTCTTTTCTCTTGATGAACAATATTCTTCTTTCTTTCAGGTTTCAACGGATGCCTATATATGACAGAATCATTGGACTTGACAGGCCTTGAAATGATAGAATCTATTTGTGTGTTATTTGTAATATTGTCGTTAAAACATGGTTCATTGGGTTCAGATATCCATAGGGTTATCCAAATACCAATGATCACTAAAGAGAGTACGATTAAAGCCCTGCGTTCACTCTTTGAATAGTAAAATAAGTCACGCCATTTTTTCACTATTAATGTTTCGGTTTCATAACTTTATCATTGCAAATGTATTTATTTTTTTGGATAAAACAAGAGCTAGTATGTTATTTTGATTAATTTTGTGTGACAAAGAACTTGAATATCATGAAATATAAATATTTATCATCTATACTAATTATCTGTTTTTTCTCTTTATTCGGACAGTATCTGTTAGCGCAGCAGGAGCTTCAGCAATTGCCGATTGATCCTAAATTGCGTTATGGCAAGCTTGATAACGGGTTGACGTATTATATCCGTCATAATGAAAAACCGAAAGATAGAGCTGATTTTTATATTGCACAAAATGTAGGTTCCATTTTGGAAGAAGAAAACCAGCGCGGATTAGCTCATTTCCTGGAACATATGGCTTTTAACGGTAGTAAGAACTTTCCGAACCATGATATGGACAAATATACCCAGAGTGTTGGAATGAGGATGGGTGAGAACTTCAATGCTTACACTTCATTTGACGAAACGGTGTATATGATTATGAATGCTCCGGTTCAGCGTGAACAGGTGGTGGATAGTTGTTTGTTGATTCTTCATGACTGGTCTAATTTCATTACATTGGCTGATACGGCAATCGAACAGGAGAGAGGCGTTATTCGTGAGGAATGGAGAACTCGGCAGGATGCTCAGGCCCGTATATGGGAACAGCAGTTCACAAAAATCTATCCTGATAATAGATATGCATACCGAATGCCGATAGGAAAGCTTGATGTGATTAATAATTTCAAACCTGATGAGTTGAGGGCCTATTATAAAAAATGGTATCGTCCGGATCTTCAGGCTATCATTATAGTAGGAGATGTAGATGTTGACCGTGTGGAGAATCGGATCAAAACAATGTTTGCAGATATCAAGAAACCGGTTAATGCGGCCAAAAGAGAGTATTTCCCTGTTGCAGATAATGATGAACCAATCGTGTCAATTGCTACAGACAAAGAGACCTCTAATACGATGTTGTCTATCTTTTATAAATACGATCCACTGCCGAGAGAATTGAAATCATCTGTAATGGGATTGGCGACAGATTATGTTCGTATTGTTTCCGATCAGATGATTAATGAACGATTGCAGGAAAAATTACAACAGGCTAATCCTCCTTTTGTATTAGCTCAGGCTTCAGATGGTAATTTTATGATATCCAAAACGAAATCAGCCTGGAGTATCGTCGCTTTGGCTAAGGAAGGAGAGGTTGATTCTGCTTTAGTTGCCTTGGTTAAAGAGATAAAGCGTGTAAAAGAATTCGGCTTTACGGCTTCTGAATATGAACGTGCCAGAATTAATACATTGAAATCTTATGAATCAGCTTTCAATGAGAAAGATAAAATGAAGAATTCCTCTTATTCCAACGAATATGTGTCCCATTTTACCAATGGAGGATATATCCCTGGCATCGAAATGGAATATGAATTGATCAAACAATTGGCTCCGGCTGTTACCGTAGAGCAGATTAATCAATATTTTCAGCAGTTGATAGGAGAGAAGAATATAGTTATTAGTCTGACTGCTCCAGAAAAGGATGGCCTGACTTATCCGACTGAGGCAGAGCTTTTGAAAAAGTTCAGGGATGCTTTCGCATTGCCTGTTGAAGCCTATAAGGAAGAGATAAATAATGATCCGTTGGTCCCTTCTTTGCCGGAAGCAGGAAGAATTATGGAAGAAAAGGTTGATCCTCTTTTCGGAGCAACAGTTATGAAGTTGAGTAATGGTGTAAAAGTGGTACTTAAGCATACTGATTTTAAAGATGATGAAATTCAGATGACATCAACTAGTCCGGGTGGAACAACTATTTATGGAGACGGTGAGGCAGTAAATTTGCAGCTTTTAAACAGTGTAATCGGATTAGGTGGGTTAGGAGAGTTCTCTGCAACCGATCTGAGTAAACGTCTTGCAGGAAAGAAAGTCGCTTGTTCTTCTTCTATAGGAGTGGATAACGAAAATGTTAACGGATACGCATCTCCTAAAGATATCAAGACTTTATTTGAATTAGTCTATTTAAGTTTTACTTCGTTGCGGACCGATAATGATGCTTATCAATCATTTATTGGACGATTCAAATCACAGCTGGAAAATCAGGAATTGAATCCGATGTATGCATTTAATGATAGCATCATTCGTATAACTTATAAGGATAATCCAAGAGTCCGTAGCTTGAAGACTAAGGACTTAGCCAAAGCTGATTATACAAGAATGATCGAAATCTACCAGGATCGTTTTGCAGATGCTTCTGATTTTACTTTTACTTTTGTGGGGAATCTGAATATTGACAGTATGCGTCCGTTGATTTGTCAGTATCTGGCAACGCTTCCTGCTATTCACCGAACAGAAAAGGCGAATGTGAAGAATAGTCCAGCCATTGTGAAAGGTAATCATATTTGTCATTTCAGTCAGAAACAGGAAACTCCAAAAGCAAGTATCTATAGTATTTATTCAGGCGAGATGAAATATAATCTGGAGAATCTTTTATCTGCTTCTATTTTAAGTCAGATTTTGGATTTGGTTTATACTGCGACTGTAAGAGAGAAAGAGGGGGGAACTTATGGTGTTCAGGCGGCAGCAGGAATTCAGGATTTTCCGGAAGGAAGTACCGTTTTGCAGATTATATTCGATACGGATCCGTCTCGCTGGGAAGAAATGAATAAGATTGTTACAAGGGAATTGAAACAGATTGCTACGGAAGGACCTAAGGCTGAAGATTTCAAGAAGACCTGTGACAATATGCTTAAACGGCATGATGAGAAATTACAGGAAAATGGTTATTGGTTGAATGTTTTGGATTCATATTATTGCAATGATTTTGATCCGTTTACAGCTTATAAGGAAACATTGAAACGAATAACACCGGATTCTATCCGGAAGTTTACTTCCAAGTTGTTGAAGCAGGGTAACTTTATAGAAGTCGTGATGGAATCGGAAGCTTCTAATGACGAAAAAAAATAATGGATTAATAAGAATGTTATATAATAAACGAAATGAAGAAAGCATTAAGAAATTTATGCTTGTTGTTTTCGGGAATAGGACTTTTGGTTTCCTGTTCAGAAACAATCAAGCTGGATGTTACGCCTTCAGCAAGTGACTTGCAATTCAAACAGCTGGCAAAAACTTGGGATGAAGGTATTCCTCTGGGAAATGCTGTGGTAGGAAGTTTGGTCTGGCAGAGAGATTCTGCTTTAAGATTCTCTTTGGATCGGACGGATTTATGGGATCTGCGTCCGATAGATAGTATTTCAGGACCAAATAACAGGTTCTCTTGGGTTTGTGAACAAGTAAAGAAGGGGGATTATCTGCCCGTTCAGAAAAAGTATGACTGGCCGTACGATCGTTTGCCTGCTCCTTCTAAAATACCTGGTGCAGCCCTTGAATTCTCTTTGGAAGGAATAGGAACTCCAACAGATGTACATCTGTATCTGAATAATGCTCTTTGTGAAGCGAAATGGGAGAATGGTATGAGTTTAAAGACTTTCGTTCATGCAACAGAGCCTGTTGGGTGGTTTGAATTTGAAAATCTGCCAAAAGAATTAAAACCGGTATTGATCGCACCCAAGTATGCTGCAAAGGAAATCGGAAAAGATGACGGACCTGTTAATGGATTGGATTTACGTCGATTAGGTTATAAACAAGGAGTAATTCAACAGAAAGAAAACGAAATAACTTATCATCAGACGGGATGGAAGGATTTTTCTTATGATGTGAATGTTCGCTGGAAACAGGACGGAAAGAGATTGTATGGCGTTTGGAGTATCTCTTCTTCTTTATCTGCAGATAAGGCTGCAGCAGAGACTACTGATGCATTACAAAGAGGTTTGTCTGCAGACTATCAAGCGCACATGAGTTTTTGGAATACTTATTGGAAAGCTTCAAGTATTTCTGTTCCAGATCCTGTTTTGCAGAAACAATATGATAATGAAATGTATAAATTCGGTTCAGCTTCCCGAGAAAATTCCTTCCCAATTTCCTTGCAGGCAGTCTGGACTGCAGATAACGGGAAACTTCCACCTTGGAAGGGTGATTATCATCATGATTTGAATACACAGTTAAGTTACTGGCCTTCGTATATGGGGAATCACCTGACAGAAGAAATGGGTTATCTGAATACCTTATGGAATCAGCGTGATGAGTATAAGAAATATACCAAGCAATATTTTGAATGTGACGGAATGAATGTTCCGGGAGTCTGTACGCTAACCGGCGTTCCGATGGGAGGTTGGATTCAATATTCCATGTCTCAAACAGTAGGAGCTTGGCTTTCACATCATTTCTATTTGCATTGGAAGTTCTCTGCTGACCAGCAGTTCTTAAAAGAACGAGCTTATCCGTTTATGAAGGATGTTGTCACCTTCCTGGAGCAGATTTCTTCAGTTGATAAAGATGGTGTTCGTCGTTTGCCGATGAGTTCCAGTCCGGAAATATTTGATAATAGTATCAATGCTTGGTTTAAAGATATGACAAACTATGATTTGTCTCTAATGCATTTTGCTTTCAAAGCGGCAGGAGAAATGGCTGATGCTTTAAACTTGAAAGATGAGGCTGCACATTGGAAAGAATTGAAATCTCAATTGCAGGAATTGTCTGTTGACGAGGATATGGCGCTGACTTTTGCAAAAGGATTCCCATATAATCAGTCACATCGTCATTTTTCTCATGCAATCTCTATTCATCCGTTAGGAATATTGGATTATAGCCAGGGAGAAAAATCTCAGAAGATTATTAATGCCACCATAGATAAATTGGAGAAAATCGGACCGGATTGGTGGTGTGGTTATTCTTATAGCTGGTTTGGTAATATGAGGGCTCGTGCTTTTGATGGAGAAGGTGCTGCAAAAGCATTGAAAACTTTTGCAGAATGTTTCTGCCTTCCAAATACTTTCCATGCCAACGGAGATCAGACAAAGAGTGGCAAGTCCCAGTATACATATCGTCCGTTTACATTGGAAGGAAACTTTGCCTTTGCATCGGGCGTTCAGGAAATGTTACTTCAAAGTCATACGGGAATTATTCGTATATTCCCGGCTGTTCCGGTTTCCTGGAAAGATGTTTCATTCCGTGACTTGAGAGCTATGGGAGCATTCCTTGTTTCTGCAGAGCAGAAGGCCGGAGCTGTTCAGAAAATAGAAATAACTTCCGAACAGGGAGGAGTTTGCAAGATAGCGGTTCCTGCTTCCTTGAAAGGCGAATTATCTATCACTGGAAATCAGGGTAAAATAACTCGAGACGGAGATATATTAAATATTCCGACTCAGAAAGGCGAGAAGATTGTTATCTGTAAGAAATAAACCTGTTATCCTTTTTTCATCTTCCTGTAAGTCATGGGCGACATTCCCATGACTTTATGGAAGAGTCGGGAAAAGTAATAACAGTCTTCAATCCCTATTTTATAACATATCTGATTGATTTTCATATCTGTGAAATCTAATAGCTGACAGGCTTTCTGTATCTTTAGCTGATTAAAATAAGTTAGAGGCGGATAGCCTGTTCGTTGATTAAAAAGAACAGAAAAATGGGAAGGAGAATAACCAATATGTTGTGAAATCTCTTGAAGAGACATCTTCTTTTCTATATTTTCCTTCATATAATGGATAGCCGCAGTGATCAGATCCGTTTTCCCTTTGTTTTCTGAAACAACATCTCTGTATTGTTGCATATAACGCAGAGTTCCCAGGTAGTGATAGAAAATAGAACAGGCATAAAGCAGATTTTCGTGGCTATATCCCATTTCCAAGGTATGAAAGATCTCCTCAAACAAACTGATTCTGTTGCTGATTCTCGAATTTAACCCTGGCTTTATATCAATAGGCGTTGTTGCCTGACGGGCGAATTCACCAGCCAGTTTCCCTTTGAAATGAATCCAATAAATAGTCCATGGATTATTCTCGTTTGCTCCATACACATGACTTACTCCTGCAGGAATGATGAAGTATTGATTGGCTGATACTTTGTACTCATGATTATTTATCTTGTACCATCCTTCTCCTTCTATACAATAAATGAATACATATTGGTTGATTGGTTCTGTCCTTTCCCTGAAATGATACCAGGCTTTGGGGTAATATCCTATATCTGTAATATGTAAAATAGAGGCGAATACATCCTGTTCTAATTCTTTAATGATAGAATTGGGTAAAACCAAGGCTCTCTCTCCATTGAATCCATCTTTCCGTTTAATCATCTTGCTCGAATGTAAAAAATGTTCCTATTTGATCTTTGTTTCAAACTTATAATAAATATCAGAATATTGTCCATCTTTTGCAAGAAATAATCTATTTTGTTTCTCTTTAGAATATAGTTATTTTGTATTGAATTTAAATGGATATATCATGAAACAAACTTCTGTTTATTTACTTCTGATTTGTCTGGTCTCAGCAATGGGAGGCTTACTCTTCGGTTATGACTGGGTTGTGATAGGAGGGGCAAAAATCTTTTACGAGCCTTTCTTTCAACTGGAAGGATCGGCTGCTTTACGTGGTTGGGCAATGAGCAGTGCCTTGATAGGATGTCTGGCAGGTGCCTTGCTTTCTGGTAAATGGAGTGATTTATATGGCCGAAAGAAAATGTTGATTATTGCATCCTTTCTGTTCGTTTTCTCCGCTGTTGGAACGGGAGCTACCAGCGATTTTAACTGGTTTGTGATCTATCGTATTATAGGTGGATTAGGAATAGGTATCGCTTCTAATATATCACCGGTTTACATAGCAGAAGTCTCACCTGCTTCCATTAGAGGAAAGCTTGTGTCTCTAAATCAGCTGACGATTGTGCTGGGGATTCTGTTTGCACAGATAATTAACTGGTTGATAGGCGAAAGTTATACGCAAATGGATGGATCTTTAAGCACTGAAAGTATTGAATGGGCTTGGAGATGGATGTTCTGGGCTGAATTAGTTCCGGCTTGTCTGTTCTTTATACTGGCCTTTTTTATTCCTGAAAGTCCTCGTTGGCTGGCTGCTTTTGGAAAGCAGGATAAGGCCAGACAGATACTCGTCCGAATAGGAGGAGAGGATTATGCCGTCCAGACTTTGAAGGATACTCAAAATAATTCCGTGGGCAAGGCAGAAAAAGTGAATTGGGGAGCTTTGGTCAAGCCGGATGTTCGGAATGTATTGGTGATAGGAATTGTTCTTGCCGTCTTTCAGCAGTGGTGCGGTATCAATGTGATTTTCAATTATGCACACGAAATCTTCTCGGCTGCAGGATATGCCGTATCCGATGTACTGATGAATATTGTAGTGACGGGAATCACGAACGTAGTCTTTACGTTTGTTGCCATTTATACCGTTGATAAATTAGGACGAAGAACATTGATGCTTATCGGTTCTTTCGGTCTGACATTCATTTATTTGATATTGGGAGCTTGCTATTACTTCCAGCTGAGCGGCTGGCTCATGCTTTTATTGGTTGTTCTGGCGATAGCCTGCTATGCTATGTCGCTGGCACCCGTCGTGTGGGTGGTTCTTTCTGAAATTTTCCCGGTCAGAATCAGAGGAATGGCGATGGCATTGTCAACCTTCTTCCTTTGGGTGGCATGCTTTGTATTGACATATACTTTCCCTATACTGAACGAGATAGCCGGAGCTTCGGGTACATTCTGGTTGTATGGTCTCATCTGTCTTGCAGGAGGATTATTCATTCGTGCAAAACTTCCCGAAACGAAAGGAAAGACTTTAGGGGAACTTGAAAAAGAATTGATTAAATAACTGAGTGGATGATCAGATCGGTTCCTGCGTTTCTAGAGCAGAAAAAGCGCTGGATACAGGTGTATCTGACACTTCTAGAGCAGAAAAGCACTGGATACAGGTGTATCTGGCACTTCTAGAACAGAAAAAGCATTGGATACAGGTGTATCTGACACTTCTGGAACAGAAAAAGCACTGGATACAGGTGTATCTGACACTTCTAGAGCAGAAAAAGTACTGGATACAGGTGTATCTGGCACTTCTGGAACAGAAAAAGTAAAAAACAGATAAAATAAAACAGATTATGACAGAAGAAGTCAAAGTTTGGGAGGAAGATGTGATTCTTCCTACTTATGAAGCCGGAAAACCAGAAAAAAATCCGATGTTCCTTGAAAAGAGAGTCTATCAGGGAAGTAGCGGAGTGGTTTATCCTTATCCTGTTATCGAAAAGATTTCGGATGAATGTACCGATAAGAAATATCATGCGCTTTATCTGGAGAATGAATACATCAAAGTAATGATTCTTCCGGAACTGGGTGGACGTGTACAGATGGCTTACGACAAGATCAAACAAAGACATTTTATTTATTACAACCATGTTGTCAAACCGGCTCTGGTAGGTTTGGTTGGCCCTTGGATATCGGGAGGAATAGAATTTAACTGGCCTCAGCATCATCGTCCAAGTACTTTCATGCCAATCGATTATAAAATAGAAAAGAAGGCGGATGGCAGTGCCGTTGTATGGGTTAGCGAGCGTGAAAGAATGTTCCATCAGAAAGGAATGGCGGGATTTATCCTTCGTCCGGGCCGTGCCGTGCTGGAGATACAGGGACATTTATACAATCCGACTCCCATACCACAGACATTCCTTTGGTGGGCAAATCCGGCCGTTTCGGTAAATGATGCCTATCAGTCTGTTTTTCCTGGAGATGTGAATGCCGTTTTCGATCATGGGAAGCGTGATGTCTCCCGTTATCCGATTGCTACCGGAACTTATTACAAGATGGATTATTCTGCGGGCGTTGATATCTCCCGATATAAGAATATTCCTGTTCCAACATCCTATATGGCAGTCAATTCCAAATACAATTTTGTTGGAGGTTACGAGAATGATACGCGTGCGGGCTTGCTTCACGTGGCAGATCATCATATTTCTCCGGGAAAGAAACAATGGACTTGGGGAAACGGTGATTTTGGTCAGGCATGGGACCGGAATCTGACAGATGCAGATGGACCTTATATTGAACTGATGACAGGTGTTTATACCGATAATCAACCTGATTTTACCTGGCTTCAACCTTATGAAGAAAAGACATTTACACAATATTTCATGCCTTATCGCGAATTGGGTGTTGTGAAGAATGCTTCATCCGATCTGTTGATGAATCTGGAGGAAGAAAACGGACAGATGACATTAAAGCTTTTTGCAACTCGTCTGCTTTCTAATCTGAAAATGTCTGTGTTAAAGGCGGGTGAAGAAGTATGGCATCATATTTCAGATGTCTCTCCGGAGGATGTGTTTGAATCTGCAGTTCCTGTTGAAGATTTGAAAGATATAAAAGTGATGATCTACAATGAGAAAGGACGTGTGATTCTGGAATGGGAACCGGAGCCGGAAGGAGAGAAGGAAATCCCCGATCCAGCCAAGGCAGCATTAGATCCTGCGGATGTTCCGACCATCGAACAGTTATATCTGAACGGCTTGCATCTGGAACAATATCGGCATGCAACCTATTCTCCGGTTGATTATTATCAGGAAGCAATAAGTAGAGATCCGCTGGATGTCCGTTCAAATAATGCCATGGGTTTGTGGCTGATACGTAAAGGACAGTTTGCCAAGGCAGAGCCTTATTTGCGTAATGCCGTGAAGCGTCTGACTGAAAGAAATCCGAACCCGTATGATGGAGAACCGTTGTATAATCTCGGACTTTCATTGAAATATCAGGGTAAGTACGATGAGGCATACGATATGTTCTATAAATCCTGCTGGAATGGAGCATGGCAGGATGCAGGCTATTTCTCTTTGGCTCAAATCTCTACATTGCAAGGAGATTATGATGCAGCCTTATACGAGATTGACAAGTCATTGCTTCGTAACTGGCACAGTTTGCGGGGAAGACATCTGAAATCAGCTGTTCTTCGTTTGTTGAATCGCAATCAGGAAGCTTTGCAGTTGATAGATGATTCATTAGCTATCGATCATTTCAACTTTGGCTGTCTGTTCGAAAAATATCTTCTGACAAAAGATGAAGCAGAACTTCGGCAATTGAAAGAGCGAATGCGTACCAATGCCCATAATTACGAAGAACTGGCTTTGGATTATGCATCAGCCGGTCTGTGGAGAGAAGCTGTTGAGGTAACCAATGTCGGTTGTTCGGTAGTAACTGATAGTAAAACCATGCTTTTATATTATCAGGCTTGGTTCAAATCCTTACTGAACCAGACCACAGAAGCTGTTTCCTGTATTGAAAAAGCGGAGTCTCAGCCTTCTGATGCATGTTTCCCGAATTCGTTATATGCAATTCTTGCTTTAAAAGCAGTAATAGCATTAGTTCCGTCTGCTTCGAAAGCAAATTATCTGTTAGGTAATATCTGGTATGACAAGCGTCAATATGAGGAAGCAATTTCGGCATGGGAAGCTTCGGCCGAAACGAATCCACGTTTTCCAACGGTTCTAAGGAACCTGGCATTAGCTTACTTTAATAAATTAGATCGTAAGGAAGAAGCTGTTACCTTGCTGGAGGGTGCATTTGCTTTAGATACGACTGATGCCCGTTTGTTGATGGAATTGGATCAGTTGTACAAACGAATGAACTGTAAACATGAAGACCGATTGAAATTCCTGGATCAATATAAGGATGTGGTTAGCAAGAGAGACGATCTATATTTGGAATATGCCACCCTGCTGAATCAGTTGGGTCGGTATGAAGAAGCTATTCAGATGATTGATGCTCGTCAGTTCCATCCTTGGGAAGGCGGAGAAGGAAAAGTGACAGCTCAATATCAGCTTGCCCGGTTAGAACTGGTAAAACGTTATCTGTCTGAAAAGAATTATGAAGAAGCCAATCGTCTGATTGATGAATGTTATGTCTATCCTCATAATTTGGGAGAAGGAAAGCTTTGTGTTGTTCAGGAAAATGATTTCGACTATTATAAAGGCTGTGTGCTTGAAGGGCAGGGAAGAGAAGAAGAAGCTGTAGCATATTTTGAGGCTGCTACGAAAGGAAATCTCCAGCCGGCAGCAGCGATGTATTATAATGATCAGAAGCCGGATAAGATTTTTTATCAGGGACTGGCTCTTCTGAAGCTAAATCGTGAGGATGAGGCAAAAGAACGTTTCAAGTCATTAATTGATTATGGAGAAACGCATCTTTACGATGAGTTTAAGATGGATTATTTTGCTGTTTCTCTACCTGATTTGCAGATTTGGGAGGATGATATGGATACAAAGAATAGAATCCATTGTTATTATCTGATCGCCTTGGGATATCTGGGACTAGGTGAGAACCTTAGAGCTAAAGATTATTTCGAAGATGCTGCATCTTTAGATATAAATCATCAGGGAGTTCAGATTCATCTGAAAATGGCTGAAAGAGAATGTTCAATAGAAAAAATAATTACAGAATCAAAATAAGGAAGAAACCATGAAGCGTCATTATTTATTCGGAATATTACTTGCCTGTGCAAGTAGTTTCAATATGTTCTCGCAATCGATTGATTTGTCGGGTAAATGGAAGTTTAAATTAGATCCAAATGACAAAGGTGTTCAGGAACAGTGGTTTCAGAAACGTTTAAGTCAGAAGATTATATTACCGGGCTCTCTTCAGGAACAAGGTTATGGCTTTGATGTGGACGTGAACACTAAATGGACAGGGCAGATTGTCGATAAATCCTGGTATACGGCTCCGGAATATGCCGAATATAGAAAGAAAGGAAATGTAAAAGTTCCTTTCTGGTTGAATCCTGACAAACATTATGTGGGTGTAGCCTGGTATCAGCGGGAATTTACCTTGCCAAAGGATTGGAAAGATTCACCGGTTGTATTAACGATGGAACGTTTGCATTGGGAGACTTCAGTTTATGTGGATGGTGAAAAGATAGGTGAAAACAATGCTTTATTGGTTCCTCATCGATATGTTTTGTCTGATCTGAATCCGGGAAAACATATTCTGACTGTAAGAGTGGATAATCAGATGAATATTAATGTGGGAGAGAATGCTCACAGTGTATCCGATCATACTCAGAGTAATTGGAATGGAATTACTGGAAAAATCTTGCTTGAAAAGAAATCATCTGTCTATTTGGAAGAAGTTCAGGTATATCCGAATATAAAATCCAGGGAAATTCAGGTGGAACTGGATTTTGAAGGTTGTCAAAATGCCAAGGAGGCAACAGTCTCTCTTCAGGCTTTTGATCAGCAGGGGAATCCGGTATCTTCTTTAACTGAGAATAAGCTTCAGGTATCAAAAGGGAATGAGAAGAATTTTTCTTTGAATTTGAATCAGCATGTAAAGCTTTGGTCTGAATTTACTCCGGAAGTTTATACTTTGAAAGTGTGTATGACTTTGGCTGATGGTTCAAAGGATGAAAAGTCTGTCGATTTTGGTCTGCGTGAATTCAAACCGAACGGTACTCGATTTGAAGTGAATGGTACTCCAATCTTTCTAAGAGGTACTTTGGAGTGTTGTATCTTTCCGTTAACTGGTTATCCGGCAACCGATGATGCCTATTGGAGAAAGATTTATACAGCCTGTAAAGATTATGGATTGAATCATGTTCGTTTCCATTCATGGTGCCCTCCTGAAGCAGCTTTCCGTATGGCCGATAGAATGGGCGTTTATTTACAGGTGGAATGTGGAGGATGGGCTTCGATTGGTGATGGAGATCCTCAGGATAAGTGGTTCTTTGAAGAAGCCGATCGTATATTGAAAGAATATGGAAACCATCCTTCTTTTTGTATGATGAATTATGGAAACGAACCATCAGGAAACAATGTCCCTTATCTGACCAAGTTTATTGATTATCTGAAGACTAAAGATAATCGTAGAGCTTATACTTCGGCAGGAGGTTGGCCTTATTTGCCAAATGCTGATTATTGGAATACGCCGAGTCCTCGTATTCAGGGATGGGGGGAAGAATTGAAGAGTTTGATCAATGCTAAAGCTCCAACGACAGATTATGATTTCTGGCAGATCATCCAGAAAGATATGCCAACGGTGAGTCATGAGATAGGACAATGGTGTGTTTATCCTGATTTTAAGGAAATCAAAAAATATACAGGAGTCTTAAAAGCCAAGAACTTTGAGATCTTCCAGGAAACTTTAGAAAAGAGACACATGGGTGATTTGGCTGATGAATTTTTATATGCATCAGGAAGATTGCAGACTTTGTGTTATAAGGCTGATATCGAAGCTGCTTTACGAACTCCTGGATTTGCAGGATTCCAGCTCCTTGATTTACATGATTTCCCTGGACAAGGCTCTGCTTTAGTTGGCGTTTTGAATCCTTTCTGGGAAAGTAAAGGTTATGTAGATGGAAAAGAGTATAGAACATTCTGTAATAGTGTGGTTCCTTTGGCTCGTTTGCCTAAAATGGTTTATCTGAATAATGAAAAAATGAAGGTTCCTTTGGAGTTTGCCTGTTTTGCTGCACATCCGATCAAATCTGCACGGATTTATTGGAATCTGAAAGATAAATCCGGAAAACAATTGCATTCAGGAACATGGACAAAGGATCTTCCTCTTGATAATTCGATATGGATTGGTAATATGGAATATGATTTTTCATCTATAGATTCACCTCAGACATTGGTCTTGACTGTCGGTGTAGAAGGTTCTGATATTCAAAATTCATGGAATATATGGGTTTATCCGGATAAAAAGAAAGAAATAATTAGAGAATCTTATGTAACGAATGTCTTAGATAAGAAAGCTGTTGATAAATTAACGAATGGGGAGAATGTCCTCCTTTGTGTTTCAAGAGGTTCCATTAGACCTGAAAAGGGTGGAAATATCAAGGTCGGATTTTCAAGTATTTTCTGGAATACGGCATGGACAAGGAAGCAGGCTCCTCATACTTTGGGGATTTATTGTGATCCGAAACATCCGGCTTTATCGGCTTTTCCTACCGAGAAATACAGTGATTATCAATGGTGGGAGATTGTAAGTGATTGTGAGGCCTTGGTGTTGGATGAATTCCCTGCTGATTATCGTCCGATAGTTCATCTGATTGATGATTGGTTTACAAATCATAAACTGGGTTTACTTTTCGAAGCGAAAGTAGGTAAAGGAAAATTGATGGTTTGTGGTGCTGATTTGTTGAAGCCTGATCAGAATAAGATTGCCCGTCGTCAGTTTAAGAATAGTATTTTACAATATATGGCATCCGATCAATTCCAGCCCGAAGTGGAATTGCAGATAGAAGATATCCAGAACTTATTCAAATAAACACACAATTATATTATTGCACTGAGAGTTGAAATTTAAATGAAACGGATTTTAGAAAGGGATAGATCAGATTCTATCCCTTTTCTGTGTAGGGGGTGAAAAATAAATCAACTTTGCTCTCCAGACTAAATAGAACGGGATTAAAATGTCTGATGTTTTTGAAAAAGCCTTTGAT
>JAHHQS010000346.1 GCA_020026285.1 Parabacteroides sp. | reverse complement strand
TAGAAGATGGTTGGATGCCTGTAGATGAGTATGGTAGTGGATTATTAAGAGTTCATAGAATAATTAAATAAGTATAAGGCAAGGGGCCATTGCAATAAGTGAGGGTGTGAATTTATTTCTGTAAATTACTAACTTTCTATGATAAAATTATTAATTTAAAATTTTAAAATATTGTAATTTAATCCAAGATAGGATTAATCCTTAATTCATATATACCAAATATTTTTGGTTATGTCAAGGGCACTCTCTACTAGAGAGTGTTCTTGTCATTTTAGGTCTCAATTTTAGCTTAACCGATCTCCGTACATAATTTGAAGTTCACCATAAATTCTACCCCAATTTCTAATTGAAGATGTCCACTTTTTAGTCGCCTCAAAGGTAGCCAGATACAATGATTTTAATAGTGCAGTATCGCTAGAATAAACAGTTCTTTGAGCATTTAACCGTCTGTAAGTGCTGTTTAAGCTCTCTATCATATTCGTTGTATAAATTACCTTTCTAACCTCTTGCGAGAACTTAAAAATAGGTGTAATCGCGTCCCAATTTCGCTCCCAGCTCTTCATTGAATTTGGATATAGCTTTTCCCACTTTTCAGTAACTATTTCTAATTGCTGTAGTGCAAGCTGTTCTGTTGGAGCATGATAAATAGTCTTTAGATCACTTGCAAACTCTTTTTTATCCTTGTGTGCAACAAATTTAAGAGTATTACGCACTTGATGAACAATACATCTTTGATACTCAGTTTTAGGGAATGCAACTGCAATCGCTTCTTTTATTCCAGTTAAACCATCTGCACATAAGATTAAAATATCTTGCACTCCTCTATTTTTCAAGTTATTAAATACACCCAACCAATATTTACTACTTTCGTTGTCTCCAATTTCAATACTTAAAACATCTTTTACTCCATCTTCAGTAATTCCAAGCATGATATATGCAGCTTTCTTTTTGATTATTCCACTATCTCTAACCGAGAAATGAATAGCGTCAATGAAAACAATTGGATATACTTTAGATAGCGGTCTTTGTTGCCATTCTAAGATTTGAGGAACAATCTTATCTGTGATATCAGATACAAGTCCTTCGCTTACTTCAAAACCATAAATATCCTCTATTTGCTCAGATATTTGACGCGTAGTCATTCCTTTAGCATACATAGAGATAATTTTGCTTTCAATCCCTGAAATATCCTTTTGACGTTTCTTAACAATTTGTGGTTCAAAAGTTCCTTCTCTATCTTGCGGAACAGAAATTACTGATTCTCCGTATTTGCTACGAATGCTTTTAAATTTTTTCCCATTACGTGAATTTGTATTTTCAGAACGCTCATACTGATCATACCCTAAGTGTTGTTTCATTTCAGATTCTAGCATTTCCTGAATAGTTCCACCTAACAAGTCCTTCAATGCGTCTTGAATATCCTCTGCACTTTCAATGTCGTATTCATTAAGTAGTGCAGCAATAATGTTTCTTTTTCCCTCTGTCATTTTTATACCAACTTTATCT
>JAHHQS010000345.1 GCA_020026285.1 Parabacteroides sp. | reverse complement strand
TGCTTGAAGAATCAGATTTCCTAGAAACAATAACGAAAAGCCCAAAATACAAGTAAAGCCTGTAACTAAAAAATAAATTGTATACGTCTTACCTATGAAGTTTTTTATTCTTTCAATCATTTAAAATCTCCTGTTTTTGCATCTATGTGATGGGCATAGCTTGGATTTCAAAGTGAGATTTCACCATTGAACACTTCGCTGTGCTTCACAATGGAAGGCTAGTCATCTAGTATTATGTGAATTGCGACTGCCAGAGAGGTTAGTGAATACCCATCTGATCTACTTCGAAACGTGATTCAGCTGGCGGGAGTCCGTATTCCGTTTGATAGGTGGTTTGGTTTCCAACATATTGAAAACTCCCGTTTTCCAATGGACGCACTGTTACATCGTGGGAAAAGAGGCAATCTGTTTTCAGATCTGTTGAAAGCACTTCCACACTCAAGGTCATCGTACCGTCTGAATTCATTCGATAAGATTTTACTTCTGGAAATGTCGGTGGATAATAATACCACACAACATCGTTGGTGAGGAATGGCCGCCAGGGATAGTAGTTACCTTCAGCATTGTAGTTCGCTTTTGTACGCAGATCATTCAAGTCAATATTAAAATAGGGTAGAATAATTGCTTCAAACTCATCTGCTGGTATTTGATAGAAATATGGGTCAGTGTGCAGTCTGGAGTCATCAGGCACAAATTGCTGTCCATACCGCTTGAAATATAGAGCATCCCATAAATCATTAAAGCTGACAGCACCGAAGTCTTTTTCTGACCAGTCGATAAGAAAGAGGTTTACTGCGTTGTATCCAATAGGGCTGATATACTTTTCTGTCATATCAACAAGTTCCTTGTTAGGAGGATACAGTCTGATCAGAGCGTAGTCAGCATAATGCTTATCTCCGGCAGGGTAAATTCTGAAATAAAAATTTCCATTTTCACTCAACTCCCAGTCAAGGACTGTATGCTGTTCAAAATTGACAACAAATGGAACGTGGTCTTGGTCAAAGGAGTAAATCATACTACAGTAATAAGCTGTTCCATTGATATAGATAAATAGATCATAGGAAAGAGAACCAGATGGAGTAATATGGATTATTTCGTATTCAGTATCTATGTTTTGCTGCGTTTTCTCCCAAAAACTTAGGAATGCTTCTGGATTGTTCAAATATGCCGGGTAAGTCCCGTTGGAAATGATTACTTGATAGCCGGCAGAAACAAGGATCTGCTCGATATGGGATATGCTTTCGTCACTGAGTGAGAAAATGTCCCAAGAGTTTTGAGGTGGATGTTTTTCCGCTGCAACATAATAATCCGCATAAAGTGAGACAATTTTTCTGCACCGTTCCTCGATTAGCACTTTTTGTGATTCATAATCGGGTATGGATTCCTCTAGTGTGCTGCTGATGCAATCGGAAGTAACAACATTTGTGACTTCTGGATACGGTTTGTGATTAACGTAAAAAACAAAGACGATAAGCAAAATGGCAATGATGATTAAAATGCTTATCG
>JAHHQS010000344.1 GCA_020026285.1 Parabacteroides sp. | reverse complement strand
TATTGATAGAAAAAGAGCTAACTGGTTTTGTTAAACCGGTTAGCTCTTTTTTATTTTATCATGTTACGGTATATAGACACGGCAGATATTACTATTCATTGCTATTGGAAGCCATTCCAGTTTTTCAAACTGTTTCGTAAGGTCAATACCCCAGAGAGTACCAATCGAATCTATCTCTTGTTGGAGATTTTCTTCCGTGAGTTCGTCCGCAGAGAGATGCTCATTGTGCTGATGAACCCATCCACTCCACTCTTGGCTACCCAATAAAAGTGATTTTCTTTCCTCAAAAGGTAATTCTTTGGGTATTTTTTTATTAAGCCGATATTTTGCAAGTTCCCATATAGGCATCACTCGTTGGTGTGGATCTAATTTTTCTTTTTCAAAGGCAGCATTTAGTTGAGCCAAAAAGGCGGGTTCCTTAAGCTCTGGCTGTGTTTTCCAATAATCATTTAATGCTGTATTCTCTCGATTCTGTATTTCTTTTATCCGTTGATAATCAGCATCTTGATACTTAACAACATAAGGGCTTTCACTTGCGACAGCGTTATTCCCGTTCCATAGTTGATCCGAAACAGGAGGTTTAACCGTAAAAATTGAGGAACCAATGCTGTAATCAATTTTTGAAATATCTTGATATTTAGTTACCCAAGAATCATTACGGTAATAGAGATTCAGAAGGTAGAGTGCAGCCAATGCATGGATGAAAGCCTTAACATTGCCTTTCTGTAACGAAGAGAATCTATCATGCTTCACTGCTTGATAGGCTTTTTCCCAATATGTGCCTTGCCGCTTATGAGCCTCTCGTAATGGTTTTAAAATTAGATTTTCTTCTTTTGTAAAATTAAAAAAAGGGGCTACTACCATTACTACTTTATTATGAGTCTGCCATTTGATATCAATTAATTTTAGGCAATCTTCATCGAAAAATAAATTAGTATCTCCTCGTTTTTTTGTTCCTCCATTATCAAAATATAATTCTTTTGATATGGCCTCTATCTGAACGCAGCAACGTACCAACAAATCTGCAATATACGGTGAAAACGTCTCGAGTTGCGAATTGTATGGCTGCGAAACAGAGGTTCCGTTATTGTTTACCCAAATTTCATCAGTAAAGAAAATATACTTTGAAAGCTCAATCGCTTCTTTTTCTAAATTTAAATAGGTTTGCCAAAAAATATCCGACTTTTTCATTGTGCACTTCCTTAGTTAAGTCAATGTGATGGTTATTTAATCATTAGATGAAGAATTGTTTAGAGCATCAACCAACACATCACTCAGCCCCTGGGACATGACCTTTGCCCGTTTCTGGGTGGCGTCAAATTCTGGGTAATGATACCGCCAGTTGTCGTACTGCTCCTGGGTGATCTCACCGGCCTCCAGCATGGCTGCTGCCTGCCGCCATGCGCAGAGCATCTGGTGCAGTTCGGCGGCATCCCTATTTTTACGAACATTGACTTTCAGGCAGATCTCGCCGTCCACCTCATCTACATGAAGGCCGTAGCGGTCCTCCAGGGTAAACAGCGTGTGCATCAATCCAATGT
>JAHHQS010000343.1 GCA_020026285.1 Parabacteroides sp. | reverse complement strand
GTATTAATACAACGCGTTACCGTAGCCTCTTCAATAAATTCAAAGCAAATATTTTTTTGTTGCGGTTGAATTATATCCTTCGAATATTTCAGTACGAAAAAATATTTATTAGAATCATCCTTAATAGCCCCTCTTACTAAATGATTTATATATTCAATATGGTGTCCTGAAGTACGTAAATTAAAAATAAGAATATTCTTCATAATAAAAATGATATATATAATATATGGTCAAAAGTAAAAAGATTGAAATGATAAGGTTGTTTATAGTAAAATTCAACCCTTATAAAAAGTTTCTACAATTCTTCCACAAGCCAATCCATCACCATAAGGATTTACCGCCTTGCTCATCTTGTCATAAGCAACAGCGTCATCTAACAATGTAGATACTTCATTTACAATCATATCATAATTAGTACCTACTAATTTAACAGTACCAGCATCCAAAGCTTCAGGACGTTCTGTTGTATCACGCATTACCAAAACTGGCTTACCCAAACCTGGAGCCTCTTCCTGAATACCACCACTATCGGTAAGAACAATAGTCGATTTTTCCATTAAGTAAACGAACGACAGGTATTCAAGTGGTTCAATAAAGAACATATTACCCAAGTTAGACAAGTCTTCACCAAATACTTCGTGAATAGGTTTACGTACATTAGGATTCAAGTGCATTGGATATATAAAATCCACCTCTGGATATTTTTCTGTCAAATCCTTAATAGCTGTACACATATTGATGAAACCATCACCAAAGTTTTCACGACGATGACCTGTAATCAATACTAATTTCTTGCCATTAGCTAAACGATCTACATCATAACCAGCTTTTGCTAACTCTGCTTTCAATTCAGCATCTAAATCCTGATCATTCTTGATTTTATCAACGACCCAGTACAAAGCGTCAATAACAGTATTACCTGTAACTGTAATAGAATCATCAGCAGTACCTTCATTCAACAAGTTCTGACGGCTCAAAGGAGTTGGACTGAAGTTATAAGTAGCAATACGACCCGTAATCAAACGGTTCATTTCTTCGGGCCATGGGCTGTAGATGTTGTGAGTTCTCAAACCTGCTTCAACGTGACCAACTGGAATCTGCTGATAGAAAGCAGCCAATGCCGATGCAGTAGAAGTAGTTGTATCACCATGAACCAATACGACATCAGGCTGAGCTTCTTTCAACACATCACGCATACCAACCAGTACACGAGCGGTAACGTCATACAAGTCCTGCCCCTGTTTCATGATATTCAAGTCATAATCTGGCTTAATATC
Source organism: Parabacteroides sp. (assembly GCA_020026285.1). The sequence continues at coordinate 267 of JAHHQS010000343.1, read as the reverse complement.
AAAGATAGTCAATACCTGATCCAACATTTCACGATGCTGGCCAGTTACACAAACGATTGTTTTAAAATCTTCTGAATATTTCTGGAATTCTTTTACCAAAGGAGCCATTTTAATAGCTTCTGGACGAGTTCCGAATACAAGCATAATTTTCTTCATAAATTATATCTTAAAAAAAATAACTATTATTAATGGTATTCTTAGCATAATTATTTATGCAAAAAAGACTGATAAGGAAAATCCTAAATCACAATAATAAACCTTCTCAAA
>JAHHQS010000342.1 GCA_020026285.1 Parabacteroides sp. | reverse complement strand
TGCCTTTTCATTGCTTCTAATCTCATTTTATATGCGTAAGCTTTTTCAGACGGAAGAACAACTTCCCTTTGTTTGTTACTATCTACCATCATAATAGTAGCTTGAGCATCGTTAATATTTTTTGTAACAATAACTGGTATTGAACCAATTTTCGCAAGACTTGCCGCCTTTTGTCTTCTATGTCCTGATATAATTGTGTAACCACCCTGAATTCGTGGTCTTACAATCAATGGTTGTAAGATGCCATTATCAACTATACTATCTCTCAAATCGAGCATAGCATCATCAACAACTACCTTGTAAGGGTGATTTGGAAATTCATGTAATTCAGATAAACTAACAACTTTATATTCAAATTCAGCATTATCTACTTCAGCAGGTTGATTAAATATTTCAGTAAAAAGTGGGTTAGTATTATTGCTACCAACATATTTACTTCCATAGTCCAAATCATCTGCTGTTAAGTTATCATATTCGTTTGTTTTAGCCATTTATTATAATCTCCTCTACTAAATCTTTATAAGCCTCTGTTACAGGACTGTTTTTACAATATTTAACAATACTTTGACGATGTCTTGCCGCTTCTGAAACCTTAACACTATATGGAATTTCGGTTTTAAATAAGTTTATTTCACTAAAAGCTAATGAAATACTTTTTTTCATAAACTTATCTTCTTTTCTTCTTTTATCAAAAAGTGTTAAGAATATGCCAGCTATTTTCAAGTTAGGATTTGGATATTGCCAAACCATATTAACTGTATTTAAGACTTGTTGAATTGCCGTAGCTGAATAGTCTTGAGGCTGAGCTGGTATCAAAAGTTTGTCTGCAGCAACTAATGCGTTTATAGTTAACATACCTAGGTTCGGTGGGCAGTCTATGATTATATAGTCATAATCCTCTCGAACAAGTTCGACGTACTTTTTCAAAAAGTATTCTCTGTTCATAATTGAAATCATTCGCAATTCAATTCCTGCATAACTATCGCTTGCTGGAAGAATATCGAAGTTTTCATTAGTATGTAATATACCTTTATTCTTATTAAATGTACGGAACTCCATCATATCTTCCATTATGTCTGATATTGATGTTCCTATTGCTTTGTCTTTGATTAAAGACCTTGTTGAGTTGTGCTGCGGATCATTGTCGATAAGCAACACTTTATAGCCTTTTTCTGATAAAATAGAACTAATGGCTATTGATGAAGTAGTCTTTGCTACTCCTCCTTTTTGAATTGCTAAAGCTATTACTTTGCAATTTCCTGATTTTTTTGTATTCATAATGAATACCCCCTTGAGTTTGAGTTATAAATAAAAAAGAGATTATTGAAATAATCAATAATCTCTAATTTCATAATTTATCGAATTGTATTAGGGGTTTAATGACAAGCCACCTCTCTCCGCCATAAATAAACCATTACTCAGTGAGTAATGGTTTATTTTTTTATTAACAAAACAGCCTATTCAGGTATGATTCGCTATAATAATAACGGAGAATACAATGTACCGTTTGGTAGATACCCCAATTTGAACACAAGATTAGTAACAGAAGAACATAGTCAGTT
>JAHHQS010000341.1 GCA_020026285.1 Parabacteroides sp. | reverse complement strand
CCATCTTCTTCAGATTCTGACCAGGATTTAAGTGTTTTAAATACAGATTCTTTCGGTCCGCCCCATTTTTCATCAAAATTCACTATCCAAGAAGAAGAGATTTGTTCGTCTTTATATGTTACGTCCAATTCATATTCCGGTAAATTTCGCTTACCATTACTAAATACAACAAAAGCGGAGCCATGAGCAGGTAATTCCAATTTCAATTCAACAAAATTCTTTCCTTTCTTCAAACCCTTTACAGAATACTGCTTACCTGATACAGGATTCCATATTTCAGCATTTTTCCCATTTACTCTGAATTTCACATTACCTGATTTTGTTTCTTCCGAACTATTTCGAACAAAATAGATTTCTGTATCATTAAATGTTCTATGTATATAATCGAATGAAGGAACTTCCTGACATGTGAGATCAGGACCTATTCCCTTTTGCTGTAACACTTCATCAGGAGTGACTCCAGACAAAACCTTTCCATTATTCCATAATTTATCAACTAACGATTTAAACTCTTTCTCATCTTCATCATTGTGATTATTGGGTATTACTTCCGGTTTTGTTCCTAAAACAGTAGCTCCAGCATCGACTAAAGAATTGATTTTCTTTAAAACCTCCAAAGTCATTTCTTTAGAATCTTTCAATACCAAAAGAGAATAACTCATGCTGTCAGGTAAAACAATGCGTCCATTTTCAACTTTCATTCTATTCAAAATAACGTCCGTATTTACCACATCAAAATCATAGCCGTTACCCAATCCTTTTACTCTTGGTTTATCAGGAACATCGTGATATTTAGGGTAGAAATTAGGAGCCTCATCACCATAATAATAACAAACATCGGCAACAAACAGACCTTTTTTAAGCATTTCGCAACAACGCGTAATATAACTCATGAAAGGAGCAGATTTTTGCCACCAGGTTGTTCCGGTATTGATATCAATACCAGCATGATAAGTTCTACCAGGATATCCATCTTTCGGATTAGTACTGGCAAAGGTATGGAATGTTACATTCGTCAACCCTTCGCAGAAAGCTCTATCCAAATGTTTTTTCAATTCGAATGGAGAATCCAGCCATCTGCGCCAAGTAGTAAACGATTCTGCATCGACTATTTTCTTTCCATAAATATGAGCAGCACTTGCTATCTCCTTAACCAAAAACATATTTCGGTTCTTTATCCAAAATTCACCTCTTGGAACAGTAACACAACCTAATGCCTTTAAAGCTTCAACCGGACAAGTATCCCAAATAGGAGGACCAGGACCTCCTGATTCGGCAACAAGACCAGCATCATATTCTTCCAAGAACTTTTTACCCGTCACATAATGACTGAATATTAACTGATCACTAACCGTCTGCTTGAAATCATACATAAAAGCTTTATCGCTATTATTTTGATATTTCCAACCGGCAAATATTGGATAATACTCTTCTAAAGAATAACCTCGCAAATTCTGAAATATGTTTGGCATGTTATCAGTCCAGGGAATTCCTTCGGCTAATTCCATACTATCAAACTCATAATAATCCAATCCTTTCTCTGAAGCATTCTCACGGGTTACACCTAAACGATCCATAAAATACTGTAAATGTCGTTTCGTTG
>JAHHQS010000340.1 GCA_020026285.1 Parabacteroides sp. | reverse complement strand
CGAAAAAGAAGCCTAATGTTCTGCCTGCAATTTTGACTGTTCTTCTGCTTGCCGGAGGCGGTGGTTTTTATGCTTTCAAAAAGCTCAAAAGCAAAAAAGCAGGAAAAGAGCAGGAAAAGCCTGACCCCGATGCCGATTACGTTGAGGATGAGGACTACGGCTATCTTGAAGATGAGGATTTGGACGAAAATGAGGATGATTTTGACGAGAAGGACGAGGACACTATGATTTAAACATGGACAGCCTTCGGGCTGTCATACATAATGGGAATCTTTATGTGATACTTTCCCAGTTATAAAGGCGAGAGAATATTTATCTCCGTCATCTTATTGAAATCTCCGTCATTTTAGTATAAAATGATGGAGATAATTTAGAAATGAGGTAGATACCATGCGTATATTTGACTATCAGAAAGAGCCTGAAAAGTTTTTGACACCAGAGATTGTTCAGATGCTTTCCAGTATCCATGAACACAAAGGAAAACAAGAATTATTTTTGGAAGCTAATATTGATGAATTAAAAACTCTTTTGGAAGTTTCATTGATTCAAAGTACGGGAGCTTCCAACCGTATTGAGGGTATATATACAACCGATGAGCGTTTGGAAGAATTGGTAAAGCAAAAAGCAGAGCCTTGTAACCGTTCTGAACAGGAAATTGCCGGTTATCGAGAGGTACTTGCCACGATTCACGAAAACTATGAATTTATCGTTCCCAAACCGAATCTTATTTTGCAGCTACATCGGGATTTATACTCATACTCCCAAAGTGCTGTTGGCGGAAACTATAAAAATGCTGACAACATCATTGCCGAAACAGATGCAAAGGGGCATCAAAAAGCGAGATTTATTCCCGTTCCTGCATTTCAGACCGCAGAAGCAATGGAGGAATTGTGTCAGTCATTTTTAGAGGCATGGGAAGCTGATCGGATGGATAAACTTCTTTTGATTCCTATGTTTATCTTGGATTTCCTCTGTATTCACCCTTTTAACGATGGAAATGGACGCATGAGTCGTTTGTTGACTCTCCTGCTGTTTTACAAAGCTGGATATATTGTTGGAAAGTATATCAGTATGGAAATGCTGATTGAACGAACAAAAGAAACATATTATGAGGTATTGCAGGCAAGTTCTACTGGTTGGCATGAAAACGAAAACAGATACGAGCCTTTTGTGAAGTATTATCTTGGTATTACACTGAAAGCCTATCATGAGTTTGAAAATCGTGTAGAACATCTTCGCCATCGCACACTTTCCAAGCCAGAACGCATTAGAAATATAATCGACAAAAAGGTTGGGAAAATCACAAAGAAAGAAATCATGGATTCCTGTCCTGACATTAGCAAAACAACTGTTGAACGCACTTTGACAGATTTAGTTAAAAGCGGTTATATTACAAAAGTTGGTTCGGGACCCGCTACTGGCTATGTAAAAATCTAAGTGGTAACACTGTCTATCTCCGTTATTGTTGAAATGAATGACGGAGATAATATGTTTTTGAGGGAGATAATCCTTCATACATAGCAGTCTTGCATACTCAAGCGTAGGGCTGCTTTTTTGAAAAGGAGTTGATGCGAATGAAATTGGTACTGGCTGAGAAACCATCTGTTGCACA
>JAHHQS010000034.1 GCA_020026285.1 Parabacteroides sp. | reverse complement strand
ACACAAGGATTTTCAGTCCTTTGCTCTACCAACTGAGCTATGGCACCAACATTTTTTTATTTGTAATCAATGTCGTTTTCAATTACGGGTGCAAAGATAGAAACTCTTTTTTATTTCACAAACTTTTAAATAACTTTTTTCGTTCTTCTTACCTTTTTAGTAATATGCTCCATTAAAAATAGATTCTTTCCTTGTATTTATGAACCATTGTTCATATATTTGTGACGGATATAAAAAATAAAGAGAAAAAAGTACATGAAAGGTAGACCTAAAAACATTCGAAAGATATCTTTTATGCCGAGTATTTCCGGATTCAAGCCTTATGGCGAAAATGTAGGGAAAGGTAATGAAAAGGCTGTGTTTCTTTTTTATGAAGAATATGAAGCGCTCCGATTGAATGATTACGAAAAACATTGTCAAAATGAGTCGGCTGCTATTATGCAGGTTTCACGCCCTACATTTACGCGTATATATATGAGTGCAAGAGAAAAAATAGCCAAGGCATTCGTGGAAGGTTTAAGAGTTATAATAGAAGGAGGTAAAGTCGAGTTGGATGGTGATTGGTATGTGTGCAAGAAATGCAAGGCAATCTTCTCTGCTGATGCAAATAAATCGATGGTTTGTGCTTTATGTGGAAGTGATCAGGTAAGTCCGTATGTAATTCCTGAAACAGCCCCATCTTCCAAATAAACAGATTTTGATAAGATAATAAAATATATACTATAAAATTATGAAAGTTGCAATTACAAGTGAAGGCAATACTGCTGATTCTTTAATTGATCAGAGATTTGGTCGTTGTGCCTTTTTTGCTTTGTATGATACAGAAAGCAGGAATTTGGAATTTATTGAGAATATCAGTAAGGATGCAGAAGAAGGTGCGGGTCCTGCAGCTGTAGCACTGATTGCCAATCAGGGTGTTGGCAAAATTATCTCTGGTGAATTCGGCTTCAAGATCAAAGGAATGCTGAATGATCTGAAAATCCAGATGGTAATGGTGAAAGAATCCAAGACCGTTCGGGAGATTGTGAATTTGTTAAACAATTAAATCAAGGAGGTCATTATGCCAGGAAGAGATGGTACAGGACCATTGGGTCGTGCTGTCAGTAATCCGTCTGGCAATGAGAAATCAACGAATCGTTGCAGTACGGGTTCCGGTCAAGGCTTTGGAAGAGGGCAAGGTCTGGGTAAAGGCCGAGGTCCAAGAATGGGGCGAGGCTGTAGACGAGGTATGAACAATGGTGGAGGAGCTGGTTCAATGGGAAGGAATCAGTAGTATCTGATAAATAAGTGATTATATTTTAACAGTTTTAATTAATAGAGAGATGAAGAAAACAATTGTAATTCCTGTAACAGAGGGAAAATTAAGTGGACATTTTGGTCACTGCGAACAGTTCTATTTCGCAGAAGTGGAAGATAACAAAATTACTAACGAATATATGCAGACTCCTCCAGAACATGAACCAGGTCTTTATCCAAGATGGGTCAAAGAACAGGGTGGTTCTTTAGTAATTGCTGGTGGTATGGGGCCAAAAGCTCGTGCATTATTCAGTGAAAACGGAATGGAAGCAATTGTTGGTGCTCCGATAGAAGATCCAAGAAAAGTTGCTGAAGATTTCTTGAACGGAGTATTGCAAACTTCTGAAAACTCTTGTAATCATCATCATTAAAATGAAAATTGCCATAGCTAGTGGAAAAGGGGGTACTGGGAAGACCTTTCTTTCAACGAATCTTTTCAGAACTATGGAACAGTCAGGACTCTGCGTTACACTCGTTGATTGTGACGCAGAGGTCCCGAATTCTTCTGTTTTTATCCGAAGAAAAAAATTGAAGGAATGGGATACGCGAGTTTTCTGTCCGGAAATAGACAATACAAAATGTTCGTTTTGTGGAATCTGTTCCGATCATTGCAACTTCCATGCCATCACTTGCATTCCTATGGTGAAGTATATCAAAGTGCTGCCGGATCTATGTCATGGCTGCAAGGCTTGTCTGATAGAATGTCCGGAACAGGCTGTTTCTTCTGCCTGGAAAAATATCGGGAAAATCACAGCTTATGGTGATAATGAAAAATATCAGCTGATTGAAGCACGAATAAACGAGGGAGAGCATAGTCCGGTCCCTGTTATTCGGGATGCTATTCTTCGAGGAAAAGAAACCAATTCGGAATACTTGATATTAGATGCTCCTCCGGGATGCTCGTGTCCGTTCGTCAATACAGTGATGGATGCTGATCTGGTGATTCTGATAACAGAACCCACTCCGTTTGGTTTAAGTGACTTGAAGCATACCGTGGAAGTATTACGGAAATTAAATAAAACATTTTCGGTAGTGATTAATCGTTCTGATTTAGGAAATGGTACATTGAAAGAATATCTAAAGAAGGAGAAGATTGAATTGCTGGCAGAGATTCCTTATTCGGAAGAGATCGCTTCGATTTATTCGAAAGGTGATCTGGCGGTGGATATTCAGCCGAAGATGAGAGATCTGTTTATAAATTTAATGAAACAAGTTCGAGAACATGAAACTGGCAATTATTAGTGGTAAGGGGGGAAGTGGCAAATCTAGTATCACGGCTTCTTTTATTTCATTGGCTCGACGGGTTGTAGCCATTGATTGCGACGTTGATGCTTCGAATCTTCCATTACTTTTTCCTCATCAAATAATAGAGCAGGAGAATTTTGTCTCTGGACAGCAGATAAAGATCGATCCTGCCAGATGTATCGGTTGTGGTGTTTGTATGGATAGCTGTGCCTTTCATGCTATTCGTATGTCTGAAGCAGGGATTGCTGTCGCAAACGATCTGTTATGCGAAAGTTGCGGATTATGTCCTCGTCTCTGTCCTTGTCAGGCCATATCAATCACGGAAGAAGCAAAAAGCCTTATTTATACCAGCCGTTTTGAATCAGGTATTATGGTACATGGTGATTTGTATCCGGGTGATGATAATTCCGGAAAGATGATAGCCCGTTTACGTCAGATAGGAGACAGGGTGATGAGTGATCATGATATCTCTTTACAAATTCTGGATGGTCCTCCGGGAATAGGTTGTCCGGTACTTTCTACCGTTACCGGAATGGATAAAGTGATTATTGTAAGCGAACCGACCTTGTCCGGGATGTCCGACCTTCAGCGAGCTTATCGGGTAGCTTCTTCTTTTTGCAAGGAGATTCTGGTTGCTATTAACAAGTGCGATATAAATGATGCTAATAGAAATCGGATTAAAGCTTATTGCAAGGAACTGGATGTTCCGGTAATTATGGAACTTCCATTCGACCGAAAACTGGTTGAAGCCCAGTTACATCGTGAAAGTATTATTACTTATGCTCCGGAATCGGAGTGTACACAAATTTTGAAAGAGACATTTAACGAATGTATAAATAGCTCCATTCCCTTTTAATACATTCCTTCCAGACAATGAAGATACATACCTGGTAACGATTCAGAAGATAACCAGACCTTACAGATTATTTTTTAAGGCGAATTTAGAGCGCTTCTCAATTATCCTTGTTATATTTGCATATAGGCTGTTAACTTCAGTCGAATAAAAAGAATCGTTATATGGAAATAACATTACCTCTTAATATAAATAACGAGAGATTAACTGTTTCAACAAATCTTTTGGTTGTAATAGGTACGAATGGTGCCGGAAAAACATCTTTTGGTAGAGATATTATCAGTCGTTATCCGGAATCAGGACAAAAAATATCTGGACTTCATGCGTTGTTTATTACTGGAAATCCTATAGATCAGTCGGAATTGAACGAATGGAGTAACGTCCAGGAGTTGATCAAGGAACGTCTGCTGCTTCCTCGGATTACTGAATATGAAAAAATGATTCTTCGATTGCAGCATGAGGAATATGAAACTGCTGTCAATTATAAGGAAGCCTGTAAAATAAATCCGAATCTGGAACCTCCGGTAACAAAAATCGATATTATCCAGCGTATCTGGGAACAGATGTTTCCTCATAACCGTCTGATTCGTAAATCCGGTTTTATCGAACTCGAATCGACCGAGCATAACAGTATCTCTTATAAGCCGGAGAGGATGAGTGACAGTGAAAAACTGGTCTTTTATCTGATTGCTGCAGTATTGTATGCTCCTGAGAATTCGTTATTGGTGATAGAGGAGCCTGAAACATTGCTTCACGATTCTATTAAAAATCTGCTTTGGGATAAAATAGAAGAACTCAGACCGGATTGCAGTTATATCTATCTGACTCATGATATCGATTTTGCTTTATCGCGACGTACAGGAAAACGTTTGTGGATTCGTTCCTATGATGCAGATATGCAGATATGGGATTATGAACTGATCGAAAACAACAGAAGTCTGCCGGAAGAACTTTATATGGAAGTTCTGGGTAGTAGAAAGCCGATCCTGTTTATTGAAGGTACGGAAACAACAAGTATCGACAATCGATTATATTCTTTAGTATTTCCTGATTATATGATCAAATCGATGGGGGGATGCCAGAAGGTGATAGAAACCACGAAGGCTTTCGGTCAGCTGAAAGATTTCCATAATCTGGAAAGTATGGGAATTGTTGACCGTGACAGAAGAACCGAAGGTGAAATCCGTTATTTGAACGAACAGCATATCTTTGTTCCGAATGTCGCCGAAGTGGAGAATTTATTGATGCTTGAAGATGTAATAAGAACAGTGGCAGCCCGATTGATGAAAGATCCGGATGATGTTTTCAATCAGGTGAAAAACAATGTGATTCATTTGTTTGAAAAGGATCTGGAAGATCAGGTGATTCTTCATGCGAAACATCAGGTCCGGAAAAAACTGGAAATGGCTCTTAACTGCAAGATTCATTCATTCGACCAGTTGAATGACCGGGTAGAGGAGATCCATGAACGAATCCGTGTGGAAGATATCTATGATCATATCAAGGGATTATTTAAACAATACATAGAAACAGCTGATTATTGTAATATTTTACGTGTTTATAATCAGAAAGGAATGTTGCCTCAAAGTCGTATATGTCAGCTCTGTGGTATCAGTTCCAAAGAAAATTATCTGGATTTTGTGTTGTCTATTTTACGTGAAAACAAAGAAGACGCAGAAGTGATTCGAAGAACGATCAAAGCTTCTCTTGGCATTTAAATATTGACAAAAAGATTGTAGTTTCGGCAAAAAACGTTTTCTTTGTATTAAATTAAGTAAATTTGTTTGTTATATGCGAACACCCACATTACAATATTTGTATCTGCAGAAACCAATTACAATGATTATTTTCATCTGTATTGTTTCTGTTTTGCCTTGGTTAGGGTTAAGTGATCTGTATACTCCGATTCAAACAGCCGATACGGTAACAGCCGAGGCAATGTTGAAGTCGGGTAACTGGGTTTTGCCCACTTTGCCATCCGGGGAAATCTGTTACGACCATCCGATATTACCATGGCTGATAACGATTTTTTCTTCTTTTCAAGGTTATATATCGAAACTAACCTTACAACTTCCGGGAGCATTGGCCTTTATTGTGATGATGGCTTGTTCTCTGATCTTCTTCGGCCGGCGAATCAAATTTCATGAAGCTTTTATTTCCACCTTATTTTTAATTACTTGTGCAGGTATGCAGAATCTTTCGGCAGCCAGCTCAGGTGATTTGTTGTTTGCTGCATTCGTTTTTGTTGCGTTAACTCAATTATATAGATGGGAGGAAGATTATGAGTTAAAAGGCATTCCGGTTGAAATTTCTATCATATTAAGTCTGGCTATTCTGACAAAAGGGCTGATGGGAGTTATCATGCCTATTGTGACCTTTACCGTTTATCTTCTTATCCATAAGAAACAGTCTTATAGAGTAATATTCAAATCGATGATCTATATGGCTGTATCATCCTTATTCCTTCCGGCTCTTTGGTATGTTAGTATCTGGAAAGAAGGTGGTAGTGATGTTCTTCTGGATATAATGAGGGCTGATTTCAGTGACTTTTTCGGTCTGGAAGCATATACGCATAGTTTCTTCTATATCTTTCCGATACTGGCTATAGGATTTTTCCCATGGATTGTGTTCTTCTTTTTCTCTCTGTTTGGAGTGAAAATGGAGAAGAAGAAAATAGCATGTTCTGGAGTGAAATTATTCAGTCTGGTGGCTATGATTGTTTTGCTTCTGTTTTATGCATTGATGCCTGTAAAAAAAGCCAGTTATCTATTGCCGGTTTATCCGTTCATAACGATATTCTTGGCTCAGTATGCCATTCATATTACTGAATACAGAACATGGTGTACACGTGTATTTGCCGTATTCTCATTGGCCTTTGTCCTGTTTGCAGTAGGACTGATATACTTCCCTGTAGACTGGATTCCGATTCATTTCGGAGTAATTACATGGCAGATCAGATTGCTGCTGGTCTTAACAGGTATAGTCTGGCTGATAACGGCTTATCAGTTATCGAAGAAAAATAATATTAAGATATTATATGCAACCATAGCTTTGACTTATACAGTGAACATGCTGATTAATGCGAGCGGGCTAAGTGGGGTATAATATATAAAAAACATATAATCTTTATCGTGTTTATGAAAAACAGAATTTGTGATTTATTTAAAATCAAGTATCCTGTTATTTCAGGAGGAATGGTATGGTGCAGTGGCTGGGAGTTGGCATCAGCAGTAAGTAATGCAGGAGGATTGGGGCTTATCGGGGCCGGTTCCATGCATCCGGATGTGCTTCAGACACATATCAGAAAGTGTAAGGCTGCTACTGACAAACCTTTTGGTGTTAATGTTCCTCTGATGTATCCAGAGATTGAGAAAATCATGCAGATATTGGTGGACGAGGAGGTTAAAATCGTCTTTACTTCAGCAGGTAATCCTAAAAAGTGGACTAAATATTTGAAAGATCATGGAATGATTGTGGCTCATGTGGTAAGTAGTTCCAAGTTCGCTCAGAAATGTGAAGAAGCAGGAGTGGATGCTGTTGTTGCTGAAGGATTCGAAGCGGGTGGTCATAACGGACGTGAAGAGACTACAACCATGTGCCTGATACCACATGTACGTGAAAAATTGTCATTACCTTTAATTGCGGCTGGTGGTATTGCAACTGGTGCCGGTATGCTGGCTGCTTTTGCATTAGGAGCAGAAGGAGTCCAGATAGGAACTCGTTTTGCCTTGACAACAGAAAGTTCCGCTCACGAGGAATTCAAGAAATTATGTCTGTCTTTGAATGAAGGTGATACTAAATTACTTTTAAAGAAAGTTTCTCCAACTCGTCTGGTGAAGGGCTCATTTACTTCTTTGGTGGAAGAAGCTGAAAGCAAGGGCGCTTCTGAAGAAGAACTACGTGAGTTGATTGGCAAGGGCAGAGCGAAAAAGGGTATTTTCGAAGGTAATCTGGAAGATGGCGAATTGGAAATTGGTCAGATAGCTTCCTTATTCCGCGAAGAACAGTCTGTTGACCAAGTCATGAATGAAATTGTTTCTGATTTTGAAAAAGGAATAAAGAATCTTATAAATATATCTATATCATAAAGCTATGGCGGTAAAAACATATATTGAAAATAATAAGGATCGTTTTTTAGAGGAATTGTTTTCCTTGATTCGGATTCCATCTATCAGTGCTAAACAGGAAAACAAACCGGATATGGTTAAGTGTGCTGAAAGATGGACAGAGTTGTTGATTTCTTCAGGTGCAGACAAAGCTGTGGTGATGCCTACTAAAGGTAATCCGGTTGTCTATGGGGAAAAAATACTTTCTCCTGAATATCCAACGGTTCTTGTTTATGCTCATTACGATGTAATGCCAGCCGAACCTTTTGATCAATGGAAGAGTGAACCTTTTGAACCGGTAATTCGTGATGGCCGCATCTGGGCTCGTGGAGCTGACGATGATAAAGGGCAGAGTTTCCTTCAGGTTAAAGGTTTTGAAACTGCTATTCACGAAGGCTATTTGAAATGTAATGTAAAATTCATTTTCGAAGGAGAAGAGGAAATCGGTTCTCCTAGTCTGGAAGATTTCTGTAGAGAAAACAAGGAATTGCTGAAATCGGATATTATCCTTGTTTCAGATACTAGTATGGTCAGTGCAGAAACCCCTTCATTAACTACCGGCTTGCGTGGTCTGGCTTACTGGGAAATAGAAGTTACCGGTCCTAATAGAGATCTGCATTCTGGCCATTTTGGTGGAGCGGTGGCAAATCCTATTAATGTATTATGTAAAATCATTGCAGATATTACAGACGAGAAGGGAAAGATCACTATTCCAGGTTTCTACGATGATGTAGAAGAACTTTCGGATGTTGAACGTGATATGATTGCTCAGATTCCTTTTAATGAGGAGAAATATAAGCAGGCTATTGATGTGAAAGCCTTGTTTGGCGAGGAAGGATATTCTACCTTGGAGAGAAACAGTTGTCGTCCATCATTTGATGTCTGTGGTATCTGGGGTGGTTATATTGAGGAAGGTAGCAAGACAGTATTGCCTTCGAAAGCCTATGCCAAAGTTTCCTGCAGATTGGTTGCTCATCAGAATCATGAGAAAATCTCTAATATGTTCGAAGAATATATTAATAAGGTAGCTCCTGATTATGTAAAAGTAAAGGTGACTCCAAAGCATGGCGGCGAGGGTTATGTTTGTCCGATCGACCTGCCAGCCTACAAAGCTGCGGAAAAAGCCATGACTGTTGGTTTTGGAAAGAAGCCGCTGGCTGTACGCCGGGGAGGTAGTATTCCTATTATTTCCACTTTCGAGAAAGTGCTGGGAGTAAAGACCGTTTTGATGGGATTTGGTGTGGAACAGAATGCGATTCATTCACCAAACGAATCATTCAGCATGGATATCTTTTATAAAGGAATAGAATCTGTGGCAGAATTTTATCACGAATTTGCAGGAAAATAAATAAAAATGCAATAAATATTTGCAATTTCGATATTTTTTATAACTTTGCAGAAGAAGATTAAACAAATAAACATGAAACGATTTAATTTACATCATCATCATCATTACGGCGGGCAAAAGTTCGGTGGGCTTGATGGTATGTAAATATATCACATGAAGATAGTAATAAGGCTTGCCGAATTTTTCGGTAAGCCTTTTTTATTAAGAAAATATGGATAAATAAGAAATACTAAAATACAAACTTATGTTACGAATCGCAGTACAGTCGAAAGGACGTTTATATGATGAAACAATGATGCTTCTTGATGAAGCCGGTATTAAATTGAACAAAGCAAAGAGAACTTTGCTTCTTTCAGCCAAGAGTTTCCCGGTGGAAGTGCTTTTTCTACGTGATGATGATATTCCTGAATCAGTAGCCAATGGAATTGCTGATGTAGGTATTGTCGGTGAAAACGAATATGTTGAGAAAGGTTCGAATGCAGAACTTATCAAACGATTAGGTTTCAGTAAATGTCATCTCTCTCTGGCAATTCCGAAGGATGAAGAGTATAAAGGATTAGAGTGGTTTAATGGAAAGACTATTGCTACTTCCTATCCAGGTATCCTCAAACAGTTCATGAAAGAAAAAGGAATTTCGGTAGATACTCATGTTATTACAGGTTCTGTAGAAATAGCTCCAGGTATTGGTCTTGCAGATGCAATCTTCGATATTGTCAGTTCAGGAAGTACTTTGGTCAGCAATCAGTTGAAAGAAGTTGTAAATGTAATGAATAGTGAGGCTTTGCTGATTGGAAACAAGAATTTATCTGAAGAGAAGAAGGAGATATTGAGTGAATTGTTATTCCGTTTTGAAGCTATTCAACTGGCTGATGGTAAAAAATATGTTCTTTTGAATGCCCCCAAAAATAAATTACAAGAAATAATCGAGGTTTTGCCAGGAATGAAGAGCCCTACCGTTACTCCTTTGGCTGATCAGGAGTGGGTATCAGTCCAATCTGTGATTGCAGAAAAACATTTTTGGGAAATTATTGGAAAACTGAAGTCTTTAGGTGCTGAAGGTATCATCGTTTTGCCAATCGAAAAGATGATTTTATAGTATATAGGAGAAAAATATCATGGAAATAATAAAATATCCCGAATATTCATCCTGGAACAATCTGGCTAAAAGAGCTACCATGGATGTAACAACCTTGTTTGATACAGTTCGTAAAGTATTGGATGATGTCCGCAGTGGAGGTGATGAAGCTGTTCGCAGATATGAGAAGATGTTTGACAAGGTTGATCTGGAAAATCTGATTGTCTCTGAAGCAGAGC
The DNA here is from genome assembly GCA_020026285.1 of Parabacteroides sp. The sequence continues at coordinate 18,851 of JAHHQS010000034.1, read as the reverse complement.
TGGAAGAAGCCGAAACTCTGATTTCAGAAGATTTGAGACAAGCGATTATTACTGCAAAAGGAAATATAGAGACCTTTCATGCCTCTCAGCAATTCGTTGGAAAGAAGGTGATGACTGCTCCAGGTGTTGTTTGTTGGCAAAAGGCTGTTCCTATCGAGAAAGTCGGTTTATATATACCTGGAGGAACAGCTCCATTATTCTCTACGGTTTTAATGTTGGCAGTGCCTGCTCATATTGCAGGATGTAAGGAAGTGGTACTTTGTACTCCTCCGTCAAAGAATGGAAAAATTCATCCTGCAATTTTGTTTGCTGCGAAGGTTGCAGGAGTTCATAAAATCTGTAAAGTCGGAGGTAGTCAGGCTATTGCCGCTATGGCGTACGGTACTGAATCTATTCCAAAGGTTTATAAGATTTTCGGACCGGGAAATCAGTATGTGACAGCAGCCAAACAATGGGTTAGCTTGAGAGATGTGGCTATAGATATGCCTGCAGGACCCTCTGAGGTGTTAATTATAGCGGATAAATTGGCTGATCCGAGTTTTATTGCTGCAGATTTCCTTTCCCAGGCAGAACATGGAGTGGACAGTCAGGCTATGCTGGTTACTGATTCGGAAGATCTGGTTGAACCTTTGAAAGAGGCTATTGAAGAACAGCTGGCTCGACTTCCGAGAAAGGAAATAACAGAAAAAGCTTTATCTCATAGTCGAATTATTGTATTGAAGGATGAACAGGAAGTGATTGATTTCGCAAACTTCTATGCTCCTGAACATTTAATCATTCAGACTGCCGACTATGTAAAAGTGGCAGAGCAGATTCATAATGCAGGAAGTGTGTTTATGGGACCTTATACTCCAGAAAGTGCTGGTGATTATGCTTCCGGAACCAATCATACATTACCAACTAATGGTTATGCCCATGCGTATAGTGGAGTGAATCTGGATAGTTTTATCAAAAAGATGACTTTCCAGGAAATTTCAGCCGATGGAATCAGCAAATTAGGTAATACGATTCAAGTAATGGCCGAAAATGAGTTGTTGGAAGCACATAAAAATGCCGTTACTGTAAGATTGAATACATTATGAATACAATAAAGAATTTTGATTTAAATGCCTGGACTCGTGCAAGTGTCAGGGCAATGCAGCCATATTCGTCTGCTCGTGACGAGTTTCATGGGGAGGCTTCCGTCTTTTTGGACGCGAATGAAAATCCTTATAATGTTCCTTATAACAGATATCCGGATCCGATGCAATGGACATTGAAAGAGAAAATTGCAGAAATCAAATCTGTTCCAAAAGAATCCATATTATTAGGTAATGGTAGTGATGAACCTATTGATTTGCTGATTCGTGTATTCTGTGAACCGGGAAAAGACAGTATTCTGATTATTGATCCTAGTTATGGTATGTATCAGGTGGCAGCAGAAATGAACAATGTTGCCTGTAAAAAGGTGAAACTGACGGAAGATTTTCAGATCGACATGCCTGCGTTATTTAATGAGGTAGACGAAACGGTTAAGTTGATTTATCTCTGTTCACCAAACAATCCTACTGGTAATAATCTGAACAGAGAGGATATTTATAAGGTTCTGGATATGTTTCAGGGAATCGTTGTGGTTGATGAAGCTTATATCGATTTTACAGAGGCTCCTTCTTATAGTAAAGATTTAAATAGATACCCTAATCTCGTTGTTTTACAGACATTATCAAAAGCATGGGGCGCAGCCGGTATCCGTTTGGGAATGGCTTTCTCTTCTCCTGAAATCATTTCTGTATTGAATAAAATGAAGTATCCTTATAATGTGAATCAATTGACACAGGAAAAGGCTCTTGAGATTTTAAACCGTCCGGAGGTGATGCAGAATCAGCTTAAACTGATACTTTCGGAACGTGATCGGATGCAGAAGGAATTAACTTCCATACCATTAATAAAGAAGGTGTATCCAACTGATGCCAATTTTATTTTGGTCAAGGTGGATGATGCCAACCAGGTTTATCAGATTCTGGTTAACCAGGGAATCATTGTGAGAAACAGGAATAAAGTAACTCTTTGTGCAGGATGTCTTCGTCTGACTATCGGTACGAAAGAGGAGAATACTGCTTTGTTGAATGCTCTAAAATCTATATAATAATGAAGAAAAGAGCCCTTTTTATCGATAGAGATGGAACTTTGGTGATTGAACCGCCAATCGATTATCAGCTAGACAGTCTGGATAAACTTGAGTTTTATCCAAAAGTGATGAGAAACTTGTTCTTCATTCGCAAGCAGTTGGATTTTGAATTTGTTATGGTTTCTAATCAGGACGGACTGGGTACAGCTTCTTTTCCGGAAGAGACATTCTGGCCTGCTCATAATTTAATGTTGAAGACTTTGGCCGGTGAAGGCGTTGTTTTTGATGATATTCTGATTGACCGTTCTTTTCCGGAGGATAATTCTCCGAATCGTAAACCTCGTACTGGAATGATGGGTAAATATATGTCGGATGAATATGATCTTGAAAACAGCTATGTTATAGGAGACCGACTCACAGACATGGAACTAGCCTGTAATCTGGGTGCAAAAGGTATCTGGTTGCAGGAAAACAACGAATCGAACGAGAAACTTCTGGCTGAGCAGGCTAATCTGAATCCGGTTTTAATTACAAACGACTGGGATAAGATTTCTGAATTCCTTTTTGCTGGAGAAAGAACAGCTGAAATTAAACGAGTAACCAAAGAAACAGATATTTTTGTATCTTTGAACCTTGATGGAAGAGGTGAGACTCATGTTTCTACCGGTTTGGGTTTCTTTGATCATATGCTTGATCAAATAGGAAAACATTCCGGAATGGATCTGACAATCCAGGTGAAAGGTGATTTGAACGTTGATGAACATCATACAATAGAAGATACGGCTATTGCTTTAGGGGAAGCTTTGTTGAAAGCTCTTGGCAGTAAACGAGGAATAGAACGTTATGGTTACACATTGCCTATGGACGATTGTCTATGCAGTGTGGCACTGGATTTCGGTGGTCGTCCGTGGCTGGTATGGGATGCCGAATTCCATAGAGAAAAAGTGGGAGATATGCCTACTGAAATGTTCCTTCATTTCTTTAAGAGCCTGAGTGATGCAGCAAAGATGAATCTGAATATCAAAGCCGAAGGGACAAATGAACATCATAAGATAGAAGGAATATTCAAGGCATTGGCCCGATCAATCAAAATGGCGGTGCGAAGGGATATTTATCATTATAATCTACCAAGTACTAAAGGAATAATTTAGAGTATGAAGAAATGGATTGGGGTAATTGTTTGCGCTTTATACATATTGAGCGGATGCAATAAGATGAATACCGATTTGGAAGGTAAATGGCAGTTGAACAGAATTGAATCAAATGGAGATGTTTCTGTAGTGGATACTGTTTGGTATAATTTTCAAACAAGTCTTTTTCAATATCAGATTTATAAACCAGGAGAAGACGTCTATATTCATCAGTTAGGATTCAATTATTATGATGATGATAAATTATCATTAGAATTAATATCCGACCCACGTCCTGTAAAGAATTTTCTGATTTATACTGATTGGACTGAAACAAAGCGCGATTTTATCGTTGAAAAGGTAGGAAATAAAGAATTAATCCTCGAATGTCAGGGGAAAAGATACTATTTTAAAAAGTTTTGAAAATGATTCATCAAGGGAATTTTTATACAATTGACCCTTGATGAATTTTTTTTTGATAAATTCTTGCTTAATAGTTAAAAATAAAGAAAAAGTTATTAAATTTACGTCAAACTATATTTTAGTTGGTTTAAGCAAGAATTATATGAAAAAGATAATAAATCCATGGAAAAACCTCAAAGGATATAATTGTTTTGGCTGTGCACCGGATAATAAGTTCGGTGTGAAAATGGAATTTTATGAAGATGGTGATGAATTGGTCTGTTTCTGGAAGCCAAGAGAAGAATATCAGGGTTGGCTGAATACACTTCATGGAGGAATACAAGCTGTTTTGTTGGACGAAATTTGTGGATGGGTAATTATTCGCAAACTTCAAACAGCAGGAGTAACTTCCAAAATGGAAACACGTTACCGTAAATCTATTTCAGTAAAAGATCCGCAATTAGAGATCAGAGCTTCAATTGAAGAACAAAAACGGAATATAGTTATTATTAAAGCTGTAATTTATAATTCCGAAAAAGAAATCTGTACAGAAGCTCTTTGTACTTATTTTACTTTTCCAAGGGATAAAGCAGAAAAAGAAATGTTTTTTACTCAATGTGAGGTTGAAAAAGAGGATATAACTCTCTGATACAATTGATATAAAAGGGTACTTCTTTTTAATAGAGATATTTTTCTGTAATTAATCGGTAAAATGTGCTGAAAAACATGAAAAAATAGTTACTTTTGCACAAAATTACATTAAACAATTTTAGTTATATCATGGCAAATGTGATTACGATTAAAAAGGGTTTAGACATTAATCTGAAGGGTAAAGCTCCGGAAACTATGCTAACTGCAGGAAAGAGTGCGACTTATGCTATCGTTCCTGATTATTATACAGGCATTGTACCGAAGGTTGTTGTGCGCCCAGGTGATAAAGTCAAAGCCGGTTCTGCATTGATGATTGATAAGAACCGCCCCGAGATCAAGTTCGTTTCACCAGTGAGTGGTGAAGTAGCTGCTGTAAATCGTGGAGCTAAGCGTAAAGTGTTGAGTATTGTTGTAACACCTGACGCTCAGAATGAGTTCGAAGATTTCGGCAAAAAAAATGTAGCTTCACTTAAAGCGGAAGAAGTAAAGGAAACACTTTTAAATGCAGGTATGTGGCCTTTTATTAAACAACGTCCTTACGACATTGTTGCTTCTCCTAGTGATTCACCTCGTGACATTTTTGTTACTGCTTTTAATTCAGCTCCTCTAGCTCCTAACTTCGACTTTTTGGTAAGAGGTCAGGAAGAAGATTTGCAGGCTGGTTTGACTGCTTTGACGAAATTGACAGCCGGTAAAGTCTATGTGGGCTTGAAGAAAGGTTCTTTAGTAAAAGTTAGTGGTGTTGAGACAGTTGAATTTGAAGGTCCTCATCCAGCAGGTAATGTTGGCGTTCAAATTAATCATATCAAGCCAGTTAACAAAGGTGAAGTAGTTTGGACAGTGAATGCTACTGACGTTATTTTAATGGGACGTCTGTTCAACAAGGGTATTGCAGATTTTACTCGCTTGGTTGCAGTTACTGGTTCTGAAACATCTCAGCAAGGTTTCGTGAAAGTTCTTTCTGGTTGTACAATTGAAAGTATTCTGAGTGGCAAACTGAAAGCTAATGAACATCTACGTCTGATTAGTGGTAACGTTTTAACTGGAACAAAAGTTAATATGGACTCTTATCTGGGAGCATATGACTGTCAGGTAACAGTTATTCCAGAAGGTGATGACGTGAATGAATTGTTTGGCTGGGCTGTTCCTGGTTTTGGTAAATATAGTACAAGTCATTCATACTTGACATGGTTGATCGGCAAAAATAAAGAATATGTTCTTGACGCTCGTATTAAAGGTGGAAAGAGAGCTATGATTATGTCTAATGAATACGACAAAGTATTCCCTATGGATATCATGCCGGAATATTTATTGAAAGCAATCATAACATTTGATATTGACAAAATGGAAAATCTTGGTATCTACGAAGTAGCACCAGAAGATTTTGCTCTTTGTGAATTTGTTGATACATCAAAAATTGAATTACAGCAGATCGTTAGAAATGGCTTGAACCTGTTGTATAAAGAAATGAATTAATAACATTAAAATTATAAAACATTGAAAGCGTTAAGGAATTATCTCGACAAGATTAAACCGAACTTTGAGGAAGGTGGTAAGCTGGCGATGTTCCGTTCTGTATTTGATGGATTCGAAACATTCTTGTTTGTTCCGAATACTACATCTAAGTCAGGCGTACATATTCATGACAGTATCGATTCAAAGCGTACAATGACTGTAGTTATTCTTGCGTTGTTACCAGCTTTGTTATTTGGTATGTATAACGTCGGTTATCAGCATAATCTGGCTGTGAATGCAGATCCGGGTTTCTGTATGACTTTTATTTACGGTTTCCTAGCAGTATTACCTAAGATTATCGTTTCTTATGTAGTTGGTCTAGGTATTGAATTTGCAGTTGCACAATGGAAAAAAGAAGAAATTCAGGAAGGTTTCTTGGTTTCTGGTATCTTGATTCCTATGATCGTGCCTGTTGATACTCCATTATGGATGATTGCTGTTGCAACAGCTTTTGCTGTTATTTTCGCAAAAGAAGTATTTGGTGGTACAGGTTACAATATTTTCAACGTTGCTTTGGTAACTCGTTGTTTCTTGTTCTTTGCATATCCGGCTGCAATGTCTGGAGATCAGGTGTTTGTTCGTACAGCTGATACATTTGGTATTGGTGCAGGTCAGGTAGTTGACGGATTTTCAGGAGCAACACCACTTGGACAAATTGCAATCGCAGGTAAAGAATTGATTGGTAATTTTAATGTTGTTGATACATTAGGCAATCCGATCTCAACTATGGATTATTTCTTGGGATTTATTCCTGGTTCAATAGGTGAGACATCAGTTCTGGCAATCTTGATCGGTGCTGTTATTTTATTGGTAACAGGTATCGCAAGCTGGAAGACTATGGGTTCTGTATTTGTGGGTGGTGCAGTAATGACAGCTATCTTCAATATGATCGGAACAACTGTAGTTATGACTGTATCTCCAATTGATCATCTATTCTTGGGAGGCTTCGCATTTGGTGCAGTATTTATGGCAACAGATCCAGTAACATCAGCTCGTACAGAAACCGGTAAATATATCTATGGTTTCTTGGTTGGTGCCATGGCTATTATCATTCGTGTATTGAATCCTGGTTATCCAGAAGGTATGATGTTAGCTATTCTATTAATGAACGTATTTGCTCCGTTAATCGACTACTATGTTGTTGAAGCAAACATTAATCGTCGTATTAACCGTGTTAAATTGAATAAATAATAAGGAATATGGCTACAGAATTAGAAGCTAAGAAAGGCTTGAACAGAGATAGTAATGCATATACAATTATTTATGCAGCTGTGATGGTTGTTTTGGTGGCAGTTGTTTTGGCTTTCACTTCTCAATCATTACGTTCAACACAGAAACAGAATGAAGATAACGACAAACGTCAGCAGATCTTACGTTCTATTAATGTACAGGTTTCAGCAAATGAAGCAGAAGCTAAATATACAGAGTTAATCAAAGAAGCTTTCTTGGTTAATGCAAACGGAGAAAAAGTTGAAGGTGATGCATTTGTTGGCGGAGTGGAAAATGCTTCTCCAGTATTTGTTGCAAATGTTGATGGTCAGACTAAATATATCATGGCATTGAATGGTGCAGGTTTGTGGGGTCCGCTTTGGGGCTACATTTCTGTAAACGATGACAAGAATACTGTATTTGGTGCAGACTTCAGTCACCAAGGTGAAACTCCGGGTTTGGGTGCAGAAATTACAAAACCTAATTTTAGCAAACCTTTCTCAGGAAAGCAGTTGTTTAAAGGTGGTAACTTTAAGTCTATCGCGGTTGTAAAACCGGGTAAGACAGCTGACGGTCAGGATTATGTGGATGGTATCTCAGGTGGTACTATCACTAGTCAGGGTGTAAGCAAAATGCTTTTCGACAGCTTGAAAGGTTACGAGAAATTTTTAACTTCAAAATAAAATTAGAAGATGGGATTATTATCTAAGAAAAATAAAGAAGTTCTTGTTGGCCCATTGAGTGTGAACAACCCGGTTATTATCCAGATGTTGGGTATTTGTTCAGCTTTAGGTGTAACATCAAAGCTGGAACCAGCGTTAGTAATGGGTATTGCTGTTACTGCTGTTGTTGCTTTCGCCAACGTAATTATATCATTAATGCGTAATACTATTCCTAACCGAATTCGTATTATCGTTCAGCTGGTTGTTGTTGCTGCTTTGGTAACAATTGCTAGTGAAGTTTTGAAAGCATATGCTTACGATGTAAATAAACAGTTGTCTGTATTTGTCGGTTTGATTATTACCAACTGTATTTTGATGGGACGTTTGGAAGCGTTTGCTTTGGGTAACGGCCCTTGGGAATCATTCCTGGATGGTCTGGGAAATGGTCTTGGTTATGCTATTATTCTTGTTATCGTAGGTTTCTTCCGTGAATTATTGGGTTCAGGAACATTGTTCGGTATTCAGGTTATTCCACAGGTATTCTACGATTGGGGATATGTAAATAACGGTCTGATGATTTTGCCTCCAATGGCATTGATCGTCATAGCAGTGATAATTTGGGTTCATCGTTCACGTAACAAGGAACTTCAGGAAAACTAATATAACCATTATAAATAAAGAAAAGAATGGAAGAATTATTAAGTACGTTTGTCCGCTCAATTTTTGTTGACAACATGATTTTCGCATACTATTTGGGTATGTGTTCTTTCTTGGCTGTTTCCAAAAACGTGAAGACTGCGATGGGCTTGGGTATTGCGGTAACATTCGTTTTGGTTTGTACTCTACCAATCAACTATATGCTTGAAAACTATGTATTGAAAGAAGGTGCTTTGTCTTGGTTAGGCCCTGAATTTGCTGATGTAAATTTGAGCTTCCTTGCATTTATCCTTTTCATCGCAATTATTGCATCTTTCGTACAGTTGGTTGAAATGGTGATTGAAAAATTTGCACCGGCACTTTACTCTTCATTAGGTATTTTCTTGCCTTTGATCGCTGTAAACTGTGCTATTTTAGGTGGTTCATTGTTCATGCAGCAGAGAGATTTTTCAAACGTGGGTGTAGCTACTATCTATGGTTTAGGTTCAGGTATTGGCTGGATGTTGGCTATTGTAGGTATGGCTGCAATTCGTGAAAAATTGGCATATTCTGATGTTCCAAAACCATTGAAAGGTTTAGGTATTACCTTTATCATTACTGGTTTGATGGGTATGGCATTCATGTGCTTCTCTGGTTTGAAGATTTAAGTATTAACGCATTAAAGAAATTAATTAAGATATGACTTTATTAATGTCAGGCGGACTTACAATCATTGCCAGTGCTGTTGTATTCCTTATCGTTACAATGATTCTGGTAGGTGCTTTGTTATTCGCAAAAGCAAAATTGGTTCCTTCAGGAAATGTTACACTGAAGGTTAATAACGGAGAAAAAGAAATTGAAACTCCAATTGGAGGAACTCTGTTAGGAGCATTACAGAGTGGTGGCGTTTTCTTGTCTTCTGCTTGTGGTGGTGGCGGTAAATGCGGTCAGTGTCGTGCTCAGGTTCTTGAAGGTGGTGGTGAAATCCTTCCTACTGAAAAGGGCTTTTTCTCTCGTAAACAGCAGCAGGAACACTGGCGTTTGGCTTGTCAGTGCAAAGTGAAAGAAGATATGCAGGTGAAAGTTCCAGATGAAGTTCTTGGTGTTAAAGAATGGGAATGCGAAGTTATCTCAAACAAGAACGTTGCTACTTTTATCAAGGAATTTATCGTTCAGTTGCCTAAAGGTGAACACATGGATTTTATCCCAGGTTCTTATGCACAGATCAAGATTCCTGCATATTCAATGGATTATGATAAGGATATCGATAAGAGTCTTATCGGTGATGAATATTTGCCAGCATGGCAGAAGTTTGGTTTGTTCGGTTTGAAATGTAAGAACGATGAACCAACTATCCGTGCTTATTCTATGGCTAACTATCCGGCAGAAGGTGATCGTATCATGTTGACAGTACGTATTGCCACTCCTCCGTTCAAGCCAAGACCACAGGTTGGCTTCCAGGATGTTATGCCAGGTATCGCTTCTTCTTATATCTTTACATTGAAACCAGGTGATAAGGTTATCATGAGTGGTCCTTATGGTGACTTCCACCCAATCTTCGACTCTAAGCGTGAAATGATGTGGGTCGGTGGTGGTGCCGGTATGGCTCCATTGCGTGCTCAGATCATGCATATGATGAAGACATTGAAGACTACAGATCGTAAGATGTCTTACTTCTATGGTGCTCGTGCTTTGAATGAAGTATTCTACTTACAGGATTTCTTGCAGATGGAAAAAGAATTCCCTAATTTCACATTCCATTTGGCTCTTGACCGTCCTGATCCAGCAGCTGATGCTGCAGGTGTTAAGTATACTGCAGGTTTTGTTCATCAGGTAATTTATGAAACTTACTTGAAAGATCATGAAGCTCCTGAAGATATTGAATACTACATGTGTGGTCCTGGTCCTATGTCAAAAGCTGTTGAAAATATGCTTGACAATTTGGGCGTTCCAATGGAAATGTTGCATTTTGATAACTTTGGTGGTTAAAAAAATTGATATTTTATGTTACATAAAAAGGATGCGGTTTGTAAAAACCGTATCCTTTTTTTCTATGAAGAAAACTTTTACAGAAGCGTATTCTGAAATAATTAATTGATATACAAATATGTATAACTTATCCAATAAAAATTTTCACTTTTTCTCTTTTTTTAATACAATATTCATGCATCATTTTACGTTTTAAAGACATCTAAGCAATTAGAAGAAATAATTAAAATAGATCAGCTTATGAAATCATTAATAATATCTTTTTTTGCTGTTATACTAGTTTATTCTTTGTTTTTTGATGATAAAAAGCAAACTAACGATAGTTATAAATTTGGATTGAATAGTTCACTTGATGTTCAGGGTAAAACAATGGATGATGATAGTCAGGTTGATTCAACAAAAGTTCTTATAGCATTTAAGAACAGCGATTTTATAAAAGATACTTTGTAATTAGGACAATTTACTTTTTTAGAAATTAGATATAAGGAGAGAATCTGGTAATTGTGTATTCGCAATTACAGGATTCTCTTTTTTATTCTCATAAAGCATCCAAAAACAGCTGCCGGGAAAGATTGATCCTTTTGTTTCTATTCCCTGCGATGATGAGTCTTATAGGTACGGGGAAGAATGGTTCAGACTGATTTGTTCACTATTTCCTGAAAGGAGGGAATCTCTCTTAAAAATTCATATTTTCTGTTTGCATAGTCTATTTTGCAGCAAATATGTTTGATTCCGTTACTGACGATCAGGTAATCGGCATGTAGAACCATGTTATAACGCAATATCTGGCTGAATACAGCCTCTGTTATATCAACGGCGGTAGATTTATACTCCACGATGATTAAAGGCTCTAAAAACGCATTATATACAATCGTGTCGCATCGCTTGGCCGTATTGTTTAACTTGATGGCAACCTCATTGGCTATAATCTCAATAGGGAACCCCTTTACGGTTATCAGATAATTGACAAAATGCTGGCGGACCCATTCTTCGGGAGTTAATGCTACATATTTTTTTCGAGTCTGATCGAAGATAAAATTCTTCTCGTTACGCTTGATAATCTTAGCAGAAAATTCCGGTAAATTAAGTCGGTCCATAAATTGTATTCTATATTTTCGGACAAAGGTATTCAAAAGAAATAAGATTTTAACTACTATTTGCCAGTATACACATCTTTCATTTTCCTTTTTTATCGTATATTTGTTTTCTTAAGAATCGTATAACTCTAAAAAATGGGGATATGAAAACAAAACAGGATATTGTAGAAAATTGGCTTCCTCGATATACCGAAAGAAGGTTAGAGGATTTCACTGATTACATCTTGCTTACTAATTTCACCAAGTATGTTGAAATTTTTGCAGATCATTTTCAGGTGCCGATACTTGGATTGAGAGGATCGATGCCGAATGCGGCAGCGGATGGAATTACCATAATCAATTTTGGAATGGGAAGTGCCAACGCTGCAACAATTATGGATTTGTTATCTGCCATCAAACCGAAATCTGTTTTGTTCCTGGGGAAATGTGGCGGTTTGAAAAAAGGAAATCAGTTAGGAGATTATCTGCTCCCAATTGCAGCCATTCGTGGTGAAGGTACATCGGATGAATATCTTCCACCTGAAGTGCCGTCTCTTCCGGCATTCTCCATGCTTAGGGCCATTTCATCGGCGATTCGTGATCGCGGTCATGACTACTGGACGGGAACAATCTATACAACCAACCGCAGAGTATGGGAATACGATTCGGAATTTAAAGAATATTTGAAAGTCACACATGCTACCGGAATCGATATGGAAACGGCTACTTTGCTGACTGCCGGTTTCGCGAATAAAATACCTACCGGAGCTTTATTGATGATTTCGGATATGCCTATGGAAGAATCCGGAATCAAAACGGAAGAGAGCGATAAGCAGGTAACTAAAAATTTCGCATCAGAGCATGTCATGCTGGGAGTCTCTGCATTGAAACAAATTATCGAAGACAAGAAAACAATCCAGCATATTCGTTTTAGCTGGTAAATGATATTATGGCAAAAAAAGAATTTACTTACGACGAGATTTGTCGGGATATCAAGGCGAGACATTTCATGCCGGTTTATGTGCTGATGGGAGAAGAGCCTTTCTTTATCGACAAGATTACAGATTTGTTGCTTGATACTGTTCTTGAGGAATCGGAAAAGGATTTTAATCAGATTCTGCTTTATGGTGCCGACACGGATGCTGTCTCGGTTATAAATGCTGCAAGGAGATATCCGATGATGTCGGAGTATCAACTGATCGTTGTCAAGGAGGCTCAACAGATGCGTGACATAGAGACATTGGCTTCGTATGTCAGACAGCCTCTCCAATCGACCATTTTGGTATTAAATTATAAATATAAAAATCTGGATCGTCGTAAAACTCTGGCAGGTCTTGTCGAGAAAAATGGAGTCCTGTTTGAATCTAAAAAAATTTCAGAATATAAGTTGCCCAACTTTATTAGTGGCCAGCTTCAAAACCGATCACTGTCAATCGACCAGAAAGCCGCACAAATGCTCTCTGATTACCTTGGAAACGATTTAAACAGGTTGGATAAAGAATTAGACAAGCTGGGAATTATACTTGCTGAAAAAGGCTTAAAACGCGTCACACCGGAACTGATCGAGAAAAATATCGGAATCAGCAAAGAATACAATAACTTCGAGTTGTTGAGAGCCATTTCGGTTAAGGATGTTCTTCGGGCAAACCGGATTATCAAGTATTTTGAAAGTAATCCTAAAAACAATCCGATACAGGTAACACTTTCTGTATTATTTAATTATTTTTCAAACCTGCTGATTTGTTATTATACGAGGGACAGGTCCGAAGCCGGATTGATGTCGGCTATGGGATTAAGGTCTAGTTTCCAGCTTAAGGATTATACAATCGGATTAAAAAACTATCCGGCCATGAAAGTTTTTAATCTGATCAGTGAAATACGAAAAGCGGATGCTCAATCAAAGGGAGTGGAAAATTCATCTTTTGACAATGGACAAATTCTAAAAGAACTCGTATATAAAATACTTCACTGATAAAAAATACATTTTTAGTATTTTCTTGTAAAAAAGGGGCTATTTCTCTGAATGCTATCAAAAAGTGTTCTGAAAAATAGGCCCTTTCTTTTTGATTAATAGCATATTAAGTGCGTTTTTACCCCTCTATATTTTTAATATTTGCAATCAACTGTACAATTGTATGGAAATAACGCCTGAAATCGGGGTTTAAGGAGTTTTATCGGGAAAACATGGAATCAAATAAAATAGGGGAGAGAGTAATGAGTCATTTTGTCAGTATTCGATGATGCAGAATAATCTTGGAATGTAACAATTGGTAATAAAAAAGGGGTGTATACAAATGTTATAACGAATAGGAGAGTGATTTTTGTATACTTATGTTTATCTTTTTCCGAAATATATGTATGTATACATAAATATAATGTATACAATAATATATGTTTACATAAAAAACGAGTATCATTATATATCATAAATATTTCCATATACTTTCAATAAGAACCAATAAGTTCCTTTCATATCTTAAAGTAATGGATCAATTTTAATTATAATTTGCATAAAATTTGGTAACAGATGTATAATATACATAAGTATATTGGTGCTTATCTTATTGAATACCATATATATAAACATATTTTTAGAATGATTGCTTCAATATGTATACAAACGTATATCACCAAATATGAATACAAATGTATCAATGTGTTTATGAATGTATCTATATATTTTTATAAACTTATACTTGATTGTTTACAAAATATGTATATCTTTGTATTAACAGACTTATACTAGTTTTATAAACAAAAATAAGCCATTTTGACAGATTTATCTATTTCATCTCGAAGTTTATGAAAGATCGTATCATTAAAATAATGGAACATGAAGGAATGGGACAAGCGCAGTTTGCCAGTGCGATTGGTATTCAGCGTGCGGCCATGTCCCATATCATTTCTGGACGGAATAATCCGAGTCTGGATGTGATTATGAAAATTCTAAATTATTTTTCAAATATTAATCCTGACTGGCTGTTATTTGGTATTGGTGATATTTTACGTGAGGATTCAAAAGATTTAAAGTCTGAATCCTTACAGACGGATGTTCCCAGGGAGATAAATCTTGTGTCCAATTCAGAGGAACATAATTCTATTGAAGATTCATCACATACAGTAGATAATAATCCTTCAGAGAAACAACTATTTATACCTGTCGAAAAAAGCACAAAAACGGTTACTCGGATTCTTGTTTTCTACTCAGATAACACCTATGAATCTTTTGTTCCTGAAAAATCGAAAAATGAATGATACGTTAACTAATCTAAATTAGTCTTTCTTTTGTATCTTTGCATTAGAATGTTTGTAATCATATATATATGAAGAAGTATATGCTTGACATGAAGGTGACAGAGAATTGTCGTCTTCATCAGAATTATTGTTTGCTGAAACTTACAGCAGATGGCAGATTGCCGGAAATGAAACCTGGACAGTTTGTACAAGTCCGTGTGGATAATTCAGCTACAACGTATTTAAGACGTCCAATCTCTGTTAACTTTGTTGACAAAGAAAAAAATGAGTTATGGCTTCTTATTCAATTGGTTGGCGATGGAACACGCAAATTGGCAGAATCAAAAGTTGGAGACTTAATCAATATCATGCTTCCATTGGGTAATGGTTTCACTCTACCTCAGGCAGGTGATAACAGAAAACTTTTACTTGTTGGCGGCGGCGTTGGTACAGCTCCAATGTTGTATTTAGGAGCCTGTTTGAAAAAGGCTGGTTTCGAACCTACTTTCCTTCTGGGTGCACGCTCAAAAAATGATTTGCTTCAGCTGGATCAGTTTGAACAGTATGGAAATGTTTATGTAACTACCGAAGACGGTTCTATGGGTGAAAAAGGTTATGTAACCAATCATACAGTATTGAGTAAGATACAGTTTGAACAAATATACACTTGTGGTCCTAAACCGATGATGATGGCTGTTGCCAGATATGCATCAGCAAATTCTATTTCATGTGAAGTATCTTTAGAAAACACAATGGCTTGCGGTATTGGTGCTTGTCTTTGTTGTGTTGAAAAAACTAAAGATGAACATCATGTGTGTGTATGTACTGAAGGTCCTGTATTTAATATTGAGAAATTATCATGGCAGAATTAAATGTAAATATTGGAAGTTTGCAGTTGAAAAACCCTGTAATGACTGCATCGGGAACATTTGGATATGGTATTGAATATGCTGATTTCTTTGATATTTCCCGTTTGGGAGGAATCTTTGTTAAAGGGACAACTATTCAGCCTCGTGAAGGAAATCTTTATCCGCGTATGGCAGAAACTCCTTCGGGAATGTTGAATGCCGTAGGGCTTCAGAATAAAGGTGCTCAGTATTTTGCTGATCATATTTATCCTGAAATCAAGGACATCGATACCAACATGATTGTAAATGTCAGTGGTTCTTCGGTTGAGACCTATGTTCAATGTGCAGAAAAGATTGCTGAACTGGATAAAATCCCGGCAATCGAATTGAATATTTCATGTCCTAATGTGAAGCAGGGAGGTATGGCTTTCGGTGTTACAGCTTCTGGCG
Source organism: Parabacteroides sp. (assembly GCA_020026285.1). The sequence goes on along the minus strand of JAHHQS010000034.1, from coordinate 2,942 downwards.
CTGCAGAAGTTGTTCGTGCTGTCCGTAAGGCTTATCCTAAAACACTTATTGTAAAACTTTCTCCTAATGTAACTGATATTACAGAGATTGCCAGAGCTGTTGAAGCTGAAGGTGCTGATGCTGTTTCTATGATTAATACAATGATGGGAATGGCCATTAACGCTGAAAAAAGAAAACCAGTATTATCTACAGTAACTGGCGGCCTTTCCGGTTCATGTGTCAAACCTGTTGCTTTAAGAATGGTATGGCAGACTTCGAAGGTTGTGAACATTCCAATCATTGGTTTGGGAGGTATTTCCAACTGGAAAGATGCCGTAGAATTTATGCTTGCAGGAGCAACTGCAATCCAGATTGGAACATATAATTTCATCGATCCGACTATTTCGGTCAAGGTGATTGATGGTATAAACGACTATTGTGATCGTCATGGATTCAAGTCTGTGAAAGAAATCATAGGTGCTTTGGAAGTGTAAAAAGACGATAATCATATAAGAAAAAGGAGCTGTTTCCCTGTTCTGAATCGAACACGAAAACAGCTCCTTTTTTATGTTTCAGGCTGCAAAATCCGCCTGATTATTCTGAGATTTTTTTGATAAAAACAGCCCCATTTGTATCATTTCCTCCTATTCCCAGGACATGTGTATCTATATAAAAAGGAGTGCCAGCTTCGAAACAATCTATCACAAAACGATAGGTTGGTTTCGTTGTTTTTGATACCGTTTTCACCTCTTCCAGGGAAGCCAGTAACTCATGGCGTTTCAGTATCCTGACATCCTTTATTTGTAAATCTTTGGTTCCGTCAGTCTGAATAAAGGTCACTTCATAGGTTCCATTTCCTGAAATTTTACCAGTAGCATCTATCCTCCAGGGAGTGATTTTTTCTTTAATCACAGAAGGATTCCAAGCCGTAGTGAACGTTCCAAACTCCTTGAATTCCTTATAATCTCTGGCAAAATAAATAGGCAAAGAATAGTGATGATTGTTCACAACCGTGATAGCTCTGAAGTTATTTTTATTGGAAACTTTCACCGGAGAAGTATAGATTTTCGAATGAATGGTAGGGTAACTTCCGTCAGTTGTATATCGAATTATGGATCCGTCAACACTCTTATCCAATGTAAAAGTTACTCCGTCCGCAGACTCTTTCATCGAAATAATTCGTGGTTCAGGCACTCTGTAATGGCATCCTTTTTGCTCCAGACGGGTGAAATGATGGGATAATCTCTGTGAGAAATCTTCAAAATTTCGCTTGTCTTGCTTCGTCCAGCCCACTTCAGCAAGAGCAATAATTCGAGGAAAAGACAAGTATTCTGCATAATTTTCTGATCGATTTTCGTTCAGCGGATACAGTTCCTGAAGGGTTGTTCCATGAATAAACTGGTCCGACCAATAGCAGCCTTGAACACCTAGAACATGCGATCCGGGAACATAATCTTTTACGCTTAATGAATAACATTTCTCAACGGAAACAGGAGGCATCCAGGTTGCAGCTTTGATTTCTCCCGGAGTTTTACTCTCTGGAAAATCGAAATAAGTATGTGTTGCCGGAGTTAAAATGGCCAGATGATTCTTCTCAACGGCTCTGATTGTATCCTTTTCAGTATGCCAGCACAGAGCCACAACCTGTTCATCCAACTTGCCTCTTTGGATGATTTCATCCCATCCGATAACCGTCCGATTTTTCTTTTTCATCATCTGAAGTACCCGGTTTGTCAGGTATCCTTGCAGATCTGAAACCTTCGAAAGTCCGTTATCTTTCATTACTTTCTGGCATTTCGGGCAAGTTTTCCAACGGTCGTAGACCGCTTCATCACCTCCAATATTTATATATTTTGAAGGGAATAAATCAACCGTTTCGTCTAATACATCTTGTAAAAATTGATAAGAACTTTCTTTGCCTACACATAAGATATCCCGACTGATAAAATGCTGTGTCGGCATTTCATGCTGCTCTTCTGTACAACTTAGCCAAGGATAAGCGACAACTGCTGATAACATGTGTGCCGGAAATTCTATCTCTGGAATGACTTCTACATTACGAACCTTGGCATAAGCGATAATTTCTTTGATATCTTCCTGAGTATAATAACCTCCGAGGCGATTCTGATCTATTCCTGATGTTGTACCAACTTCACCCGCCCAGGCTCCGACTTCTGTCAGTTTGGGATATTTCTTTATTTCCAGACGCCAGCCGGAATCATCAATCAGATGGAATTGCAACTTGTTCAGTTTATACATAGCCATCATATCGATGTATTTCTTTACAAAATCCTTATCGTAGAAATATCGTGCCACGTCGAGCATCATCCCTCGCCATGGTTGGGAAGGGGCATCGGATATAGTTACTGCAGGAGCAGTCCAGTCCATATTCTTTTGTCTGTACGGACTATAGACTTCAGCAGGAAAAAGTTGTAAAAGAGTTTGTATCCCATAAAAGGCGCCACCTTCGTCAGCTGCTTCAATCAGTACCGATTGAGGCGTGACTGTCAGTCTGTAGCCTTCTTTCTGTCTGACAGCGGAAGATATAGCTAGACGTATAGAACCTGATTTTGAGCTTTTTCCAACGATTGGCAGATCCCATCCGGTAGAGGAACCAAGAATATCTTGTAAATACTGAGCCTGACTGTTTAATGTCTGGTCACAGTTGATTACCGTCTGTTTGGTAAGCTTGAAAGTACCGGCTGTCTGATTTATTTCTATCGGTTTTGGAATAATATTGATATTATCCTGAGCGGCAACCGACGTCAGACTACAAGATAAAATAATTGCAGAAAGAATATGTTTCATAAAGATTGGTATAGATTTATAAGAAAAAAGGTGGAAAAATAAAGACTATTTCTCCGCCTTTGTTATATTAGATAATAGAATTAATCTAATTATTCACCTTTGATAGCTGCGATACCTGGAAGAACTTTACCTTCGATAGCTTCCAACAAAGCACC
>JAHHQS010000339.1 GCA_020026285.1 Parabacteroides sp. | reverse complement strand
TATAAAGGCTCGTTTTTCTTTCAAACGGTATGACGGTCCTTTAATGGAAATAATCGAGTGTGTGAAAAATTTTCTGTAATTTCAGATCTTCTATGATAATTGATGGGGCTTGGCGGCAGATTTTGCTGTCAAGCCCTTGGTTAATACATATCAAAAATAAGCTGGCATGTCAAGAGCACCCGGAAAAACCGGGTGTTTATTCACTCTTGATATTCCAGCGTTTTTTGTTATTCCGGCATACGATCCGGATACATGATAGCAAGCTCGCCACGTACTTTTCCCCAATTTCGGATTGGCATAGTCCATTTCTTGGCTATTTCAAAAGTTGCCAGATAAAGAGCTTTCAATAATGCCTGTGAACTAGGAAATACGCTTCTCTGTCGATTCAAACGGCGATATGACGAATTCAGCGACTCTATTGCATTTGTTGTGTAAAAGGCGGTTCTAGTTTCTTTAGAAAACTTAAAAATCGGTGTTATTGCATCCCAGTTATCATACCAACGTTTCATGGCATTGGGGTATTGACCCTCCCATTTTTGTTTTACGTTCTCCAACTGGGTATAGGCACTATTTTCATCAGCCGCTGTGTAGATAGTCTTCAAATCTTTGGCAAATGCCTTCATGTCTTTATTGGCAACGTATTTTAAAGTATTTCTTACCATGTGAACGATACATCTTTGTTGCTCTGTTGCTGGAAATGCTGCTGTGATGGCTTCTTTGATGCCTGTAAGACCATCTGAACATAAAATCAGAATATCCTTGACCCCACGATTTTTAAGGCTGTTTAAAACACTCAACCAATATTTACTGCTTTCGTTTTCTCCAATAACAATTGTAAGAACTTCTTTTTTTCCATCTTCATTTATCCCAAGAACAACATATGCTGCTAACTTTCGAATAATCCCATCGTCCCTGACAGAAAAATGTACCGCATCTATAAATACAATTGGATAAACGGAGGATAATGGTCTGTTTTGCCATTCCTCAATCTTGGGAAGCAGTTTATCTGTTATGTCTGAAACCATTCCTTCGCTGACTTCGAATCCGTAGATATCCTCTATGATTTCTGATATTTGACGAGTAGTCATTCCTTTTGCGTACATGGAGATAATTTTGTCATCAATCGCTGAAATGTCCTTTTTTCTTTTAGGTACAACCTGTGGTTCAAAGGAACTCTGCCTATCTTGAGGTACATCAACGGTAAACTCCCCGTATTTACTACGAACACCTTTTGATTTTGTACCATTGCGGTAATTAGGTTCACTGGAGCGTTCGTATTTATCATATCCAAGATGATCATCCATCTCTGCTTCCAGCATTTCCTGGATTGTGCCTGAAAGCAAGTCTTTAAGTGCATCCTGGATATCATCAGCAGTTTCAATGTCGTACTCTTGGATCAGACCCTGAATAATATTTCTTTTTCCTTCTGTCATTGGTTTTGGTTTGTAGATTTCTTTTTTTCTGTTTGCCATAATTTAAGGCCTCCTATGATATAAAATTTTACCATAGAAGACCTTACTTCACATCTTCATTTTAGAATTTACAGAGAAAATTTCATAGTCTCAAATAATCTGAGAGTGATGTAGCAGCCGATCCAGTACGGCATTGGCGAGGGTAGA
>JAHHQS010000338.1 GCA_020026285.1 Parabacteroides sp. | reverse complement strand
TAAATTCTGATTTATCGCAAGATTAAGTTCTATTTTAGCATCAAGTGAAGCCAAAGTGCTACCAATATTACGTTGCTCTTCTAAACTGGGAAGATTGACCTCAATATCCATAAAAATATTGGGGTCAATTCTTTTATGGCTACCTGATGTGTTACTATTTTGTCCTGTAAGATACGATGTAATTCGTTCAGAATTTAGCAAATAAAAGACATAATCAAAATCCGCCTTTTCTTCATCAATAACAAGGGGTAAAAATTCAGTGGAACATATTTTATGTTCGTCTAAATTGTTAATGCGCCAAATACGTTTGAATCGTACATTCAATTTATTGAACAGAATACATTTGTTTGGTACTACATATTTATTGCTTTGTATGTCAGCCCCAAGTACACACTCTCTTTGCTTACCTTCATCAAAAGAAGGCAAGCTATATAGATTCCAATATGTATCAGCATCATTCATTGGATTTACTGATGCTGTATTAAGTGAGACTATATCTTTAATTCTCATAATCCTAAAATTTGTCACAAAGATAACTAATTTTAGGTGAAAATACACATATGGAGTCTTGAACCTATCCTATATATTTTCTATGGGCTATTTTTACATTATTCTGATTCACCATTGCATAGTGTAATGTAGTATCGATGCGTACATGTCCTAACAATTTCTGCACCTGTTCAATCGGCATGCCCCTATCAATAGCCATAGTTGCCAGTGTCCTTCTAAATTTGTGTGGGTGCACCTTCGTAATTTTAACACGTCTGCCAAGTTCTTTTATTCTGACCTCAACACCCCCGATAGATAATCGCTTATATGGAGCCTTTAAGGTTACAAACAAGGCTTCATTATTGTCTGTGCGATTTGCTAAATATTGTTCCAAATGAATCTTTGTCCGAGCATTAAAATAGACAGTTCTTTCTTTATTCCCCTTTCCAAAAACCACACATTGACGTTCATGGAAATCTATATCGGTACGATTTAGTTTCACAAGCTCTCCTATACGAATACCTGTAGATGATAGCATATCAATGATTGCTAAATCTCTCTTTTCTGTACAATTATCCCTTAATACTTCAAGTTGTTCATCAGTAAGCACCTCTTTTACAAGTGAATCTGTTTTAACCTTATGAATACGTCTAACTGGACTTTTGGCAATATAATCTTCATCTTCCAACCAAGAAAAGAAACTCGAAAAGATACGACGCATATTGTCAATCGTAACTTTGCTTGAATTATTATGTTCCTGATAGTCGGATAGATACTTTCTTATAGAGTGGGTTTCTATATGGCAAATTGCTATCTGTACAGTAGACAACATCTTTTCGATCGTATTTCGATAATAGAAAAGAGTTTTATCAGAACACCCTTCAATTTTCTTAGCAGAAATAAACGAATTGAGAATGTTGTTATTTTCTTGTTCTCTATTAAAATCATAGTCTTGTCGTTCTAATATTTCGACATTATCCAATTCTTTTTTTAAGACTTCTTTCAGCTTGACCATTTGCTTATAGTCTAACTCACGCTGCATAGCATTCGTGATAGATTGAATTATTGATTCTTTCATTTTCTTGATGATTAATGTTTCTATAATAATATATATAGATTTCAATAAATCAGAATTTAGAGGCGATGGCAAAGCA
>JAHHQS010000337.1 GCA_020026285.1 Parabacteroides sp. | reverse complement strand
TTCAAGCTAACTTCTTCCGTTACCATGGATTTTGATTTTACAACCATTTTTGCTTCTTTTGCTCTAGCAATTTCCAAGGCGATTTTGGATGCTTCATCACCATCAAAAGCAAAATGTACTTTTACACCTTGTTTTTCGGCATTCTCAACAAATTGATTTAAATAATACCCTAAGTTTTCTAAAGTATGATCTCGAATCTGTGCCGCTTCTTCACGGAAATCATTCCATTCAGGAAGCTCGTCAACTAATGCTTGACGTTTTGCATAAAAAGTGTCCTGTGCCTTATAGATAGCCTGCGTTGCAAATTTATTATCAAGGCTGGCTTGAACACGTTTTTTCGTTGGTCTATTATCGTAAATAATTGCCATTGTTATCCTCCTAGCGTTGATTTAATAAAGTTGCGATATGCATAACTTCCATTTTTTGGTCAATTTTACCTTCTTTGAAGAGACGATCCAAATCACCTTGAATATTCATAAGGCAAGCCATATCACTACCAACTACATATTTAGCGCCTGTAGCTGCTGCATTAAATGCTTTATTGTCAGTCATCGCAGCAGAAATCTCCGGCATTTTTACGGAGAATGTACCACCAAAACCACAACAACGATCCGCTTGTTCCATTGGAAGATATTCTAAACCTTTTATGCCTTTTAATAATTTCATAGGTTGTTCATGTACACCTAAAAGACGAGTTACGTGACAAGACTTGTGATACGTAACTTTTTCAGGGAAGAATGCGCCTACATCAGTCACACCCAATTTATCCACGATGAACTCTGTGAATTCAAAAATTTTACCGGATAATTTTTCCGCACGAGCGAGCCATTTTGGTTCGTGACGTAGAATGTGATGGTATTCATCACGAATCGCAAATGCACAAGAACCAGAAAGACTTACAACAATCGGTGCATCTTCAAACAACTCGATAGTATTTTTAATTGCAGGCAATGCTGCTTCATCATAACCGGAATTTGTGAACATCTGACCACAACATACTTGTTGTTCAGGTACAGTAATTTCACAACCTAAACGTTCCAATACCTCAACTGCGTCCATACCTACATTAGGATAGAACATGTCAATTAGGCATTGAGAAAAAAGATGAATTTTCATTTCTTCACTCCCTCTGTATACATAATACATATACATAATACAAAAAATAATTCTGCAAGTATTCAGTATTCCTTTTTATTATAGACTTATATCTGTATACTATCAAATGCTTATTGCTCATATTGTTATCTTCAATTGCATTTTTCTCATACTATAAAAAGGGATAAATCCCTATTTATCAACGTTTTCTGTATTTTATAAATTTTACATGAATTGTATTTTTATAAATGCTTTTTCGTTTTTTATAACTAAATCTGCTTAAAATTCCCCATTATGAAAACATTCTCTTATAACCCAAAGCTATAATTGATAGGGATTCTCTTTTTCATTTTCTGAGCAAATTGAAAGAACTCTTTGATATTTCCCTTTATTTATATTATAGTTAAATTAAACCGAATCTTTTTAGCAGTAGTTTTCTATCGCAAAAAGACAATTAGACCAATTTCGGCATCCTTAATCTATAGGAGTTTTTATGGATCAAATCATCTTAGATTTTTTTAGTGAGTGGGGATATCTCGGCATATTCATCATTATCATGCTCGATAATGCCAATATTCCTTTGCCACCTACAGAGGTTATACTATCACTCGCCGGTGGACTCATCGCTAAAGATATATTAAATTTTTGGG
>JAHHQS010000336.1 GCA_020026285.1 Parabacteroides sp. | reverse complement strand
GCAAAACTACAACTCTTCCGCTTCCTCTAAAAGGTGTACTTCTGTTAATGCTTACTCTATTCTTGGAACCTTGGCTTTTCTATGTTTCTTACGATATACGTAAAATCTCCAGAAGTATCATTCAAATGATCAAATCCACTTGTTAAAATAATCTCTAACTTTTCGTCCACTATCAAATAACGGTCATGTCGTCTGGTCATTTGGGGATTTTTATTGAAACTCCATTGGGCACAGTGTTGTTTCAGTAATTCTATATCTTTATTGTCTATGTTGTTGTATGTAATCTCTAAATTCTTTTGTGGCAATATTTTTTTTATCAAATCAATATTCCTCTTTTTCAAGGAGAAATACCTATCATACAGAGTGATTTTCTTGGCATGAAAGCATATGGCTGTTATATGATTAATGGCAAGTTCTCGTGGCTCTGACAAATCAAAGCTGGCGGAATAATTGTTTTCCAGCCGTTGCCTGTCGTTCATTATGTTTACATAAGGAAATGTATCTTTAGTGGAACTCAGAATTATTTTATATAAAGTAGAATGCTTGGCCAAATCTTCCAAAGATTGGTCTCTTAATCCGGAATGAAGCATTTGATATTTTAAGTTTGTAGGCAATTCTACATGGTTTTTCTCATATTGTTTAATATTAGAAACCAAGGACTTTTTATAGTAATGAAGCAACTGCTTGATTTTCTTTTGGTCGAATTCTTCACCTTTTTGAAACTTGTGATATTCCTGAAACAAGTCATCGTCAAGCACAATACCATTTATAACCTTACCCATAAATCTTTTATTCTATTTCCAACAACTCTTCCAATGTGGCATCAAAAAAACCTTCAGGAAACGGAGACTCGAATTTTCCTCCTTCTGTAAAGTGGATTGTTTCAAAAGGTGAAGTAATGCCTCCTTTATAATAAATAACAGTTTTATCATGTTCAAACCGATTTTTGAAAATCTGATATTGCAATTTATTTATAAGGTGTTCGCAATGGGTTTCAAGCAGTACCTGAATGCCTGCGTTAGCAATGTAGGTGAAAAATTCTCCAAGGCGTGCTTGGGCAGCCGGATGCAGATGAAGTTCTGGATTCTCAATCATCAGCAAATCTCCTTTTTTGGCACGCAGGCACATGATCAGTGTTTTTACCAGATAACTGACACCGACACCTAACTGTTGAGGGGATAAGTTAGGCAAATCATCGCTTTTATAAGCCACCTTTACTTTTGTTGGACTTATTTTTTCAGTCTGCATTTCAAACTTAATTCCCAAGATGTAGGTAAGCCAATGGTTTAGGTGCGATGACAGTGTTTCTGACTCTCTGAGGATAAGAATTCCTTTATCAATAGGGTTGGACTTTTCTTGTTCAAAAGTACTGAAAAGGTATTCACCTGCTATGCCCACCTTGTATTTTGGAGAGATTGTCTCCATTTCACTAAATCCTAATCTATTGGCAGATAGATAGAAGACATTTTTTTCCAAATCCATGCCTGTAGGGTTACTGCATGTTGTTTTATCGGAATTCATCTGGCAGAGGATAGGGCCTTCTTCATTGTTCAATTCGATGGTTAGCTCCTTTGCGTTTACATTTCTGTTGTGCAAAGTTTCAAAAGTAAAGTCCATTCCATCCATCAGCCGGGAAGCTATCGGGGATGAATAATATAATGCTGTTAGGATTGCCTGAAAGCAGGTTGACTTTCCGGTTGAATTCAGTCCTGTTAATATGGTCAACGGGCGGAGTTCAAGTTCTTGTCGCTCAAGTGATTT
>JAHHQS010000335.1 GCA_020026285.1 Parabacteroides sp. | reverse complement strand
ATATTATTTTTCTTTGCTGCCAATGCTCAAGTAAAGGAAATACATATTCTTTCAGTTAACGACATTCATGCAGCAATCAATCAATTTCCTCAATTTTCTATAATAGTAGACAGCTTACGAAATATCCACCCAAATCTATTGTTATTATCAGCAGGAGATAACCGAACAGGGAATCCCATAAATGATACACATCCCATAGCTTCGAAACCGATGGTTGACTTAATGAATTACGTTGGCTTTAAGTTTTCAGCTTTAGGCAATCATGAGTTTGACGGAGGAATTTCGGGTTTACGTACAGTTATCAATAATTCTAATTTCCGTCATTTGTGTGCTAATATTAATGTACCAGACTCATGTCGGCTGCATATTGAACCATTTAAATTTATAAACATCGATGGCGTCAAACTGGGGATTCTAGGATTAGTTCAAACAAATCCTGTTACAGGTTATCCGGATGCACATATAAAACTATTTGGTCCGATTAAATTCCGACCAGTAAAAAAAGTCGCCCGAGAATATGCATGGCTCAGACAACAATGTGATGTATTTATACTACTCTCTCACATAGGTTATAAGGAAGATCTAGAATTGGCTCATATTATGCCCGAAGCAGATTTAATTATAGGAGGACATTCACACACAAAAGTGGATCCATATAAAATAGAGAATAATATCATGATTACACAAAGTGGAAGTAATCTTAAATATGCTACGCATATCACAGTGAAAATTGAGAATGGAAAAATTATCAATCGAGATGCTCAATTAATTACAATAAACAATTGCGAACATAAAGACTCTAAAGTAGAAACTATGATAGAAGAATTTAATGACAACAAAGTTTTAAAACGAGTTTTGACGACATCGACTACAGATTTTAACAGGAAAGAAGAATTAGGTTGTATGATGGCCGATGCATATCGTTTTGAACACAACGCTGATATTGGCATCCAAAATAGAGGCGGTGTACGATATGAATCGAAAGAGAAAGGAGATTTCTCCGTTTATGATGTCTATAGACTTGAACCTTTCCAAGGTGAAACTATGGAATATATTCTTTCTGGCAAGGAATTAGAAGAAGCTCTTGTTAATATGTGTAAAACAGACAATCACGGACCGGCTTTTGTCTCTGGAATAAAATATTTTATTCATTTTGGAAAAACTCGACAAGAAATAAAAAAGATAAAAATAACAATGGCTGATGGTTCCAATTTTGACAAGAAAAAGAAATATCATGTTGTTATGAGTTCTTATTCTGCACTCATTGGCAATGTTGAAAATGAAACAAGAAAAGGGAAAAAATTACCAATTACAACTACACAAACCATTATTAATTATTTAGAGAAACAACCTTCAATCAATTATCAAGGAGTACATTGTCTCAATATCAAATTTGACAAGAGACCTAAAGAATAATAAGGGTTAAAATACAGGTAAACAATTATATTACTCGAACTCTTCTCCAAAATTAGAATAAAAGACTCAAGTAAATACGTTACTAAAAGTTTCATTATACTACATAAGGAATTTATTCTTTATATAGTATAATGATTAGTGATCAATGAAGGAATTATACTATTGAAAATTCCCAGTATAAAAGAAATCAAACCTAAATTTATCAGGAAGAGAGAAGTATGAAAACTTGATAGAATAATCAAGTTACTAAAATAAACATATAAAAAAAGCAGTTATTTAAGAATAATAACTGCTTTAGTGTGGTACCACCAGGAATCGAACCGGGGACACAAGGATTTTCAGTCCTTTGCTCT
>JAHHQS010000334.1 GCA_020026285.1 Parabacteroides sp. | reverse complement strand
CAATATCACTTTAGATTTAGGAGGATTGGCAGATGGATAAAGTTATACAAGATGAAAAGGTGGATGATTGGGTAGAAACAGCCTGTGATCTTTATAATCAATCTGTAAATGTGCCGACCACCATTCAAAGACACTGTGTTAATAAATTGAAGCAGCTCTATGTCAAATATCCAACAAACAAAATCGCAGATTACTATGCGATGGCACTATTTAATTTGAGTTTTCGAGAAACTACCAAAGGAATACTCGCCATTTCCAAAATTTTGGAAGAATTATTTCAGTCCAATACGACAGAGAATATCGCTGAACGCCTTGGTCGAATAAAATATAATATAACTGTTCAACAGGAGCTGCATGGTGATGATCTAAAAAAATGTGCCATGGAAATTGAGCAACTGTATCATTTATATCCAACTAAGGCACTCGCCGAACCCTTAGCTAAAATATGGCACAGTCTTTCGATAAGTAGGGTTAAAAATCATTCCGATTATACACAAAAAGTGTTATCTTTGTGTTCCCAGTTATCTAATCCCGAAATGAGTGAAGCATACGCAAATATTTTGTTTTATTCGAAAGATAATATTTCAAACCGAGAAGAGCTAATTGACTCCTTTTTTGATGGGAGCCAAACATTGACTTCCTTTGGTTATTATTTGGAAAGTGAGTATTATCCAAGGCATAATGCTGCTTTAGAAAATTTCAAGCTACATTCATCTTATCCAGTAGAACAATTAGCAAAAAAAATCAATCAAGATATTGATAGGCTTAAGAATCATCCTTCCTATCTTGATCTAAAGGTGGAATTGCTGTCCGTATTATTTTATACCCTAAAAATTAAGAGACTCCTCGCTATTCCGCATAATGCAGAAGCAATTGGTCGTTATGCTAAGGTTGAGAATATTAAATATTTCGTTGCGCCACCGAAGGTAGATGGAACACTTAGAATGTTTAATGCTGCATATATGAATGATCCATCAGAAGGAATTGTCCTACCTCAGTTCCTTTTTGGGGAGAATAGCCAAATTCTCGATTCCGATTGCATTCAATATTCAAACATCTATTTATCTTGTTTTACAGTAGCCATTGATCAGTTACCTATGTGGTCGATGTACGGAAATGATGGTACAGGATGTTGTCTAATTCTACAAAAGGATTTTTTTGATTATTCTTCAGAGGACTTATCTGACGAAATGATTTTGGGTCTTAACCATAATTTTGAAAGCAATTTTTTATATCGAATTTGCTACTTGTCCCATACATCAAAAACTTTCACTCTAACGATAAATGAATTTGCTCATGACATACCTAACTTGTCTGAAGAACTATCTAATGCAATTTCTTTGTTGAAAGAGCATCTTGATAAGGTAATTCCGTTTAAACAGCAAGGAAAAGAAAAAGCCATCAATAAGATCCTTATGTTTATCTTAGACCAGATCAGATATTTATTTAAAGACGGGTCCTATGCTCATGAGCAAGAACTTCGTCTAATAAGGTATTCTGAAACGCCAAAGATAGATGACAAGTCCTGGATTGTCCCACAACTATATGTAGAAGTTGAAAAGCCATTGGAGTATGAGAAAGTAATTTTGGGTCCAAAAGTCACACAGCCAAATAGGATTATTCCATATCTTCTTTACACAGGAAAAGTAAAATCAGTAGAGAAATCTAAAATCAAATATCGATAATAAATATAGCCCTAAATGAACTGGAGCAATCGTACGCAAGTCGGTTGCTCCTTTTTATTTCCAAATTTAAGAAAGGAGTTCTCATAAATGTCAAATCGACCTTCTTCCAATCAAGATCGATTGCGTA
>JAHHQS010000333.1 GCA_020026285.1 Parabacteroides sp. | reverse complement strand
GGTATCTATATGAAGATGGATTGTTGTCTGAAGCTTTTAAATGTTGGGAATCGGGTAATTTGGAAAACGCAAAAATGATTAAACTGCTGGATCATAAATATATAGTATCCGGTGTTTTTGAAACAGAGCGTTTTGTTTTTTTATCTGTATATGAATGCATGCCATTCAGGGAGCTGCGTAAACTGCCTGAGGCTCCTCCATTAACAGCCATTTACAATAAACGTACGGGTGAGACATTTGCCGTGAAGCAGTTTGTAGATGATCTGGGTGGAATGAAGACCTTCTCTCCTTCTTGGGGAGCGTGTAATGAAAAGCTTTTAGCCACTGTATGGCCTTATAAGTTGAAAGAATTTATAGAAGAGGAACAGTCTGCCGGACGGGCTGTGGCTCCGCAAATACTGAACTTGATGCAGCGCGTGCGAGAAGATGATAATCCGGTTCTTATAATAGCTCATTTGAAAAAATAGATTTGTCTGTTTATCGAAATCTAGAATGTTGGATTGTTGTTTTAAATATAAATTGGTATGAATAAAGTTCGATTGGCCTTGTATTTGGGTATATTGGTGCATCTGATCGGTTGCTCTTCTTTTCATTCAGAGAAGATTGATTTGTTAGCTCAGGTGCCATCTGATTGTCCGATTGTTGAGATGACCAGTGTTTTAGATAGAGAGGACCCCATCTCAGTGAAGGAATTGGTAGATAGCATTTCGTATGTCCAGTTGGATAATTTTGTGAAATTGCCGGTTCGTGCCAGTATACTCAGTATGGCGGTAACTAAAGATTATATTTTCGTATTGGCCGGTAGTGATGCGGGAGTTTTTAAATACGATAGGAAAGGAAAGCTTATAAAGAAGATTATATCCAACGATTATTCGTCTTTAAAATTATGGATTGGAGCTGATGAATTCAAGGAATTACTTTATCTGAATCAGGAAGGCGGTTCAGAGGGCACTACAGAAGTCTATGATTATGATGGTAACTATCAAGGAAATATTGCTGAATTGTATAATATGCCATATCATTCTCAATATGTACATCGACTGAATGAAAAATTCCTGGCTGCTTTTTCACCATGGTGTATGCCATTGACTGATAAGAATTATTTTGGTGGAGCCGTATTTTCAGAAAAGGGGGAAATGGTACATCAGTTGAACTATTTTGTTCCGTCTGACACTTTGGCTTTGTGTAAGGTTAGCTATTATAGTTTCACTTATCAATCAGATGGAAGCATGTTGGTTTGGAATAATGGGGGAAGTGGCAGCCCAATTGTTCAGCCTTATACCACTTTGTATAAGGTAACTGTTGATTCTATTTTTCCGGTGTATCGTTTGTTTAATGGTAATACACGCGATAAAATAGATCATGTTCAAGGAATTGGAGTCAGCGGCAACTCTTTGGCCATAGAAACAGACTCCAGCCTCTATTTATGTTGTTATCATCCAAAAGCTCCACATCCGTGTCCAACTTTATGCTTTATGCGATATGATATAAAAAATAAGGTTCTTCAGGGAGTCAATTATCCTCCTAATGGTATTTCCGGAGGATATATAAACCATTTGAATGGTGATATTCCAATCCGTTTCCAGTATTCGTTTCCTCTTCAAAAGATTTATGTATCGAGTATTAATTCTGGCGAAATAGAGCAATTGCGAAAGTCGGGGTATATCAATGCAAATAGTGATGAAACACTGAGAAGCAACAAACCTGGAGATAATCCCATTTTGATATATTATCATTATTAATCATTTAAAGTTACCGATATTATGAAATCACTTTTATTTTTTTGTTTAAGTACATTTCTCTTTTACTCGTGT
>JAHHQS010000332.1 GCA_020026285.1 Parabacteroides sp. | reverse complement strand
AGGTACAAGTTTTTCTTTATTACAATTAGGACAACATAGGGTTGGATATTTTTGAAATCTCTCATCCCATATTTCCTCAATAGTTTCGAAGTCTTCTTCGAACTCAGCATCACAATTTAAGCATTTTAAAGATATTGTTTCATCATATATTTCACGTTTTCCAAACTCTAAGATAAGCTCTTTAATATCAGAACTAAGCTTAGTCAGATTGGCTTCAATGTTTAGCTTGGGTTGCCCATAAGCATCAAACATATTGTCGTCATCCTCATATACAACATCAAAAGAAGAATCATCATAGGTGTAATAGAAAATGGCTCTAGAATATTTTTCTTCAAGAGTAAGTAATCTTTTATTAGTTTTAAAATGTTTTGGCATATTAACCGCCCTCCCTCGTGTATCCTTTGAAGTAGCAAAGCTCTTCGCAAATAACCATAGTGGCACCACAATGGCAAATCAAAGGATCATATTTATATGATTGAAACAGCTTGGTTCTCCAGCTTAAATCTTTTTCCATACATTTAATTTCATATGGAGTATATAGCTTATATTGTTTAGATATATCAATACTAGAATGATTAGCATAAAAGCCATAATATCTAGTGGTATGACTTTTTGATTCAGGTATATGAATAATAAGTTTGGCAATAAATTCATAAACAGTTTCTGTAACAAATTGTCTACCTATTTTATCATTATGATTGGTAATAGCATCATCCTCATGAGGATCATAATAATAAGAAATAATCTTTTTATTTTTATCATAGTCAAGTATTCTGGATTCACTCATAGCTGGATGCCCAGCGTACCGACAAATATACTTAACCAAATCCTTAATCTTTTTTTGATTAGTAATATTTTGTTGAGGCGCATGGACATAAAATCCTTCACCTTTACTTTTATATAATTCGTTTTTTAGATTATAAAATTTCTTGGCCTCATCCTTAAAGGAATTATCAACTAGAAAGCGATAAATTTTCTTGGTTAGTACAAGCATAAAAGAAGATCTTAATGTTTTATAGTTGAAGTAATCAAATTTTTCTCTTAAACCATTCTTATCAATAGTACATTCGGTAACTAATGTGTGGATATGAGGATTATATTTTAAATCCCTACCAAAGGTGTGAATTGTAGAAATAAACCCTAACTGTTTACGTCTTTTTCTAGCTGATTTTGATTTACCTTGAACAATGTAGGTTAGAACTTCATTTACAGCTTCAAACAGTAAGTTATACATATCTTTGTGTCTGGCAAAGAAAGGTCTAAGCTTATCAGAAATAGTCCAGGTAATATGTCTGTGAGAAACTTTAATACAGGTTTTAGAAATTTCTAAAGCCCTAGCGTCACGATATTTTTTACCACAAGAAGGACAAAAACGAGAATGACAAGATAATCCTTGAATGTAATAATTATTACACTTAGGACATTCATAGAATATGTAGCCCTCACTAAAATCTTTACAATGAATCATTTTATCAATATTAGTCAATATTGATTGTCTTATTGGTTTACCTTTTTCGTTTTGAATACGGCAAAAATCATCCCAATTATCTCTAAAGATTTGTTGAAGAGAATACTTATCATTTAATTCTCTAGCATAAGGCAAATTGTTTAATTGGTTGTAATAATTTTCATAAACTGATTTTCCAGCCTTGGCGGCAATTAAAAGATTATATTTAAAAGATTCTATTTTAGCATAATCCACAAATTTTTTATTAGATAAATCAATTGGACAAGTGTTACTGATAATAGTCATATTTAGCACCCAATGTATAATACCATAGAAAAAGTAGAATATAAACAAAAAGAGGACCTTAGTCCTCTGAGAGAAACAATTTATTGTTTCTTTTTTTATAGTATTTAAGGAACAACTTAAAAGCGTTGCAAAAAACAAGAAAAA
>JAHHQS010000331.1 GCA_020026285.1 Parabacteroides sp. | reverse complement strand
ACGCTTTGTTCTGAATGCAAAGGTAATAAAATAATCGTAATCCCCAACAATCAAGCAATAATCTAAATCTTTTGAAAGACAGTAACCTTTGTAATTTCATCCACCATAAGCAATACATCCTCTGGGGCACATAAATAATAATAGCCTGGTGGTATTGTATATATGACTGAAATTTCATTGCTTTTATAGATTGAATCCTTTACATGGTTCAATTTCTCAAGCATGAGTAATAACATACTTTCTGTACATAGAATATTTTTGTGACAGTCAAACAGCAGATTATCCCGTTCTAAATTACATACAAAACCTATTTTCTCGTTATTCTTTTGTTTGTCCAAATAAGCCTAGGCTTCCGTGCTAAACTTGAACGTTGTATATTCACTATATTTTGTTGCTTTTATCAAGTCTATAGGATTATAGAATCGACATTCTTTCTTCAGGAAGTCATTTATTGCTATCAACACCATGCCATCCTCACCATAATTGCAATCCGACATCTTGATTATTTGACAGAATTTATCAAATAACTTAACAATACAATATAATTTACCTTCTAAATTTAGCAACAATAAAATATGACGATTCGTATTTGAATTGTCGATAATTGAATCTAAGATCTTTAAGCCACCATTTGCTATAGCATCTCCTTCAATGAATACTTCGCTAAGCCTATTGACATCACCGTCATGCAAAATACTTGCATATTTAATCGCAATAGGATCATCTATATAACCCTCAATTTTATCAACTGTAAATTCATATGCAATTTTTAAAAGACCCAAGATGTATTCTTCCAAATCAATTGTAAACTGCATTTTAACTTCAGGATGATCAATGTTAACAACTTGACGTTCTGAAACAAGTTGTGACATTGATGGATCTATATTATTGCGTTTCAGTATTTTAGTTTGAATTTGAGGTATAGTATTTTCATCTTTTGCATCGACTTGTATTTTGAAAGATCTTCCATCACTAGAAGCTATTTTAGATGGTATTAATCTAATAGACATCTTACCATCATCATCTTGCTCAACTCTAACTTTCTCTCCTGTAGAAAGGGTACCTTCTCCAATAAGAGGATTGGGAATTTTACCACTATACCCCTTAAGACCTTTTTCATAGCGAGATGCTTTAATAAACCAATGATTCAAAAGTAATTTATCAATATGATCACCAAGTCTTGAATTACAAGTCTTACATACGCTATATATATGATAATAACCTCCAATTGCTTCAGGAATCACATGTTCATCAGACATTTCTTGTTCGTCTTTACGACAAATTATACAAAATCCTTTTTTACACATACCTTAATAAATTCTTATTATATTTCCGTATAAAGTTACTGCATTTTGGTTTATTTCATAATAACAAACTTGTTTTATCTATTCACATTTAACACCCAATCACTCATTCAATGTATCTTCTATATCTTAACATTGATTTCTAAAGTTATTTTGTTAATAAAATACTTGTAAATACAGGGTATTACAGTACCATAAAATTGATCATCTGAACGACTTTGCGAATACATGATTGGACTATATTATGCAGGAAGAAAGTTCCTTTGTAAACGTCTGCATTCTGTTCAACTGCAAGTTGCTTGTGCAAGATTGGTAGAAAGACTACTCATCTACACATTTATAGTTAAGTCTATGTAGACATAATAGCACGCCACAATAGTTCCTGTGCGACCAATACCACCTACACAATGGATATATAACTTCGTTTCTAATTTATTGAAGACCTCGGTCATAATGCGGAACAAATACACAACCCACCTAACACTATTGGGAACACAACCGTTGGGAATAGGGAAAGAATAGCGTCCGATGCGATTAGTCAGGAAAGGGGCATACGGAGGTATCTCTCCATTTTCGGTAAAATCCAGGAAGACACTGTCCAAAATTTTGTGTAAATGGAAACAGGATTCAGCTGTAAGTTTGTCC
>JAHHQS010000330.1 GCA_020026285.1 Parabacteroides sp. | reverse complement strand
CCGGTCTTGTGGCGTCGATAGGTCAGTATGCCGTTGCAAATATCATCTTTCTTCTTCTAAAATAATATATTATATAAATCAGTTAGTTATAAACATATGGTACAAATATGATTTCTTTTTATGTAATACCACCTAAAACGATAATAAAGAGAGCTTCTCATAGAGAGGATAATATTTATATTTATTTAACACTGGATTTTCTGTTTGCAGATGTTTTCATTTGCCACTGGATATTTTCACTTGTTATGCTTTTCTTTTCACAAACGACATAAAATGAACTTATTACAATTACTCCCTCTATTTTTGCCTTTCGTTTTTTATGAAAATGCGTTGTACCTTTGCATTGAGAAATAAATAACAATAGGCATGAAGCAAAAACAATATATACTCCATTCTTTGACTATAGAGGTCATTGCGGTGCTGTTGGCTTCGATGATTGCATTTCAAGTATGCAATATATTTGGCATACGAATGAGTTTGCTTCCGTTTATTATGGCAATCGGATATGTCATACTAAAACTCATGTATCATCTTTGCATTACCGTGGCAAGATATATTATAGAAGCCATCTCTCCATCATTTTGGGCATCAGTCAAGAAAAGAGGCAGTAAGAAGACATTGGCTTTAGCTTCTTTTCCTATCTCAAACTACGAAGAAGTTCAGAAAAAACGAATGGAGTTATTTCACTATGAATACCAGCGTGAGCAACAAGAATACCAACAACAAAAAGAGAAAGAAGACGACGAAAAACTTAATGCTATTCTGAAATACACACGAGATACATTCAAGCGTTTTAATTTGGACGAAACAGAGATTTTCCAGATTTGCGAATCTGTCCGCTATTTTGTGACTAATCGCCAAGTGCTTTCTATGACCGAGATTCATATTAAGAAACATAGTTCGCTCACACAAATCTCTTTAAAGAATTTTGCTTGGAACATCGCTTTCCAATATAATATAGGTGGAGATATAACTACATCATTTGTGATGGCAACATTTGCCGAATGGTTTACCAACTCCACGTTTGACACCGTAAGAAAGAATCTGCGGACTACTACGGGTCGACATAAAATTGAAATTGACGAAAATATCCTATCGAAATACGGTATTTAAGCCATTTTTCTCTTCCTGATAATAATTATTATCGGAAGTTGCTTATGTTATCAGACTATTTATATAAATTTGCTCTTGAATTAAAACATTTTACCTCATGGCTAATTTAAACAGACTAAAAGTGGTGCTTGCAGAGCAACAGAAAACAGGAAAATGGCTTGCAGAGCAAATTGGGAAGTCCAACTGTACTGTCAGTAAATGGTGCAGCAATTCGGTTCAGCCAGACCTTAAGACACTTAATGATATAGCCAATGCCCTTAATATTGATGTGAAGGATTTGATTGTTAGCAGTGCAAACCATAAATGAGTTATTGCCATGGAAGTAAACAAGAAAGAACTCAAAGAACAAGAGATACGCACTCTGTTCATTACTCCTGCACTCCAACAAAAGGGGTGGACAGTAAGCGTAAACATGCGTGAAGAGTATTATTTTACAGATGGTCGAGTGCTTGTTGTTGGCAACCAACATTCAGTAGCAGAGGGTAAAAAAGCTGATTATCTATTATACCATAAAGGTAAGCCCATTGCGGTAGTAGAAGCTAAAGATAATAAACATGCGGTTGGGGGTGGCATTCAACAGGCTATGGAATATGCCCAAATCCTTGACTTGAAATTTGCCTACTCCTGTAATGGTGATGCATTCTTGGAACATGACTTTATCACGGGGAAAGAAACTGAAATCAAGTTAGAGGATTTTCCGACAGAGGAAGAACTATACAACCGTTATCTGGCATCTAAGAACTATACATCGGATGAACTCAACATAATAGAAACTCCTTTCTACTATGATGTCCATAGCCATGAACCAAGATATTATCAACGTATAGCAGTTGACCGTACAGTAGAAGCTAT
>JAHHQS010000033.1 GCA_020026285.1 Parabacteroides sp. | reverse complement strand
TAAAAGTTTATGTTAAAGGCTATCTGTGAAATATATTTATCAGATAGTTCTTTTTTAACACGCGACTCTGTAAAGATTCGGCATTATTGGAAACTTTCAAAAAATCTTAGAAGCATATTCTTTTTGCTGGTTTATAAGTTCCTGGATATAGTGATAGTTTTATTAGCGAATATTATTAATACTAATGCAAAAACAGAGAAAAAGATGGTTAATCGATTTATTCTAAACGAAATGTCTTATTTTGGTCCGGGAGCACGTAAAGAGCTTCCTGGAGTTGTTAGACGTCTGGGGTTTAATAAAGCTTTGATAGTAACAGATAAAGGCCTTATTAAATTTGGTGTAGCCAAAATGGTTAGTGATGTATTGGAAGAAGCCGGAATTCCTTATGAAATATATAGCGAAGTAAAGCCTAATCCTACAGTGACAAATGTAAAGATGGGAGTTGAGGCATTCAAAGCTTCTGGAGCAGATTTCATTGTTGCTATAGGTGGTGGATCTTCTATGGATACTGCAAAAGGTATTGGTATTGTTACTAACAATCCTGAATTCTCTGACGTTGTATCTTTGGAAGGATGTGCACCAACAAAACATAAGACCGTTCCTATTATAGCTCTTCCTACAACAGCAGGAACAGCGGCTGAAACAACTATCAACTATGTTATTATTGACGAGGAAAAACAGAAGAAGATGGTTTGTGTTGATCCGAATGATATTCCTTGTTGTTCTATTATTGATGCCGAATTGATGTATTCTTTGCCCAAAGGGACTACAGCTGCTACAGGATTGGATGCTTTGACACATGCTATTGAAGGATATATAACCAAGGCTGCCTGGGAAATGTCTGATATGTTTGAGATTGAGGCAATCAGAATGATTAAAAAATATTTGAAGACTGCCGTGTTTGAACCGACAAATCCTGTTGGACGAAATGGTATGGCGGTTGCTCAATACATTGCAGGTATGGCATTTTCAAATGTCGGACTAGGTTTGGTACATGGAATGGCTCATCCTATGGGCTCCTTATTTGATATTCCTCATGGTGTAGCAAATGCTTTGTTATTGCCAACTATCATGGAATTCAATGCTCCAGCTTGTTTGGATAAATATGTGGAGATAGCTAAAGCTATGGATGCATATACAGAAGGAATGAGTAAGGAAGAAGCTGCGAATGCTGCATGTAAAGCTGTGAGAGATTTGGCTGTAGAAGTAGGAATCCCTCAACATTTATCAGAACTTGGAATATCTGAAAAAGATATTTTGCCATTGGCGGAACAGGCTATTGCTGATGTTTGTACTCCTGGTAATCCACGAGAAGTAACATTGGAAGATATTATAGAATTGTATAAGAAAGTTCTTTAATCTTTTTATAAAAAATTGAGAGTGACGTATGTTATAGAAAGTCGTTTTCTATAGCATACGCCATTTTTTAATTATTTATTGTTAGCGGATATTTGTATTCAAATTGATGTTGTTTTTTTGTAAAAACACATATTTACTTAGTTTTATAGTGATAAGTTTTTTATGGATCATTTTTCCAAAAGCTGCATTTCATATGCCATTGTATAGTAGAGTACGAGTAAGTTATAAATCTTTTTATAGAAACAGAATTATGGAAGTTGCAAAGATTTTTTTATCAATATTATTGGTTCCGTTATTGTTATTGTCTTGTAATTCTTCTAGCTCATTACGTATAGATAATCTGCAATGTGACAAGTTGAATAATCCGATGGGAATAGATAATGTGTCTCCTGGTTTTAGCTGGGTATTGACATCTGAAGAAGATGGAGACAAGCAGACTGCGTATCAGATCTTGGCAGCAACGGACAAATCTCTTTTGACAGAACAAAAGGCTGATTTGTGGAATACAGGAAAAGTTGACCGGAATAATTCTACCTGGATAATCTATCAGGGGAAAAAACTATCGTCAAAAACTATTGTTTACTGGAAGGTCCGTGTATGGGATAAAAAAGGAAAGGTAACTGATTGGAGTAAAACAGCATGTTTTGGTATCGGACTTATAAATCCTGAAGATTGGAAGGCTGAATATATCGGACTTGATACGGAAGAACCTCAATCTCCTTTGTTGAAGAAATCTTTTCGGCTGAACGATAAAAAAGGGAAGGCATTGCTACATGTAAATTCTTTAGGTTATCATGAGATTTATTTGAATGGAAAGAAGGTCGGAGATGCTGTTTTGACTCCGGCTGTTTCCCAGTTTAATAAAAGATCATTAGTTGTAACTTACGATGTTTCAGATCAATTGAATTCAGGTAAGAATGATTTGGTTATTTGGTTGGGGAAAGGCTGGTATCGTAATCGACTTCCGGGTGTGGTTGACGGAGGACCATTTGTAAGAGCTCAATTGGAAATTTCTCATTATGGAGATAATAGAACAGAATTAGTGACTGATTCTTCCTGGAAAGGTCGTGAAAGCGGCTATATTTCTACAGGCTCGTGGAGACCTCATCAATTTGGCGGAGAAGTTATAGATGCACAAAATGTATTGTCGGACTTAACTTCTCAATCGTTGAATGCTGTAGTTTGGAATTCGGTGAAAACTGTAAATATACCTGAGCATAAAGTTTCTCCTCAGATGGTGGAACTGAATCGAATTCAGAAAAGCATTCATCCGGTTTCTTGTAAAGCTTCAGGTGATACCGCCTGGATTTTTGATATGGGAACCAATTTGACAGGTTTTACTAAAATACAATTTCCTCAGTTGATAAAAGGTCAGAAAGTTAGAATCAGTTATTGTGATTTTCTGGATGATAAGAATGAGTTCCGTGACAAATTGTATGAAGATTATTATATAGCATCGGGAAGTAAATCTGCAGAAATTTTCGAAAATAAGTTTAACTATCATGCTTATCGTTATTTGAAATTATCTAATGTGAAAGAGGCTCCCGAATTATCTGATATTACGGCAGGTTTGGTTCATACTGACTATTCCGGAAATTCAACATTTGCTTGTTCAGATAAAGACATGAATTCGATTCATGATATGATTCAGTATACATTACGTTGCCTGACTTTGGGAGGATATATGGTTGATTGTCCGCAGATAGAGCGATTAGGATATGGAGGAGATGGAAATGCTTCAGCTTTAACGGCTCAGACAATGTTCAATCTGACTCCTTTATATGCCAATTGGATGCAGGCTTGGGCTGATTGTATGCGAGAAGGAGGAAGTATGCCGCATACGGCTCCGAATCCTTATAATGCCGGTGGTGGTCCTTTCTGGTGTGGATTTATAATAACAGCTTCGTGGCAGACCTATATGAATTATGGTGATCGCAGTTTGTTGGATAAGTATTATCCATTCATGCAGCAGTGGCTTGAATATGCAGAAAAGTATATGGTAAATGGTCTGTTGAAGAAATGGCCGAACACTGATTATCGTAATTGGTATTTGGGCGATTGGGCAACTCCTAAAGGAATAGACCAGACCGATTCTTTGTCGGTAGATTTGGTAAACAATAGTTTTATGGCTGTATGTTATGAAACGATGGGTAAGATTGCAACATTGTTGAATAAATCGGAAGATCATGACTTGTATCAGTATAAATCGGATGAATTGAAGAAGCTGATACATTCAACTTTTTATGATGCCGAAAGACAAAGCTATTCTACCGGAACACAGATTGACTTGATCTATCCGATGTTGGTAGGTGCAACTCCTAAGAACTTGGAAAAATCTATTCAGAAAACATTGTATAAAGAAACTGAGAGTCGTTTTACCGGACATCTTTCAACAGGATTGGTTGGTATTCCAATCATTACTCAGTGGGCAGTTCAAAACCGACAGGCGGAATGGATGTATCAGATGTTAAAGAAGAGAACTTATCCTGGCTATTTGTATATGATTGATCATGGAGCAACAACTACCTGGGAACATTGGAATGGAGAACGCAGCCATATTCATAATTGCTATAATGGAATCGGTTCCTGGTTTTATCAGGCACTGGGTGGAATTTTACCTGATGAGAAAGAACCTGGATATAAGCATATATTTATCAAGCCTCAGTTGATAAAAGATATAACTTGGGTTGAAACATCAAAAGATACACCTTATGGTACATTGAAGGTTCGTTGGGAGAAAACCAATACTTCTTTCCTAATGGATATCCAGGTTCCTGTAGGAAGTTATGCTTCGGTAGAGCTTCCTGTTCAATCAAGTAAAACATTAATAAACGGAAATGAATCCGAGGATAAGGATTCATTTGAATTACAATCAGGTAATTATAAAATAGAATGTACTTTATAAGGCGAAAAGACGTAAACCTGATAATTCATTCTAAAAGAGATTAAAATATAAATTATAAATGTAGAAATTATAAAATTATCATTATGAGAAAATTTAAAGTTTGTTCGGCTTTTTTGTGTCTTCTTCTTTTTTCTCCATTAATATGGGGACAGGAAAAAACAGAATTGTGTATTCCAACAGATCTAAAATGCGAACATTTGGTTCGTCCTTTGGGTATCGATAAAGCGAATCCTCGTTTATCCTGGCATTTGCAAGATGACAGAACAGGTGCAAAACAGTTGACTTATCAAGTTTCTGTAGGTTTGGATTCAATGGCTTTGTTAAAAAACAAAAGAGTTCTCTGGCAGGAAAAAAAGAAAGGTGGCCAGATGTTGACTCTGTATAAAGGCAAATCTCTTAAACCAAGTACAAAATACTACTGGAGTGTTGTTGTATGGGATAAAGATAACAAAGCTTCAAAACCAGTAGTTTCTTCATTTGAAACAGGTCTTCTTTCTCCAACAAACTGGAAAGGAAGTTTTATTTCAGATGGAAAAGATATTGAATCTCGTGAAACTCCATACTTTAGAAAAGAAGTCTTATTAAAGAAAAAAGTCAAATCAGCAAGAGCTTATATTGTAGCTGCCGGTTTGTATGAATTATCTATTAATGGCGAGAAAGTAGGTGATCATTTTTTGGATCCGGCATTTACCGATTATGATAAGCGACTGTTGTATGTTACTTATGATGTAACGAAATATTTGAAAGAAGGTAAAAATGCATTGGGAGTTATTTTGGGAAATGGCTGGTATAACCATCAGCCTGTAGCAGAATGGAATTTTGATAAAGCTCCTTGGAGAGGCAGACCTTCATTCCGTTTGAATGTTTTGGTAAAATACGAAGATGGAAGTCAGCATGTCTTTTATACCGATGATAGTTTCAAAGTAAAAGCTGGTCCGATTACATTTAATGCTATTTACTTAGCCGAGAATTATGATTTTAATCAGAATGAAATTGGTTGGAATACGGTATCTTTCAGTGATGCATCTTGGAATCAAGCAGTAAAAGTGGAAGCTCCTTGTTCAAACATTGTTTCTCAGGTAATGCATCCTATCCGGAAAACAGAATTTAGAAAGCCGGTTTCTTTAAAGAAATACAATGATACTTTATACTTATACGATTTTGGTCAGAATTGGTCTGGTATAACCGAATTTAAAGTTAAAGGTTTGGCTGGAACTAAGGTTAAACTTCGTCATGGAGAACAGCTTGATTCACGTTATAAATATTTATATACTGATAACTTAAGCATATTTTATCAAAATGTAGAGCAACCATTAAAATATGGAGTACATCCAAAAGATGAAATATTTGCAACTGATGTACTTTGGCTTGACGGAAAGGAAGATACTTTTTCACCTCGATTCAATTATAAGGGATTCCAGTATGTAGAGGTCTCTTCAGATAAACCATTGAATTTGACTGAAGAAAATATGACTTCTTATTTTATACATACAGACGTACCAGTAAACGGAACATTTGAATGTTCTGATACATTGGTTAATAAATTGTTAAGTGCTACAAACTATTCTTATTTATCTAATTTGGTAGGTTATCCAACTGATTGTCCGCATCGTGAGAAGAATGGCTGGACAGGAGATGCTCATCTGGCAATTGAAACGGCATTATATGGTTTTGATGGAATTACTTTGTATGAAAAGTGGATGGATGACCACAGAGATAATATGTACGACGAAGGAAGATTGAGATGTATCATTCCTTCTGGTGGCTGGGGAGGAGATATTGAAGATTGGACTTGTTCAATGACAATAATTCCTTGGGCTATTTACGAATATTATGGTGATATGACTTGTTTGAAGGATAATTATTCTGCCATGAAAAAGCATACTGATTATTGGCTGAATAAATTTCCTGCAGGAATTGTTACAGATGCTTGCTTGGGAGACTGGGTTCCGGTGAAATCAGTTGCCAATAGAGATTTAACTGCTTCTATCTATTTGTATAAGAATGCAGAAATTGTATCTAAGACTGCTCGTCTTTTAGGGAATATCAAAGATGCAGAGTTTTATGAAAAGGCTTCTTTGAAAGTTAAAAATGCTATTAATGACAAGTTTTTGAATAAAGAAACAGGCATCTATGCAACTGGTCTTCAGACAGAATTAAGTATGCCTTTGTATTGGGGGGTAGTTCCGGAAGAATGTGTCCAAAAAGTCGGAGAACAATTATCAAAATGTGTATTAAAGCAACGTAATCATCTGGATGTCGGAATTATGGGATGTAAAACCATCTTGAATGCTTTGACTGAAACGGGTAATGTGGAACAGGCTTATGAGATGTTAACACAACAGGATTATCCTTCTTGGGGAAACT
Organism: Parabacteroides sp.; assembly: GCA_020026285.1. The sequence continues at coordinate 22,416 of JAHHQS010000033.1, read as the reverse complement.
GGTTACGTCAGGGTGCAACCACTTTATTCGAAAATTGGAAATATAATGGTTTTGTTAAAGATTATTCTCAGAATCACATCATGTATGGGGAACTTGGAGCTTGGATGTACAAGGCTCTGGCTGGAATAAATGTAGATCCTAAGAATCCTGGTTTTAAAAATGTATTATTGAAGCCTCATTTCGTAAAAGATCTGGATTATGTGAAAGCTTCATATAAGTCTCCTTATGGACTGATCAAATCAGAATGGAGAAAGAATGGTAGTCACGTTGAATATAAGGTGACTATTCCAGCAGGATCAACAGCTACTTTATATCTGAATGGAACAGGGGAAGCTAAAGAATTACAATCTGGAACATATTCATTTGATGTGAATTTATAAGGTTTTAGTTCTATGATATATTTCAGGCATATATTCTTTGAAAATAAAGGATATATGCCTGAATCTTTTTTAAGGAAACTTTATTTCATATACTTATCACAGTAATCCAAATAACATTTCCAGTCATAATCGGTAACATTATGTTTGCCAGCCCGGATGTGATAGCCAACATCTTTATGGATTGGCTGGTGAATATCGGGCTGTTTATCAGAAGTGATCGGATCCATTTTGTAAAGAAGGTAAACATCTTTGGCATGGTATAAGGAAAGAAACTCTCCTTTTGGATCAGCCCATTGATCTTCTTTGGCACTTGCCACGTAGGCATGACGTGGAGCGATAAGTGATATAAGCATGTGCTGATCGAATGGCATGTTTTCTTCATTTTGAGCATATCTTGGAAATGAAGGACAGAACCAATGTGGAAAAGCAGTGGTGATTATTCCTATATTCTCACCAAAAACTCTTTTAGATAAAGCAGCTCCGCCACAACCCGAATCATTTGATATAACAACCTTGAATCGTTTATCTTGTGCTCCTGCCCATAAAGCGGCTTTCCCTTGTCTGGAATGTCCCATTATAGCAATTCTATCCTGATCAATCTTAGGTTCTGTTTCCAAATAATCGACAATTCTGCTTGATCCCCAAGCCCAGGCTCCAATTGCTCCCCATTCATTATAAGCTTTCGTCCTCGAACTGTAATTAGAGAACAGAGAAGCTACACTTTCATCCCTAGACGTTTTTGTATCGGGGTATATATCATTATAACACATGGTTGCAATGGCATAACCTCTTGACACAATATCTTTATAACACCAGCGTTCTTTCTGACTCCCTCTTGGGTTGTGGAGCGTGATTTCGGAAGTGGAATAAAGAATATGCGGATCATCGATTGTTGAATGATTCCCCATAAAATTGTAACCTACAATTACAGGGACCTTATCTTTTTGATTGTTTGGTATATAAAGTAATAAAACGGCTTCTATAGTCTTTTTACCATTTGTAAAGGAGAAAAGAACTTGTTTGCTTGTTGCAAGTCCACTTAAATCCTTGGGGTTAGTAGCAAGAAGGGTATAGGATACATTAATCTTTTCAGTTGGTGTCTTTCCATACACATCTGACATAAAAATGTTCATGATTTCCGGTCTTCTTTTTTCCTCCCAGTCTTTTACTGATTTAACTTTACTCCCATCTAAGCATTGTAACAAATCGGGAAGTGTATATGTTGGAACTTTTGATTCGTCATAATTTACATAAGATGGATTAGATTGAGCCAGAATAGGTGTCGTCAGAAAAAATGACAGTGTAAGTAATAAAAATGATTTTTTCATGATTTATATTGATTAATTATTATAAAATTTTTCGGGCAATCCAGGCACAAGCCTCGGCATCAGCTAAGGCATTATGATGGTTTTCTAGTTGATAACCGCATAATGCTGCAATGGTATGAAGCTGATGATTGGGCGCATCAGGGAATATCTTTCGAGAAGCACGTAAAGTATCATAAAATGGATAATCAGGATAATCCATCTGGTATGTTTTGAAAACTGATTTCAGACAGCTTTCATCAAATGATTTGTTGTGTGCGACTAAAGGAAGATCTTGAATAAGAGGTTCTATTTCTTTCCAGACTTTACTGAATACGGGGGCTTGATCAGTATCTTCGTTGGTAAGTCCATGAACTCGTGTACACCAGTAATTATAATAATTAGGTTCAGGTTGAATTAAAGAGTAAAAAGAGTCTTTAATCTCTCCATCACGAACGATTACAATACCTACACTACAAACCGAACTACGTTTACAATTGGCTGTTTCGAAGTCGATAGCTGCAAAATTATCCATTTATCAGAAACTGAAGATTAATAAAAACAAATATAAAGGGGAGATTTAACAAATCCAAATATATGAAATGTTTCATAAGGTAGATATCATAAATTCATTGCTATGTTTAGGGAAAAAGAATGTTTCTCTTTTAAGAAAAGCTTTGATCTTTTCGTTTACATAATTTAATGTTTTCGTGGCAAGTTGTTTTCATGTATAAAAAGGGAGTTTGGAAATAAAATGGTAGCTTTTTGTACTAAAAAATATATGTTTGGAATGAAAAAAAACGAAAAATATAAAGTTTTTCTATTAACCATAAACTTGATCATCTTGTTCCTTCCAATCAAAATATTTAAATTTGTCAAAAATATAGAATAATTATGGAAACGGAAATAAAGTGTAGACATCGGATGCCGGCTCAAATACGTTTTAGTGATGTTGATCGTTTTGGACATGTAAATAATTCTGTTTATTTCTCACTATATGATTTGGCAAAAACAACCTATGTAAAAGATGTTTTGGGTAATGTTGACTGGTCGAAACAGGGAATTGTTGTTGCAAATATCAATGCCAATTTCTTCTCTCCTGTGTTTTTTTATGACGATATCTTGATTGAAACAAGTATTGTGCATTTGGGTAATAAAAGTTTTACCTTATTGCAGAGAGCTGTTTTGGCATCGACTGGAGAAGTAAAATGTGAATGCCGAACTGTGATGGTATTGTATGATGTTATTGCTTTAAGTCCGATAGTTATTCCAGATGAGTATAAAGATGCTATTTGTAAATATGAAGGACGGACGTTGGAGGATCTTTCTCAAAAAGTATCTTAAAAGGATTTATCGTTAAGTAGAAAGACTATGAAGTATGGGAAACTTTTTGGATATGAAACCAATAACCCGATTTAAGAAATTTTATTTTCTTAAATCGGGTTATTGGTTTAAACTATATACTTATTGTTTTTAAGCAATACCGATCAGTTCTATTTCGAAGATTAGTGTAGAACCTCCAGGAATTCCAGGTTGTGAGAATTTTCCGTATCCCATTTCTGCTGGAAGATAAACTTCCCAGATATCACCAATATGCATTTGTTGCATAGCAATAATCCATCCTTCAATCAGTTCATTCAATCTGAAAGCAATAGGAGTACCTCCTCGGCTACTGTCAAATTTCTTTCCGTTGATTGTCTTGCCTGTATAGTGAGCTGTAACAATACTTTTTGGTGTAGGCTGTTTACTATTCTGATCCCCTGAAGACAAAACTTTGTAGTAAATACCTTTAGGAAGAGCTTTTACTCCTTCTTCCTGAGCCTTGGCTGCCAGCCATTCTTTATTTGCTTGAATATATTCCTGCTTTCCCATAGAGAATTTATGATTAGTTGTTTTTATAAATGATTCTTTTTTGCAAAGATAGAAAAATAAGTCAAGTCGTTACTTCTTTTAAAGGTTGTCTGACTATACGAATAGGAGTATAAAAAAGAAAGAGGATATATCAATATGAAGATATATCCTCTTTTAAATGAATTAGACTATTCAGTTACTTCTTATTGTCGTTAGTTAAAACTTTACCGTTGTATTCACCAGTTAAAGCTTTCAGATATTCAGTGATAGTGTTCACTTCATTCTGTTCTAATTTTTCACCAACTTGATAAAGAGCCATTGAATAGACTGCTTCTTCAAGAGTTTCAATACTTCCGTCGTGATAATACGGATAAGTTAAAGCTATATTACGAAGTCCAGGAGTACGGAAACGATAGCGATCTCTTTCTACTTTTGTCTGAGACCAACGTCCATTATCTCCATCGGTTAATCCGGATTTCTTGGTAAGCTCACGATCTTTAAAGTAGTTTGCTCTTTGCCCCATTAACTCGTAGCTTAAACCTCCCATGTTTATACCGGCATGACAAGTAGCACATTTATAATCTTTGAAAAGTTCATAGCCTTTAATCTGGACGTCAGTCATTGCTTTTTTGTCGCCCTTTAAATAACGGTCGAAAGGAGAATTAGGTGTTACTAAAGTTCTTTCGTAATGCTCAATTGCATCAGTAATTGTCTTCTGACTCATACCTTCAGCGTAAACTTTATTGAATGAAGTTGTAAAATCTTTATCTTCTTGCAATCTGTTTACAATTTCATCGAAAGATTTACATCCCATTTCTACAGGATTTAAAGGAGGACCAGCAGCCTGATCAGCTAAAGTTTTAGCTCTACCATCCCAAAATTGGACAAAGTTGAAGACTGCATTAAAGGTTGTAGGTGCATTTACACCGCCAAACTGTCCCTTGATTCCTTTAGAATACATTAAATTATCAACGCCTCCGGTATTTATACCGTGACAAGTAGCACAAGAAATGGTTCCGTCATCAGAAAGTCTTGTGTCGTGATAAAGAATTTTACCCAAGTCGGCCTTTGCCTGATCATATTCAACTGCATCGGGAACAGGACGAATACTTTCGTTTGCAAATTCAGCTGCAGCCAAAGTATTTGGATAGAACTTGCTACGATGTTCTTTGATCCAAGCCAAAGAAATACCAGCTTTGTCGTTTGTGATAGATGATCCCCAATGAACCAGGTAATATTTGGCTAAAGGCATAGATCTATCAATGATAGTCTTTTCTATTTTAGCAAGATCTACTTCTGATACTGCAATACCATTTTGAATGGCTGCCTGTACTGGAGCAAAATCAAATGCAGCATATCCTTTATCAATATCTTCTTTGATAAGTTTCTTGGCAACAGGAAAGTTAGCATAGAATGGTAATTTAGGATTTGCTGTGTGACATTCAGCACAACCTCCATCTCCCATGATTTCCAGCATACGATCATTTGAAGACATCGATTCCGGAGGAGTTGTGTTTACAACGTTGTAGCTGATTGCACCAACGACAATCAAAACAACAACCGTTAAGATGATTTTTGGAATTTTGTTCATTTCTAATATGTGTTATATAATTGGTTATCTAAAACAGTGTCTTTATTTCTTCTTTCCATAAAAAATCAGGTAATAGCTGAATCTCTTTTAACTGAAAAAAACGTCGTAAATTTAAACATTTCGAATTATTATTTTCAAAAAATTATAGTTTGTTTTTACTTGTTGGATATATTTTTTATGAATTCCGTATATTTGTTCATTCTGTAAGTGAAAAATAAAGTAGGAGGTGAGAAAATGCTTGCTTATACATATATAGAGAAAGGTAAATTTGAATTATTGGATAAACCTGTTCCAGAGTTAAAGGATTCACGTGATGCAATAGTGCGTGTTACATTGGGAAGTATTTGTACAAGTGATTTACATATAAAACATGGAAGTGTTCCTCGTGCTGTTCCTGGAATTACTATCGGACATGAGATGGTTGGTGTAGTTGAAAAAGTTGGTTCTGATGTCTCTTCTGTAAAACCAGGAGATCGTGTGACTGTTAATGTGGAAACTTTCTGTGGTCATTGTTTTTATTGTAAACATGGTTATGTAAATAACTGTACTGATCCGAATGGTGGTTGGGCTTTAGGTTGTAGAATTGACGGTGGTCAGACGGAATATGTAAGAGTCCCTTATGCCGATCAGGGATTAAATCGTATACCTGAAAAAGTAACCGATGAACAGGCTTTGTTTGTTGGTGATATTCTGGCTACAGGATTCTGGGCTGCAAGAATTTCTGAGATAAAGGAGGACGATACCGTTCTGATTATAGGAGCTGGTCCGACAGGTATTTGTACTTTACTTTGTGTAATGTTGAAGAAGCCGAAGTGTATTATAGTCTGTGAGAAATCTCAAGAAAGAATTAGGTTTATACGTGAGCATTATCCGGATGTGTTGATTACTGAACCGGATACTTGCAAGGATTTCGTTCTGAAGAATAGTGATCACGGTGGAGCTGATGTTGTGATAGAAGTGGCTGGAACGGATGAAACTTTTTATCAGGCGTGGAATTGTGCTCGTCCGAATGCAATTGTAACAGTCGTTGCACTTTATGACAAACCACAAGTTTTGCCTTTACCGGATATGTATGGAAAGAATCTGACATTCAAGACTGGTGGTGTTGATGGTTGTGACTGTGAGGAAGTTCTTGGATTGATAGAAGCTGGAAAAATAGATACAACTCCGCTGATAACCCATCGTTTTCCCTTAAATAAAATAGAAGAAGCTTATCGAATTTTTGAGAATAGGGAAGATGGTGTGATCAAGGTTGCCATATTACCTAAGGAATAAATACATTATCTGTGATATATAAGAAAATTCCTCCATTTACTTTTTGATGTAGATGGAGGATTTTTACTTATATAGACAATCCGAATGTCTTTTCAACTTTTTTAGTACAGATTATTTAACATGGTCTGAATAAGTGGAACATACCATGTTTTTATTTCACTAGCGGTGGGTGTGTGATTCCCTGGAAAGTGGAAGGATTGATTATAATATTTTAAAAATAATGGTTCGTAGTGAGCCAATGTATCATTTTCTCCGAACAATCCCCAAACTTTATCTTTGATGTTTGAAGAAATGTGATTGAACTGATTTTTCTCTATTTCAGCAAATTCGTCGATCAGGCTCTGATCAATAACGAAATCCTGATTCCCGTTATTTCTTGGAGATTTATATTGTTGTTTACCGATTCGGCCTTTTAGAAATTGAGTCATTTCAAAATGAGGATTTCCTAACAAGGCCGGAATATTATTTTTTGAAGCAATAATTTGAGCATAGAAAGAGCCGCAGCTATTGCCGACTAATAAATCCGGTTGTTTCTGATTGCATAAATCTTGGATGAAACTCAAAGCTTCTTTCGGATGGAGTGGCAGGTCCGGAGTTAAGACTAATAATTTCCCTTTCATCTCTTTTTTCAAAGCATTGGCAGGGATACAACTTCCTGAAGCGTAAAAGCCATGTAAAAATATGATTGTTTTCATTATCGTTTGTCAAATCTAAAATTGGATACAATATAAATTATTATTCTCGAATTATACAAAAGGATTGAAGTATAATTGAATGATAGTCTTTACAGACAGGTCTGTTTATATCAATTGAAACTGATTGTTTCCGAAGGGTTGTACCAAAAATAAAAAATAATGATAATATTGATAAAAAACCATTAAAAAAAGTCTTGAAGATTGTTTATCTTTATGGCTTTAAACGGATTAAATGATACTTAAAAAATAATGGATAAATGAAAAAGTATATAATTCTTAGTTTATGTCTGTCTGCATGTTCTGTATTACCAGCATTTGCTGTAGTAGAACAAAATGATACAATACGTCCTCGCATGATTGATGAGGTTTTGGTTTTGAGTAATTACAAACAAAAATCGTTATTAAATAATCCTTTGTTAGAGCCGGCTTCATTAACGGCGAATATATCCAAAGTAAATAAAGTGGATATTGTAAAACAAGGAGCTACTACTTTGGTGGAAGCTTTAAAATATACTCCAGGAGCGTGGATTGAAACACGTGGGCGAAAAGTGAAGCAGATGTTTTCAGTTCGAGGGCAGGCTTATCCTTATCCTTCGTTTGCTATAAATGGTATTTGGCAGAAGGAATTTATGGAAATGTCTTATTTCTTGAATAGTGCTAATATTGAAGAAGTCAGTGTGAATCGCTCTAGTTCTGCCTTGTTAACTAGTCTTTCAGCTTTGACGGGAGTTGTGAATGTTAAGACTATTCAGCCGACTTCACGTGAAATACGTTTGTTCGGAAAGTATGGTTCGTTGAATAGTTATCAGACTGGTGTTTCTTATTCGGATGCTACTGATAAGATTTCTTATACAGCTTCCGTAAATGGAACAGGAACCAGTGGACCTAAATATATGAATGGTCAGGAAAGTATGTGGAATGCTATGGGATCTTTCGATTGGAAAATATCTGATAAGTGGTCGTGGGGAATGAATGCATTTTACGTAATTGGCAAACGTGAACTGGCTTTGCCTGTTGAACCTGCCGATGCTAAATTCTTAAGTCGGTTGGAAGAATATGATCCATACAAGGCTGTAGTTGTTGCTTCCAAATTAAAATATAAAGCTTCAGACAAATTTACTAGTGAATTGCATTTAAATTATGCAGGTCGCCGACCAATGTATAAATCAACAAATATTAAAACAAATAAAGTTACAGAATATAAAGAAGCAGATTACGAGTTTACAACAAACTGGATTAATGCTCTGGCTATTAACCCGGCAAACACAATGCGTTTTGGCTTGTTATACAATTATTGGACAGCTCCGGAAGGAAAACGTTTCTATTATGGAAAGGAAGCTAAGGTGCATACAGTTTCTGCTGTGGTAACTGATCAGCATAATTTTGGTAATTTGATGTTGGATGCAGGCTTCAGAATGACAGGACAATATTTTGCTAAATGGGGCGGATTTAATATTGAAGGTGGTGGAGGAAAGTTCTCCAAAGTAAATCCCATAGTTGATGAATGGCAGTCTCCTGAATGGCAGGCTACTGCTGGTTTGACTTATTCATTTACAGATAAATCAGTATTATCATTCTCTTACGCAGGTGGCGTTGTTGCTCCTCGTAAAGGAGCTTTGGATAACGAAGGAAAGAAACCTCATAATGAAACCCGAATGAATTTTGATTTAGGTTATAATTTGATGTTTTCTCCTGGAAGTAAATTGTCTGTTACAGCGTTCTTGGTTAATCGAGCTAATGCTATTTCTTATAGTGGAAAGACTATTGAGTTTGATAATGGAGATATCATGGAACTTTATCAAAATACGGATATGAGGAACTTTGGTATTGAAGCTGCCTATCATTCTCCTCAGTTCTTCAAATCTTTGTCTTTCTTTACGAATGCAACATTGATGCTTGGACAGACAAACGAGGGTGGAGAGTGGAAGAAGGATGATGAACTTCCTTGTTTTATTGCTAATTTGGGGGTAAACTTTGAACGTTCAAGATGGGATGTCAATGCTTATTTGAATTATGTCGGTTCTTATAAGAATGATCGTTTTGTCAGTAAAGATTATCTGAAAGAGTTTGGGAAAGCTCCACTGGGCGATTTCTTAACCATGGATTTAACGGCTGGTTATAGATTAGGTAAGAACCGAAATATTCGTCTTTTCGTAGAAGCCAAGAATTTGTTTGATAACAATTATCAGACTGTTCCGGGTTATCAGGATTATGGAAGAATTATTTCCGGAGGTTTCGACATTCGTTTTTAATAATTACAACAATTGAGTTATGTTTCTTAAAGAGATAAAATATCGTTGGGGAAATTTTATTCTGACATTATTGGGGATGATTGCAGCTGTGACATTCATTGTCTTGTTTTTTATGATGACGGCAGCTTCTAAAAATGAAACTCGTGTACTCACAAGAGATATGGGGTTTAATTTAAAGATTCTCCCTAAAGAAACAGATATGAATACGTTTTGGGTGAACGGTTATTCCGAACGATTCATGTCGCAGGATTATGCTCAGAAGATAGTAGATGCGAAAGCTTTCAGTTATGCTCATCTTACGGCTACTTTGCATAAACAGATTTCATGGAACGATATGGATATTGTTCTTACCGGTATTTCTCCGAATGAACTTGAACCGAAACAGATGAAGAAATCAAAGATGATTTTTGCTGTGACTCCGGGAAAAGTTTATGTAGGCTATGAAATAGCAGAGAAACTTGGATTAAAAAAGGATCAGAAAATAGATGTTCTGGGAAAGAGTTTTCTGATTGAGCATTGTTTGGCTGAAACAGGATCAAATGATGATATCCGAATCTATTTTGATTTGACTGAATTACAACAGTTATTGCATCTCGAGAATAAAATCAACGAGATAATGGCTCTGAATTGTATGTGTTCTACAAAAGGGGATGATCCGTTAGGTGCAATACGTGCTGAGTTGGAACAAATACTCCCTCAAGCTAAGGTCATCATGAATAGAACTATAGCAACAGCCCGCGAACGTCAACGTAAAATGGTGGATGGTTATATGGCTGTCTTGTTACCTGTCTTTTTGATTGTTTGTGCTCTATGGATTGCCACTTTCTCCATGTTGAATGTAATGCAGCGAAAGACAGAAATCGGATTGCTACGTTCGTTGGGATTCCCGACATCTTATGTGGCTCGTTTGTTTCTATGGCGTATTCTGCTTATCGGTGTGATAGGTGCTGTAATTGGTTATTTCCTGGCAACATGGATTGGAATGACTTACGGTCCGGAAGTCTTTAAAGTGACAGCTCGTTCAGTAAAACCGGTATATGAATTATTATATTGGGCTTTACTTTTGGCGCCATTGTTTGCTCTTATCTCATCATTAATTCCGATAGCTGTAGCTGTTTCTCAGGAACCGGCAAAGGTATTGAAGGATATTTAAAAGTTGACAACATGATTACGTTACAGAACATAACAAAGATATTTCATTCCAAGCAGACAGATGTGATTGCTTTGAATAAAGTAAATCTTGAAATCAAGAAAGGTCAGTTCGTTTTGATTAAAGGTCCGAGCGGTTGCGGTAAATCCACATTGCTTTTTACTTTGGGTGGAATGTTGAAGCCAAGCTCCGGACAAGTCCTTTTTAAAGATCAGGATATTTATAAGTTGAGTGCAAAAGATTTATTGCATTATCGAGCTCGTCAGATAGGGTTTGTTTATCAATCTTATCATTTGATACCTTATTTGACGATTCTGGAGAATATTTTATTGGTTAATCAGTCTGATAAGAAAGTAGTATCCAAAGAAGAAGTGCTTGCTTTGGCTGAAGCTTTTCATTTGAAAGAACGCCTGTATCACAAGCCGGCAGAATTATCGGTTGGTGAGAAACAGCGTGCAGCTTTATTACGAGCTTTAGTTGTCAAACCGGAAATTCTTATAGCTGATGAACCAACCGGAAATCTGGATCCGGAAAATAGTCGGATTATTATGCAACATTTTAAGGAATTTCAGCAGAAAGGCGGAACGGTTATCATGGCATCCCATGGAAATGAAGCTGATGAGTTGGCAACTGTTCTTATTCAAATGAAAGACGGAGAAATTATTTAACGACAGAAATCAAATATATGGGAAGACTGAATATTTATTGCCGTTTACTTATATTATTGGGTATATTCTTCTTAAGTGCTTGTGGTGAGAAAGTAACACCGTTGGACTGGCCGCAATTTAAAAAGGATAATTATCGCAGTGGATATATCGATGCGGATATAGATTTGGCCAAGTTTGGTATGAAATGGACCTATGATACAGGTCAGGAACCTATACCGGCTTGGTATGGACCAGCTCGGGAAGATGCTTATGCTCGCAGTGGCCCACTTCCTTCAATGCGTGATTATGATTTATCTTATTCGCCGATTATAGTAGGCAATTCATTGTTTTATGCATCTTCTGCCGATGATGCCGTCTATTGTCATAATGCAGAGACAGGAAAGGAGAAATGGCATTATACAACGGGTGGTCCGATTCGTATCGCTCCGACATTTTATGATGGAAAGATATATGTCGGTTCCGACGATGGATTTGTCTATTGTCTGAATGCACGGAATGGAGATTTGGAATGGAAGTTCACTCCAACTCCGGAAGCTATTCAGAGATTGTTGAATAATGGACGTTTCATTTCATTTTATCCAATTCGTACGGGAGTGATGATTGAAGACGGTATTGCTTATTTCGGTGCTTCTTTGTTACCTTGGAAAAAAAGCTATGTATGTGCTATCGATGCACAGACAGGTAAAGTGGGAGCAAAAGGAACTTATGTAAAAGAATATGATACGAACTCCATGACATTGGAAGGTGCCATGGCTTCTACGGGAAAGATGTTGATTCAGCCTCAGGGACGAATCGCTCCAATCTTTATAAAGAAAGAAAACGGTGAGACCGCTGGAAGTTTGTCTGGTTCCGGTGGCTGTTTTGTTCTGGTAACTCCGGAGAAGAATGTAGTTCATGGAGAAACCTCAAGGCATATAAGTATGCAGGAAACGACGATGGAAGAAAAGCAGCCAAAGTTCATGTCTTATAATAATGGAAAAGAAATCGTTGTTAAAGGTGATTCTGCTTATGTATTGAACGATAACAGTCTGGTCTCATATAACAGAAAGAATCAGAAGATGATTTGGTTGCGTCAGCGGTTCCATGCTCATCGTATTATTATAGCTGGTGATGTTCTGTTTGCAGGAGGAAATGATTGCATTGAAGGTATCAGTTTGAAGAACGGACAGACCTTGTGGACTTGTAATGTACAAGGAACTGTTTATGCTCTTTCTTTTGCAAGAAATGTTTTGTATGCATCTACATCCGAAGGTTATTTATATGCTTTTGGTGAAGGTGGAACGGATGGAAAGTTCTATGCAGAGAATGTAAACAAGCCTCCTTATATAGAGGAAAAGGCTAAGGAGGAAAAGATGGTGCCGGATCAGTCTTTGAAGCCAATGATTTGTGAAGGTCCGTATATCCAGCCTTGTTCGGCCGATTCGGTCGATTTGACTTTCCGAACTTATGAGCCCATGACGATAGGGGTTGGATGGCATACGAATGCGGAGGTTCAGAACTTCTCTGATTCAGAGGCTGTATGTGATCATGCCTTCAGGTTACCTGTTCGCAAAGGACGTTTCTATCATTATTGTTTAAGTAGTTCTGATGGGAAGTCAGCTTATTTTAGTTATGATAATTTCTTCAACTTCTTTACAAGAGCTACGAACGATTATCCAAAGGCTGATGAGGATGCTTGGGAAGATGTTAGGAATTATCTTCATCAGAATAAAGTAACCACAGGTTTATGTTTGGTTTTAGGAGATGATTCGGAAGAAACAGCTTTGGCTCTGGTCAAACAGACTCCATTACAGATTGTGAATATCGAATCTTCATCCAGAAAGCATGATTCCTTTGTTGAATCTTTGCAGGAACGTAAGTCTTACAGTCGAAAACTGACTTCATTGAAGATCGAAGATCTGAATCATATTCCAGTCTTGCCGGAAATAGCTGATTTAGTTTGGGTGAATGAAGGAGAGGATATTGATCCGGATGAAGTGATTCGTCTGATTGCTCCGAATAAGTATGCGGTGATTACGGATTTGGACGATGAAAAGGCTTGGTTGGCCAAATCTGCTTTGGACTGGCAGGTGACAGTGGAAAAGAAAGTGGATGATTTATTTATCATCAAGAAGAATCCGATTGAAAATATAGGAATATGGAGTCATCAGCATGGGGATATGCGAAATGCTTCGTATGGAGGAGAAAGTCTTTTCGGAAGTACTCAGACAAATGATTTTGAAACTCAATGGATGGGTCGTCCGGGAGCTCGGTTTATTACGGACCGTAATGGGCGTAAACCGGCTCCGTTGGCAATCGATGGAAGAATGTTCATGCAGGGAAAGGAACGTATTGCGGCGATGAGTATTTTCAATGGTTCATTATTGTGGATGAAAGATATTCCCGGATTGCTCCGTATGAATGTAACGCGTGACTGTTCTAACTGGGCTTCAGATGAATCTCATTTGTTTGTGGCGACACGTAATCATTTGTTGAAAATAGATCAAATGACAGGAAATATTGATCAGACAATGAATATGCAGCTGCCAAATGATTCGGCCTGGCATTGGGGATATGTTGGTGTTACTCCGGAATATATTATAGGAACAACAACAACCAAGGAAGCTCAGTTTATTGTTTATCATGGAGGTGGAGACGAAGGCTGGTATGATGCTAAAGAAGGTCCTAATTCTTATAAGGTAATAAGTAATAGAATGTTTTCTGTTCATAAATCATCGAATGATTTAAGATGGGAATATTTGCCGAAAGGAGCTATTATCAATGCAACTATATCTTGTTATGATAACAAGCTGTTGTTTGTAGAAAGTTATTCGGCCAATGCTCAGAGTAAATCGAGTGGTCGTGGTGGAGATGATCTTTATAACGACACTCGTTTGGTTGCATTGGATATGGATTCGGGAAAGAAATTATACGAACAGCGTTTCCATACTATACCGGGAAAGACCGCTTATTTTATGGCGGTTAATGCGGGCAAATGTGTCGTTGTTTCTTCATTCAATAAGAAATATGATATTCAAGCCTTCGATGTAACAACAGGCCGGCATGTATGGACTGCAAGTGAAGTCTGGTTTAATGGAGATCATGGTGCACATATGGCTAAACCGGCTATTGCAGGCGATCGACTGGTTGTAAAACCTTATGTGTTCAATCTTCATACAGGAAAGGAAGAAGCTTTCAATACTCCGAAGGCTGGGCATGGCTGCGCTCATTATGCTTTAACTGATAATGCTATGTTCTATCGTGGGGCCAGTTGTACCATGTTCGATTTTAATACCCACATGTTTTCTAAATGGGAGCGTTTGCGTCCGGATTGCTGGTTAAGTACAATCCCGGCTCAGGGAATGATTCTTTCTCCCGAAGCGGCCGGAGGATGTAGCTGTGGTTTGTGGTACGAAACTTCCATGGTCTTTGCTCCAGTATCAAGAGCTCCCATAGCAATCATTGCTCATACGGATGATTCCAAGAAGGATTATAAAGATGAAACGTGGGGGAACTTTGCTTCTGTTTGTAATACAAATCAGTTTACCGAGAGTCTGCTTGTTGAATTGAAACTGAAACCGGGAATAAATACGACTATTTATTATACGACCGATGGAAGCGAACCGACCAAGGATTCTCCTATATATAAGGCTCCTTTTACAATTACACAGAATGCAGAAGTAAAGACTGCCGTCTTCATTGAAAAAGCAGGAAAAGAACGTCGTTTTGCGAGAAGTAAATACTTTGAGCGAGTGGAAAAGAAAAATTCGGATAAAGAATGAAATTAGTTTTTGGTAAAATCATATTGATATTGACATTGGCAGGCTTTACTTTTCAGAGTGAGGCTTGTCGATTTACTGTTCGTGAGATTGGATTTTCTGTCCTTTCGCAGACAAATTATTCTTTGGTTGTTGTCGATGGTTCTGCATCCTGGAATCAGCCTGAATTTAAAGCTATGAAGGAGATTGCCCGAGAGTCTAATATTCAGATTCTTTTATTGGATCCGAAAGCCGATGCCTCGAATCCGTTATTGACAAAGGCAAAAGAACTGAGAATGTCTTTTCCGAATGCATTTCTTTGCAGACCGGATAAAGAGATATATCCATTATTTGATTCTTCATCCGATTATAACAGAACAACACTAAAGAATCTTTTCATAAAGGAAGTGATTCAGTCTCCGGTTAGAAAACAATTGCTCGAAGGTATTCACAATACATTTGCTTACGTAATCAGTATAGACGGAAATGATGAGGCCCGGAATCAGAAAGCAAAACAATGTATCGAAGAGGCTTGTAAACGGGTGAAGGATATAATGCCATTGATGCCGAAAGAAGTCGAGAATCCTCCATGTATCTTGACCTTACCAGCTAAAAATCGAGAACAGGAAAGAATCTTATTGTGGAGTCTGGGAATGGGTACCACATCCGATGAGCCTCACGCGATTGTTGTTTATGGAAGAGGACGGTTTATGGGGTCAGCTTTAAGTTATGAACAAATTCAGGAAGAAACGGTTTATCGTTATCTGGCAATGATTGGTGCAGATTGTGAATGTAATCTGGATAGAAAATGGATGTTAGGTACACAACTGCCTTTGCTTTGGGATGGAAAAGTCAGACAGAATCTGGCAAAGAGTCTGAATTTCGATGTTGACAATCCATCGATTTTGGCAGAGATGAGCCGTATCATGACCAAGGAGGTGATAGCTGATAATTCTTCTGCAGCCAGTTTCGCTCCTGAAACAATCGATCTGGATGAGGCGTTTGGTTCGTCGTCAGACAAGCCTAAGGCTGAAGTAGAAGATGAAGCAGATAATAGTATGATTTATATTCTATTCATCACCTTGGCTGTTTTACTTGCAGTTGTTGGATTAGTTTCTGTTTTGATATTAAAAAAGAAATGAAAAATTCATGAGTTGATAAAAAATAATAGTTTCTTTTATTCTTACAAGTTCAATTTGATATCTCCCTTAACGTCGTTTTGTTTATATTTTACAACCAGATAAATCACACCATTCCCAGTACTTTAAAATACAAATGAAAATTTTATACCTAAAATAAGGTATGATATTTTCAAAAAACCGCAATTTATGGTGATTTCCAGATCCATGTCATAAGATTATATTTGCATATATAAAAATCCGATAAACGGATCATATTTACTAATAGTATTTGTTGCAATGATATTAGTCGGATGTGGCAAATATTGAATAATAACTATTTTAATAAAATAAAGACAATGGAATCTATTATTAATTCACAACTTCCTGAATTTAAAGTTCAAGCATTTCAAAACGGTAGTTTTAAGACTGTATCAAACGAAGATGTTTTAGGTAAATGGGCTATCTTCTTTTTCTATCCAGCCGACTTTACATTTGTTTGTCCTACAGAGTTAGTTGATATGGCAGAAAAATATGAACAGTTCCAGGCTATGGGCGTTGAAATTTATTCAGTAAGTACAGATTCTCACTTTGTGCACAAAGCTTGGCATGATGCTTCTGAAAGTATCCGCAAAATTAAATATCCAATGTTGGCCGACCCTACAGGTGCTTTGAGCCGTGCATTTGGTGTAATGATTGAAGAAGAAGGTATGGCATATCGTGGAACTTTCCTTGTTAATCCTGAAGGTAAAGTTAAGGTTGCTGAAATTCACGATAATAATATTGGTCGTGATGCATCAGAATTACTTCGCAAGGTAGAAGCTGCTCAGTTCGTTGCTTCTCATGATGGTGAAGTTTGTCCTGCTAAATGGAAAAAAGGCGATGCTACATTGAAACCTAGCATTGATTTAGTTGGTAAAATTTAATTTGTAAATATAAAAGACCGACATACAAAATGCCGGTCTTTTTTAAGCACAATCAGACTATGTTAGACGAAAGTTTAAAAGAACAGTTGAAAGGTATTTTCGCTGGTCTGGAATCAGAATATTTATTTGATATATCAGTTTCTTCTTCTCACGAGAGCAAGAATGAACTGTTGGCTTTATTGACGGATGTTGCCGCTTGTTCTGATAAGGTCGCACTACAGGTATCTGAAGGTGATGGTTTGGAATTCAATATTGTTAAGGATGGTAAAAAGACAGGTATTACTTTTCGTGGAATACCTAACGGACATGAATTTACATCTTTGTTATTGGCAATCTTGAATCTGGATGGAAAGGGTAAAAACTTCCCGGACGAGAGTATCTGCAATCGTGTCAAGGCGTTGAATGGTCCTATTAATGTAACTACTTATGTATCTCTTACATGTACAAACTGTCCGGACGTCGTTCAGGCATTGAATGCGATGACTACTTTGAATCCTGGTATCAAACATGTGATGGTTGATGGAGCCATCAATCAGGAAGAGGTGGATGCTTTGAAGATACAGGGAGTTCCTTCAGTATTTGCTGATGGTCAACTGATTCATGTTGGTCGTGGAGAATTCGGCGATCTGCTTTCAAAATTGGAAGCACAATATGGAGTGGACGAAAGTAAGACTGAAAAGACCGTTAAGGAATATGACTTGGTTGTTGTTGGTGGTGGTCCTGCTGGTTCTGCTGCAGCCATTTATTCTGCACGTAAAGGTCTGAAGGTTGCTGTAGTTGCTGAAAGAATCGGTGGTCAGGTTAAAGAGACTGTCGGAATTGAAAACCTGATATCTGTTCCATCTACAACTGGTGCTCAGTTGGCCGATAATCTTCGTCTTCACATGCAGGAGTATCCAATAGATATCTTGGAACATCGTCGCATCGAGAAGGTGGAAGTTGATGGAAAAGATAAAGTTTTGTCAACTGCTACAGGAGAGACTTTCAAGGCTCCTGCAGTTATTGTTGCAACTGGTGCTAGCTGGCGCAGATTGAATGTTGCCGGTGAAAATGAATATATCGGTCGTGGTGTTGCTTTCTGCCCTCATTGCGACGGACCATTCTACAAAGGTAAACATGTAGCCGTTGTGGGTGGTGGAAATTCAGGTATTGAAGCAGCAATCGACTTGGCTGGAATCTGTTCAAAGGTTACAGTTCTTGAATTCATGGATGAATTGAAGGCTGATCAGGTTCTGCAGGATAAAGTTAGAAGCTTGTCAAATGTTGAAATTTTTGTCAGTTCACAGACTACTGAAGTCGTTGGGAATGGAGATAAGGTAATTGGTATTCGTATCAAGGATCGTAAGACAGAAGAAGAACGTTTGATAGATTTGGACGGTATCTTTGTTCAGATAGGTCTGGCTGCAAATAGCGGTCCTTTCAAAGATGTTGTCGAAACAAATCGTCCAGGTGAAATAGTTGTGGATACTCATTGTCGTACGAATGTACCTGGTATCTATGCAGCTGGTGATGTTTCAACAGTACCATTTAAACAGATCATTATTTCAATGGGTGAAGGAGCAAAAGCTGCTCTTTCTGCATTCGATGATCGTGTTCGTGGTGTGATCGGATGATTATAATTTGCACTTTCTGTTTGTTTCCTTCATGATGTTTATATATGAAGGTGGTAATATAAAGCGGGATTCGTGAGAGTCTCGCTTTCTTTGTCTTTAAACATCCGATTTTTTCTAGAAAAGCTTTGACATTTTTAGAAAAAGGTCAAAGCTTTTTTATGAAACGATGCATCGTTTTAGAGAAACTTTGGATGTTATAAAATATTTGCTTAAATATGCATTATAAATACACAGAGATATGGATGAGTTGAAGTATTGTTATAAATATCCGCGTCCATCTGTAACGACAGATTGTGTGATATTTGGAATTGGCAAGGAGGAAATGTCTGTCCTTCTAGTTAAGCGAGGAAATGATCCTTATAAAGGCCGTTGGGCTTTTCCCGGTGGATTTCTGAATATGGACGAGGATGCCGAAACCGGTGCCCGAAGAGAATTGAAAGAGGAAACCGGTCTTGAAGCAGACGTGATTGAACAGTTTGGAACCTTTTCGGCCGTGAATCGAGATCCTAGAGGAAGAGTTATTTCCATAGCCTTTTATGCATTGGTTCCGAAAGAAGAAGTCCATGGAGCAGACGATGCTGTTGATGCTCGTTGGTTTTCGATTGAAGATATGCCTGATTTGGCATTCGATCATGCACAGATATTTCAGAAAGCTATAAAGGCATTGAAAGAGAAGATTACTCTTTATCCCGAACAATATCCACAGTTGAAAGAAAAATTACTTTGATTGGAAATTTAGTTTATAGTTAATCATTAAATAGAATAGCTTATGTTAGGAGCTGCATTGGGTGATGTGGTTGGTTCTGTATATGAATTCAATAACACAAAAGATTATAATTTTAAGATGTTCTCGTCTCAAAGTGATATCACCGACGATACGATATTGACAATGGCTGTTGCTGAGTGGGCCATGGATGATAAGACTCTTTCTCATGAGAAACTGGAGCAATATCTGGTCAGTTTTGCTTCTGATTTTCCGGATCCTATGGGCGGTTATGGTGGAAGTTTTGAAACCTGGCTTTTCCGACCGGAATTGTTGGCGGATTATTCGACAGGTGAACATGCTTCTAAACGATGTCCTTATAATTCATGGGGAAACGGTTCTGCCATGCGAGTCTCGGCTGTAGGTTGGTTGTTTGATACTTTGGAAGAAACCGAAAGAGTTGCTGAAATATCTGCTTCTATCACTCATAATCATCCGGAAGGAATCAAGGGGGCGCAGGCTGTAGCAGCAGCTGTCTTTCTAGCTAGAAAAGGATCTGATAAGAATCGAATAAAGCAATATATCGAAGAACGTTTCCATTATGATCTGAACCTGGATTGGAATGAGCTTCATCGGACTTATGCCTGGGAATCTGGTTGTCAGGGAACAGTTCCTCCGGCTATCGTAGCTTTTCTTGAGAGTTCCGATTTTGAAGATGCTATCCGTAAAGCCATTTCTTTAGGAGGTGATAGTGATACGTTGGGGTGTATTACCGGAGCGATAGCAGAAGCTTATTATCAGGAAATCCCTTTGTTTATGCTCGATAAAGTGATGTATGCATTACCGGAACGATTGCAGAAAGTATTGGATAGATTTGGAAAGACTGCTTATTCGGTTTGTTATGATAAGTATGTTTCACTGTTTAAGCAACCAGCCGAATTTACTCCGGACAGAATCAGTACGCTTGCTCCTGGGGAAGTTTTTGTATTTGGTTCCAATCTGGAAGGCTTGCATGGAGGCGGAGCCGCCCGTATTGCTTGCGATAAGTTTGGAGCGGAATGGGGCGTTGGAGTAGGAATGACAGGTCAATGTTATGCCATCCCAACGATGCAGGGCGGAGTGGAAACCATTCGTCCGTATACAGATGAGTTTATTGCTTATGCCAGAATACATCCGGAATATAAATTCTATGTTACCAGGATTGGATGTGGAATAGCCGGATTCCGGGATGAAGAAATAGCTCCGTTATTCAGAGCTGCTTTATCTGTTCATAATATAATTCTACCGAAAAGTTTTTATCAGGTTATTAAAGGTTTGATTGATAATAAATAAAGTTTTGATAGAAGATTGTTGATTGATTGTCTTTAAAGATAAAAATAATAAAGGTCCTGAATCTGATTTCAATAGAGTAAAAGAGATTTGGGACCTTTATTATAAGTTTTGAGCTGATTTTTTATCGTGACAGAATTATATTTTTTCATAAAATGCCTTAATAATTTAGGTTTTTTTGTACGTTTGCGATTTATGCTCAAAAAACTCATAATATGTTTAGAAAACTTTTACTCACCGCAGTCTTAATTGTTAGTTTTGGTATGCTTTCAGCTCAAAATATCCAATTACATTATGATCTTGGTAGACATCTTTATGATGATGATTTGTCTGAACGTCCAAATGTGACGACTACTGTTGA
This sequence comes from Parabacteroides sp., assembly GCA_020026285.1. The sequence goes on along the minus strand of JAHHQS010000033.1, from coordinate 1,463 downwards.
AATGTTCAAACCTGATAAATGGGGAAGTACTTTTTTCTTTGTGGATATGGATTATACAAGTAAGGGAATCGCTTCTTCTTATTGGGAAATTGCTCGTGAACTGCGGTTCTGGAAGAATCCATTTTCAATCCATGTAGAATATAACGGAGGACATTCCAATCGATTCTCTTATAATAACGCTTATTTAGGAGGATTGACCTACACATTCAATAATCAGAATTTCTCCCGCGGATTTTCTTTTACTGCGATGTATAAATACATTCAAAAGCATGAGAAACCGAACAACTTTCAATTGACAGGAACCTGGTATATTCATTTTGCCAAGAATGGCGTTTGTACATTCAGTGGCTTTGCTGATTTCTGGCGAGAAAAGTTTACTTATACAGATGGAAGTCATAAGAATTTTATTTTCCTGGCTGAACCTCAGTTCTGGGTCAATCTGAATAAACTCAAAAAGGTGAATGATAAGTTCAAGCTAAGTGCCGGAACAGAATTGGAATTGAGTCAGAACTTTTCTGGACGAAAAGGTTTCTATGCTATTCCAACCATTGCCTTGAAATGGAGTTTTGATTGATATTTTAGAGAATATTATACCTCCTTTTGATGGATGAGATAAAAGGTATTGATAAGTTTCAATATATTTGCTAACAAAAATTTTATTGGTATGAAATTAGCAGAAGCACTGATAATAAGAGCCGATTTGCAAAAGCGTATCGCTCAGTTGAGGGGACGATTGAAAGATAGTTCAAAAGTTCAGGAAGGAGATGTCCCTGCTGAGAATCTGGAAGATTTGTTTGAGGAATTGGATGCGAATCTTTCTCAATTAGAGGAGTTGATTTATCGTATTAATGTAACCAATATGCAGACAATTCATGAAGGAGAGACACTAACTCACATGATTGCTCGTAAGGATGTCTTGTCTACTCGTTTGTCTGTAATGAGGGATTTGGTTGCTCATGTTACTGAATCAGGAACTCGCTATGGACGTAATGAAATTAAATATGTCCGGATTATAGATGTTGCGGAACTTCGTAAAACGACTGATCAGTATTCAAAACAACTGAGAGAATTGGATACAAAGATTCAAGGTTTGAACTGGACAATCGATTTGATCTGATGACAGATTAAGAATTTTGTGTGTAGTTTCAGAAATAGTGGCGGTACAACCTCTCATCTGCCTTTTTGGGTGGTTGGGATTTAATTCTATAAACAGACATTGATATATGTTAATATGTAGACTCATTGCGTATTAAGCATTGTTCACATGTGTATTTTGTATTATTCATTCGGGATTTTGAATATCCATTGTATTACCACGTATCGACTATAATGAAATGAGGGCGGGTTGTGGGATTTTTTACATAAAAGAATACCTTCCAACAATGAGACATTTATCATTGTTGGAAGGTATTCTTTTTATATTAAGCTGATTTTTGTTTTATTTTTTTCTTCTTTTTTTAGGC
>JAHHQS010000329.1 GCA_020026285.1 Parabacteroides sp. | reverse complement strand
ATAATTACCAATATTATAATTACCAACTACACCATAACTTCCACGTAACTTCAAATAGCTCATTTTATTGAATTGTTGCATAAATCCTTCATCTGAAGCAATCCATCCAGCAGAAACTGACGGGAAATTAGCCCATTTAGCTCCTGAGCCAAAACGAGAACAACCATCACGACGGAAAGATACTGATAACAAATATTTTCCCATATAATCATAATTAGCACGTGCTAAATATGAAATCATAGACCAAGCCGTTCTACTTCCAGAACCGACTCGTGTATTTGCTGCACCAAACCAAGCAACTTCATCATCAGGATAATCACTAGCTCTGATATAAGAATTCTCAGAAACAGTTTTTTGGGTAGAATAACCCAATAAAAAATCAACATTGTGCTTATCAGCAAAAGTCTTATTATAACTTAAAGTATTTTCAATAAGCCAGTTTACATAGTGACTTGTTGCATAAGATCCTGTTGCTGGATTAGGTGGTGCAGAAAACATTCCTCCTTGTGTATGAGAAGGTGTCCAGTTCTCACTTTGAGAACTTCCTAAATCAGCATTAGCACTAATCCTGTACTTCAAACCATCTATAATCTTTACATCTGCAAAAGCATTTGCAGTACCACGAAGCGATTTTGAAGGATTATTACGATCCCTAAGAAGCAAATAATAATTTGCATTAGCAAACATCCCTGGTTGAGCATAAGAAATAGGATATGTACCATCTTCATTTTTATATTTCAACTGAGGATCCATAAGGAAAGCTGATGAAAGAAGACCAAAATATCCATCAAAACCAGGAGCAGATTTTCTCGTTGAATATGATCCTGATAAATTTAGGCCAAAAGTTATACGCTCTGATGCCTCAAATGTATTATTTGCACGCGCTGAAAAACGGTCTGCATATGTATTTAAAACGACACCTTCCTGTTTGTTATAATTTAAGTTTACAGCGGATTTTAATTTAGTCGTACCCGAAGTTAAACTTAAATTATAATTTTGAGTTAATGCTGTTTGTAATAGTACATCAAACCAATCAGTACCTTGTTTAATCGCAGACGGATTTTGATAACATTCAGGAACTCCATTTTTATATCCCTCATACTTAGCAGCATCTTCAAAATACTCCTTTTTAAACTGAGCAAATTCTTGAGCATTCATCACGTTAGGACGTCCTCTTTGAGAAACTTGAGTAGCTCCAAAATATGCACCAAACTCTATATCTGTCTTACCTTCTTTAGCTTTCTTTGTTGTAATTAATATTACGCCATTAGCAGCTCTTGAACCATACAAAGATGTAGATGCAGCATCCTTTAAGATTGTAATATTTTCAATTTCCTCAGGACTAATTGATTCCAAACCTGTTCCAGAAACTGGAGTAATAGGAAAACCATCAACCACTACTAATGGAGCATTACCACCATTAATAGAGGCAGCTCCACGAATACGGATAGCCATACCCCCATTCGGTTCACCATTTGCTTGACTTATCTGAACACCTGAAAATTTTCCTTGCATTTTCTGTGCCATATTCGGCATAGGAATATCAGCCATTTCTTCTTCACTCAATTTACTCATAGATCCTGTAACAGAACGTGCTTTCTGTGTACCATAAGCGACCACTACTAATTCATCTAAAGCTTTAGAATCATCTTTTAAAACTATTGACAATTTATTTTGATTACCTACCTTAACTTCATAATCAGTATAGCCAATATACGAAACAACTAACGTTGAGCCCTTTTCTGCACTCAATGTAAATTTACCATCCATATCGGTAATAGTTCCATTAGTTGTTCCTTTTACTATGATATTAGCACCAATGATAGGGACACCAGCTTTATCTTTTACAACACCTGTTATTTCTTTCTGCTGCTGAACAGATTCTTTTAAATAGTTATCAGATTTAAAATTACCTTCTGCTATTAAATTTGAATAAGGTAACAATCCTAACAATAATAAGGGGAATGTCGATTTTAATGAGATTATACACTCCCGACG
>JAHHQS010000328.1 GCA_020026285.1 Parabacteroides sp. | reverse complement strand
CTCGCGTGCGCAGTCGAAACTCATCGTGGTGGGCAATGTCACCCAGATGCGGCGACTGTCGGCGGAAAGCTATCCCCACATCGCAAAGCTGTTGCGGTGGGACGGGCTGACTCAGGTTAAGGCATAGAATAAAGGAGCGAATGACCGCTCCTTTTTTTGTGGCTGTTCTATACGGAAAATCTTTCGCGAAAATGACAAAAAAACTCCGATGAGGGTGTTTTCCAAACCACGGGTTGGCGAGCAGACTCACTCTTCTGTTAAAAGAAAGAGTTTCATTTGAACATGACCTACTCTAAATGTATAACGAGTACAAAAATAATGATTGTTTTGTATTGTAAAAGAATGACTCTTTGAGATTATATTACCAAAAAATCCCATCAAATGAATTGACGGGATTTTATATAGTTTGGTTTGCTGCAAATGTTTTCTTATGTACTATATGGTAAGGTTCTGTAAGTAAAGTTTTATCAAAAAAACAAATTTGAATTTTGTCACTTTTAGCTAAAACTACAGTTTTGCCAACCAAATTATGAGGAAATTGTATTGTTGTCGTTTCCAATTTTTGAGGGTAAGGCCATACCCTTATTGCTTTAAAATTAAAGTTGGATATTTTCTTCAGATAAGAAAGAACAGCAGGAAATGTAATGTTTGGTAGGTTTCTTTGTTCTTGAATAAGCTTTGCGCATTTCACAAACTCATCAAATTGCTTGATATCACCGACCAGATCATAAAGGAGAGATGAATGTTGATCATATGTTGTGTGACATATGACATAGCCCTTTCTGTCATATATCGTATCACCCCACCATTGGGCATCTTCAATTCTAGTATCCCAAAAATAATACCCTTCTCCAAGCCAAGGTTCCTTAATTCCTTTCTTTAATTGTCCATTCGGATATCTTGCCGAACAAAAGAAAGGGCCATTTTCTTCTATATCCTTGTCATTTTGTCTATCTTCAAGTGTTTGATATATGTCTGTGTATTTCATTAGATTATTCAATCACAGTCGTTTGTCTTTTTAACTCTTCTGTTAGTCCCATTAGATTAATTGTTGGTAACATCACTGGGTGTACATTAGCTTGTAAGGATATTGTGCCAACAAAGGCTCTAATATAGGGGAAAAGAATGGCTAAACTATTAGGATAGAAATAATCAGGAATCTCGTCAATTGTGATTTCGCCACTAAATGAGAAGAATGCCTCACATGAAATATTGATAACAATACTATCTGTTTCTTTACATTCTACTTTTACATCAAAACTTAGTTTGTAGCAAGAGGCTTTGGGATTAAATGTTCCCTTGGGGTTGAAGGATATATTTAATTCGGCTTCATCAGGTATATTAAAGTCTAAAGATGCCTTAGTAAATTGATATGAGTCTAATTTAAATGCTGCTTTTTCCATAAAGTTATGCTGCAAAACAATACTGTGAGTCCGCTGCTATGCTATTATTGTCACAACATTCGGATACTTCAAATTTGTGTGTTACCATATTCTTTTCAATATTTGAATACGGCACCTCAATACCGAACTTTTCTTTTACGTATTCGGCATACTCAATGACATCGGGACCAATCTCATTGAGATACTCAATTTCTTTCCAATCATTTTCAAGAACGTCTTTGGGAGAGTTCTCAAAATAATTTTTAAGATTTTCAAAAAGATTTCCCATAATAAATTACTATAAAAAATGTTAATAACGCATCCAACTGCAAAGTTACGAATTTTCATCTAAAATACAATTTATAAGAGTAGCTAATTGCTTGTTAATATGAATATTTACATAGGTTCCTATTTAAGGTCTTATATTAAGTACTTTTCTTGTGTAAGCAATGCGTAAACAGACTATTTCAGTTTGGGGTATTTATTGAATTTCAATTTCAATGATGTCTACTGTAATGCATCGGTTATCTATACAAATAAGGAGTGATAAGGAATTATAGAATATCATTTAAATCCAGCGACAAAGTCTGTCGGTCACCCATGAAGGAGGGGACTTCGAAGAAAAGCAA
>JAHHQS010000327.1 GCA_020026285.1 Parabacteroides sp. | reverse complement strand
TGATAATATTTGGATATGAAGTAAGGTGGGCATACCTTGCAAACAAATCTAATAAAGATATGGATTCACAACTACAACAAATAGCTCAATATTCAGAGTGTAGGAAATCATTAGAGTTTCATTGTTTTAAACTTTTAGAGCAAGAGTTATGAAGACGGTGTGCATATACGATGATTATTCTATATCATCCGGAAGTGGAGTGGGGACCTTCTTGAAGGATTTTGCACAATGTGCTACGCAATGGAAAGATACGCATATCTGCATGATTATGTTTCGCACTAATGTAGAGGAATTTAGTATCTGTATGCGTGGAGAGTTAGAATATTTTCTATTCCCTAAAACATTTTGTGTCAATCCCTTCGAAGAATGTGAAGAGATTTGTTCATTGCTGAAACAATATATTCCTGATTCAGATAATACTTTTTTTCTATTTAACTATGTTCCCTGTGATAAGTTGATGCGCATGACACGCAACTATTTTTCACTGTCGAAACAAATTTGTGTTATACATGAATTTAGTTGGACTACTCCATTGCTGGGTGATGTTACATTATTCAGGAAATTGATATCTAAGACGAAAGAAAAGATTTCTTTCTGTTATGAGGGGATAATAGAATTATATCGACGTGAAGCAGAACAATGTCAAATGGCTGACCGGGTGGTTTGCCTGTCAGAAGATACCTATGATATCTTGTACGAATGTTATCAGGTTCCTAAAGAAAAAATTGCATTAATCTCTCATGGTATGAGAACGATAAGAAAGTCTTTTTCAGAAATGACGAAGCGAAAATGGAAACAAAAATATTATTTGAATCCTGATGAAAAGTTAATCGTAATGGTAGGGCGTATCTGTAAGTCTAAGGGGATGTTTGCTTATTTGGAGGCTTTCAAGAATGTCTTGAAATATGATTCTAATTGCCGTTTAGTTGTTATTGGAGATCTGTGTAATGCGCCGGATCTATTAGCAGCAGCAGGCAAGGCTGTATCGAAAGTGACATTGACCGGGAGACTGGACAAGGAACTTCTATCCTATTGGTATCGGATGGCTGACATTGGGGTAATACCTTCATATGCAGAGCAATGCTGCTATGTAGGTCTGGAGATGATGAGCTATGGACTTCCGATAATTGCATCCGATGGTTTGGGGGTGAAGCGTATGTTTCCAGATGGGTTGAATGCTTACGTTGCTCCTATTGGGAACAGGAGAAATCCAAAGGAGTTTGTACAGAATTTGGTGGATTGCACCTTAAAGTTATTGAGTAATTCGGCAGAACAAAGAAAAACAAAGAATAGTGCACGTCGTATTCTGAAGGAGAAGTACAATTTTTCGGAGATGGCAGAACATTATAAGGCCATTTTTATGGCTTGAGAGTTTATCAATATTAGTATTTACAATTAATTTTATCTAATCATGAGAAAGTTAAGTGAAATCAAACTGGGGCAGCTTAATAAAGTTGAACTTAGTGAAAGAGAATTAAATCGCCTTTTAGGGGGGAGTAACTGTTGTATCTGTCATAATAGAGGAAGTGCTACTCTTCAAATGAACTACGATGCTAACATTAAGGGTGGCGTAAGCGGGTTAATTCCAGGTGATGGTGGTTATGGTGTCCCTAATGGTAGTTTCTCTAAATAAATGGGTTTACATCAAAGGCTTAAGCTGTTGATGTAATTGTTTTGAGGACCTGTTTTATAAATAGGAACGATTTAGTTTTTGTAATTTGTAAAACAGGTTCTTTATATAAGAAATGACGATTCTTTATCTAATAAGCTGCAATGAAATATATTTCATTATTACTGGTGAGTACATTATTGTTGGGATGTAGTTCCAATAAGAAGCAGGGAGTTATATCTTCTCAGTTAGGAATCCCTGTAATCAATCTTTTTGAGAGTATATCGACAGTGTCTTCGCTTTCTTTAAGCGAGGCAATAGAGAAGTTAGATATTGTTCCTTTAGAAATGACGGATCAATCTATGTTAGGTGAAATAAGACGAATACAAGTCACAGAACATGATATATGGATTCATGATTTTAATAAATTTTATATTTATCGTTTTT
>JAHHQS010000326.1 GCA_020026285.1 Parabacteroides sp. | reverse complement strand
CCAAAGAATCAAAATATTGATAAATGCCGAAAATAATATACTGAGGATCAGAAAATAGGTGCTTAATAGCAAGATGATGTTTGGCAGACGAATAGAAATCATCAAAAGCAGTGGGAACAAAAGCAGGAGCGTTCCGATCCATAGCGATAGCGTATTCTCCGTGACAATACTTAAGATTCCAATGCCATTGGCAAGCTTCCATTCTATTCTCTTTGTGATTTTTTCTTGCTGCAACATATCCTTGCTTATTTCTCCAGCAAAAAAGATAAACAAGCATAGGTAGCTATCAAGCATGAAATACTTTAGTTCAATGCCGAATACAATGTTCTCTGAAATATCACCGAAGTTCATCAAAGAGATCATTCCGAAGAAAGCTGCTACCGCACTCATAAATATAAAATTCCAGTTCAATATTCTTTTAAGGTTTAAGGTTATCAAACCCATTCGCCATCCCTCCTGATAACTGCTTCATTGCTTATGTGCCGAGCTTTAAAGAAACTCAATAGTGCAAACATCATGCAGAGCACAACATTAACTGCAATAATCAAATAATCAATCCCTATGTGGTACTGCTTTACAAACTCTGTAATTTGCTCTGCCGACATTGCAATTAAATAAACCAGTGCAAAATTACCGAAGAACAGCACATTTTTGAACAGCTTTACCCGTTTTACATCCAGTACAATCATGTTCAAAGCAACAATCTCACAAAAACCAAGTAGAAGGATACTAAGATAAACACATACAATTCGTCCAAAACTCATTGTCCAGCTGGTAAAATAATAACAACTTATAAAAAAAAGGAACGGGATAATACCCGAAAAGCGGAAAATTTGTATGGAGTATTGTTTTATGATCTCTTTTACTGTAGTTCCAGATGCCGCAAAAAATTCAATTCTTCGATTCAACTTATCCTTTGCTGTTAAATTTACAATCATAGCACCGGATTGTATAGAGGTAAGACCAAAAATAATTGCATAGAGCATTAGCACTAAATAATCTTCTCCCTTAAATTGCAGCGCGTCCATCTGCATTGCAAAAATCATGAAAATTGCCAGAATGGCAGCAATCACAGTATCAATTAAGAGGCTTTTACTTCTGGCAAGATAGTAGCCCGCACCCTTTCCCATATTACTCATTTTGGCTGCCCTCCTTAATAAAGATTTCTTCCAACGACTGCCCCTGTATTTCTTGAATGCTCTTATCAAACAGCAACCTTCCGTTTTTGATCATAGACACATCATCAGCACATTTTTCAATTTCGCTAAGGTCATGCGATGTAATAATAATCGTTTTTCCCTCTGACTTTAGCTCTTCAATCAAACTGCGGATTTCTACTCTGGATATGGGATCTACGCCTGATGTCGGTTCGTCCATGAGCAGAATATCTCGTCCCATCATAATGACAATTAACAGCGACAATTTCCTTTTCATCCCTTTAGAATAAGTGCTGACACGCTTACCTAAATGCTCTGTCAATCCTAATTGTGTGCAATAGTTGTCCAAACACTTATTTATTTCAAAACTAAAGTATTTCCCAAAAATTTTCAGGTTTTCAAGGCCTGTCTTTTCCTCGTACAGATAGTCGTTTTCAAGTTGCATTGCGTGTTTTCCTGCAATGTTAATTTTGCCTGTGTCTGGTTGGTATATCCCAGTAATTAAGCGTAGCAGTGTGGTTTTCCCAGAACCATTCGGTCCTATAATTGCATGAATGGTATTGGCTTTTACATTCAAGCTAAAATTTTCAAACAAAACTCTACCGCCAAAAACTTTTTTTAGATTCCTCACTTCAATCGCATTTTGAATCGCAGTCATATTTTTTGCTCCTTTCATTTGGTGATCTACTATATACATATAGTGTATATAACGAAGGGGCATTTTGCATGAGTAATTACTGCAATCTTTTCTTGTTTTTGAAGCGCTGATCCGCCGGTTCCGTCTGGATTGTGCTTTTCCTTTCTTCGCTTTTAATTACATCTAATTCGCCATAAGCTGACGGAATCTTACCCCTACGATCCCGAAAAAGCAGCCGCCCTTCTGGATGAGGCTGGCTGGGTAATGAATG
>JAHHQS010000325.1 GCA_020026285.1 Parabacteroides sp. | reverse complement strand
TTGAGTGGCACATTCCACTCCGCTGCGGTGGCTTTTTCCACCGCTATTTTCCAGTAGAGTCAATTGAAAAAAGAGGTATTATGAAAAAGTTCATATTTTTCATAATTAATGGTAGCATTGGGAATACTCTTTATTTCTCTAACGATTATAAAATATCAGGCATATATGAAAGTTCATTTAAAAGCATATACTTTTTTATTCCCGTTCGGAAAATATTTAACAAGTAGAATTTGTCTCTTTATTAAAAGATGTACTTCAATCAGAGAAACTTATACTGTAAGCTTATCTAGAGAGGTTATGATGAGAGTCCTATTTAATACTTTATTAATTTGTATTATGTCATCATGCCAAATCCAGTCACATCCCAATAATAATTACCCTATAAAACATCCAGATGAATTAGCAAAAAATCTATTAGAATCTTTCCATAATTCAATTTCTGATACTATTATTTATCCCCAATATTATGGTGGAATGTATGTCGATCATCATAATAACAAATGTGTTATTTGGGTGATAGGAGATACGATTTCTGCTAAAAACGATTTACTTAAACGTTGTAATGGCTCAGGTTTCATTATTAGTAATAGTAGTGTTTCATTGTCCTATTTAGCAGGGCTAATAAAAAAAATAGAAATGTACATTTCTACCCCTTTAGGGAAAGAGGTCAAACTACATGGAATATATTTAGATGAAATTCATAATAAAATTAATGTTATATTAGGAGATACAACTACTCAAAATATAACTTACTTTAAAAACAAGATAATGGATTCCCCTTTTTTTACTTTTGAACAAGGAGAAGGTCTGAAAGTAGACATGGAATTTAAACCAATAAAATGATTTTGTATTTAATCGCATTCAGAAAGTCTTCTATCCACTAAAGTAGTTATTACAGTTCCAACCATCGTCTTCGAATATTTTAGTAAGTGTCATTGATTGTCAAGATTGAAGTAAGATCTGATTTGTGAGAATAAATCGTAGAGTTGTTAAAAAGTGTCAATACGAGCAAACAGTATTCATTTCTTCCTATCTTTATAAGAAGAAATGAAATGAGAATAATCAAAAAGAAAATAAATAAAGTTTTAAAACAGATTGTTATGAAGTATCTAGGCTTATTAGTCGAGGTGTTGTGCGCAATAGCCCTCATCTGTGGATCTACCCTACGTGAGAACGGACAATTTTTTTATATCGCTGTCTGTGTATTGATTGTACTGAAAGTAATCTATGACGGCTGGATGTTGATAAAAAAGAAATAATGGCTCAATTACAGCTACATACTATCATTATGCAGGCATCTTAGTAGACACCATTGATTGGGTGAAATGTAGTAATGGCTGATGAGTGAAATAAGTTAGTCTTGAAAGCATGGTAATGCCCCTTTACTTTATTTCAAACTCAGCAAATAGTTCTACGTTCTGAGTCTTTTCGTTTATGAATCCAAAATCTTTGTCGACTCGATATTTCTCTCCGGGCAGATAGAAATATTCTCCTGTCGGAATTCGGAAACAATAGAGCAGTGGAGCATTTTGTATCACAAAGCCATCATCATACCAGCATAAATTTCTTTTTTGTTTGGGTGAGCACCATTTGTCCCCATCCCATATCTGGAGCGTCCAGTCACGGCCAAACGTCCACCATATATCCGTCCGGTTTTCTACGAAGTACTTGATGGCTGTCACATTCTGCGAATAGCATTTCTGCTCGGTCCACACCAGAAACTTCTTCTCCGTAGTACATACACAGTCGAGCAGTTTCTTAGAAACTATTTAAAAGCTTTAGAGATTTAATTAATATATATTTCTGTAAAATTTTACCTTAGAGTTACTTTTTTACGGAATGTTAGTGATACCCCAGAAAGGACATAACACCGAAAGTGAACCCGAAGCTTGCGGTCGAACTGATGTTTCAGAAAATAAAGTGCATAGAAGCCTTTACGAAGCGTATAGAGAACGGGGCAGAATTTAGTAATTGAGGAGTTTTTTCATTATTTCCTTTAACGATATAAACTATTAGTTTTCCATCTTCAATATAAGAACCACCGTAATAATCTGGATACTCTATGCTATCGGAAGCAGTAC
>JAHHQS010000324.1 GCA_020026285.1 Parabacteroides sp. | reverse complement strand
CTTTCTTGATAGTTTTCCTATTACCGCGATTGTCCTCAATGACAGTATCTCCAAAAATGTCTTTCTTGATAGTTTTCCTATTACCGCGATTGTCCTCAATGACAGTATCTCCAAAGATATCTTTCTTAATGGTTTTCCTATTACCGTGATTGTCCTCAATGACAGTATCTCCAAAGATGTCTTTCTTGATGGTTTTCTTTCCTTGATTAGTTACCGAATGTCCATGATTATTTCCGATAGAATTTGCACCATAACTTCCTGTTATCCGAGGGATCAGAATAAACTGAACTGTAAATAGAATAAATAAAATCTTTTTCATGATGTTTTTTTTAGGTTTGCAACAAAAGTAAAGCAGGAAAATCATACCCGATCTGTGAATTCTATAATTACTTATAGGGAAAAACCTAAATTTATATGGACTTAAACGGTAAGAACTTATAAAGTACCCCAATTCGCACATCAAAAATCAAGCATCTATACCACTAAAATCAGTACATATCGGGACATCCACTCCAGAGTGAATACTAAAATAATCTGCAAGTAACGTTTGGCAATAAGAAAACAATCAGCACATGCAAATAGCATAAGCATAAATAGAGTTTTTTTCTTGGAAAAGCTGAAATAAGAACTGGTACCTATATAGATAAAGTGGATGGTAAAAAAAATATTATTTTTTCGGCTCTGCATAAACGATATAACGTGTAGAGTCTTCTTCATCAGGTAACAAGACCGCATTGGTATTATCCGTCACCCATTATAGCACACGGATAAGCATTCGGATATTCTTTTGCTCAGAAAACAAATCGTTATACAGTCGAAATATCTTTTGTTTATCCTTCTTATCTTCATAAGTAGGTTGTGAATAGAGTAAGCAGAGGTAATTGTAAAGTGAATTGTAGCTATGACTCATGCATAATAAAATAATCCCTCAAAATTTAGGGACGATCCCGAATTCAGATATGATCCTTTACTCCCTTTTCTTTAAGAGGTTCCTGGCGTTTTTTTTAAAATTTCCCTAATATCATTGATTATCAAGGAAATTAGCAAATACAGTTCTTACATTCGACTAAATTAGTCTTGATTTAAATTATATATCTATTTCTTTAATGCGTTCCAACTGCCTATTTAGAAAGTAGTCAGAATACTTAGTGTAATCCCCCGTTTCATAAAATCGAATCAACCCTTTCCTGTAATTCAAAATATCAGCATCTTTTGCTGAATATACAGGAATAATATCAGCATTCATCATGACAACACTTTCTATCATGCGAGAAGTTCTTTTATTCCCATCTATAAAAGGTTGCAGCCGTGCAATATTACAATGTAAGAAAACTGCCTTTTCCAATGGATTAGTATAAACGTCTTGCTCATATAATATCTCTCCCAATTTACTTTTTATTTCTTGCAAATCTTTTGGAGGAGCATAATCAGTACCGCTGATCCTAACTGCACGTGTCCTTAAAAAGCCTGATTCCTCATTAGAAACCAAACCTGTGGAAATAGATTGATGAAGTCTGAAAAGAGTACGTTCATCTATAATCTCCTTATTTTTCTCTTGATGAATATATTCCAGTTCGGAAATGAATGTATTATATAGATTTTTCAGCATTTTAGCATCTTCATATTTTTTTTCGGAAGTGATGCCGTCCTTAAGCAATGCTTCTGTTTCAACATAGGTATAGGTATTACCCTCTATTCTCCCCGAATAATAGCACCATACAACAGCCAAGTCTTTTATCTCGCTTGAGTAAAGTTCCGACAGTTTAGCCAAAGGGCTTTCAAGAATGAATGTTGCTTTTTGGCATTGTTCCTTATTGAAGATATGTTTCATATATCCTATCTATTGCTTAAAAGAGAGATTTTATTTCTCGATTTCATTATTATGCAAAACTACTAAAAAGTACTTAGATACAGCACACTTCCATTATAAAAGTTCTATTCTTAACACCCACCTCTAAGTTTTTGGCACACGCCACATCCTTGTCTATATAATCAGTAAAAATCTTTCCCAATCTTAACGCATAATAACACACGGCCTTTATATCCGGGAATTGCTTGAACAGAATTCCAGCCCTCCGTTTTTGGCTGTCCGTCCACTTGCCCGGT
>JAHHQS010000323.1 GCA_020026285.1 Parabacteroides sp. | reverse complement strand
AAGAGTTTTATCTGAATCCTGCTTTCTCATTTACACAATATTTTGGACAGTGTCTAATATTTCCTTTATGAAGGAATATTATCTTTTGAGAAAGAGTCATACCTATCCCATGACCTTCTATATCTTTCTTTTGTTCTCCGCGATAAAACAAAGTAAACAACTTTTCTTTTTCAACTTCAGACATACCTATTCCATCATCAGAAAAACGAATAACAACCCATTTTTCATAATGTGATATCTGGACAAAAGAAGATTTGTCTTCTGAATATTTACAATTATTCTCTATTAGATTGGAAAAAGCGATGCTTAATAGATAATGATTTCCCATTACAGTTATAAAACGATCATCATCATCCTGCTCCTGTTCAAATAACAGATTAATATTATATTCCGAATGTGCTTTTAAAATACAATCACGCACATCAAGTAACAGTTCATCCAAACGAATCTCCTTCATTTTTATTTGTTCTCTTTGATAATCAGCCTTTGCCAGATTCAATAAACCATCAATCAATTTTGTCATTCGATGAGCATCCTGTAATGAATTCTGAATAGTATCCCTGTATTGTTGTTCTGTTCGTTCTTTTTGTAAAGCTAAATCCAAACCAGCTATAAGAGCTGCTAACGGAGTTCTTATTTCATGAGAGACATTACTTACAAACATCTTTTGAGAATTGAATGAAACTTCCAACCTATTCAACAAAGCATTAAAAGCAATACTCAATTCACCTAATTCATCATCCTTATTTTTTATCGGAAGTCGTTTGTTTATTTGTGTTCCTGTTATAGAACCAGCCTCTCTGACAATATCCCGAATAGGTTTAAGAGAATAACGTGCCAAATAATAGCAAACAAAAAACAATAAAGACAATCCGATAATAAACAGGGCCAGTAATGTCTTTTGCAATTCATATAGATTATTGTATCCATAGCCATCATAAGCAGCTGCAGTTACAATATAATCCTTACCCTCAAAATTATACAGGAATCCCAATCCTTGATATTTTCCTATATTAAATTCTATAGACTTCTTTTGAAGTATAGACTTAATCATTTCATCATTTTCTTTAATAATATCATTTTGTACAGCATCATGATAAAGTATTCTGAAATCAGTCGTATATACAGCGACCTCTACTTCATTAATAAATTGTTTATTATTTAAATAAATAGATTGCATTGTTTGTGCATCTATCTGATTCTGTAAAAATAAATGAGCTTTTGTAACAGCTTCAGCTCTCAAATTATGATAGAAAGTTTTACTTCGTGTATGTTCGCTTACAATATAAATCATAATCATACACACCAAGAAAAAAGTTGCTGTAACAGCTGTATTTTTCAATGTAAGGGCTGTTCTAATTTTCATAATTTATCAGATAAAATAAAACCTATTCCAGGTTTGGTATGAATTAATTTTATATCAAAATCCTTATCTATTTTCTTTCGAAGATAATTAATATAGACATCTATAAAATTTGTTCCTGTATCAAAATGTGTATTCCATACTTTCTCTGCTATTTCAATTCTACTGATGACTCTTTCTGCATTTTCCACCATATAGACTAACAGATTATATTCTTTAGGAGACAATTTTATCATTATTCCTTTACGTTTGACTTCCCGTAAGTTACGATTAACGACTAAATCCGCATAACTTATTTGTACAGGGGCTGTTATTATAGATTGAGTATTTCTTTTTAATAAAACCTTCACTCTTGCATTCAATTCCCTAAAATCAAAAGGCTTCACCATATAATCATCTGCGCCGGCATCAAAACCATCCAGTTTATCATCAGAGGAACCCAAAGCTGTTAACATCAAAATCGGAATTCTTTCATTAAGCTTTCGGATTTCTTTACATAATTTAAATCCATCTAATTTAGGAAGGATAATATCCGAAATAACCAATTGAAAAGATCCAGATTGAAAAAGGCGCAAACCCATAGCTCCATCATAAGCAACCATCGTCTGATAGCCATTTTCTTCCAACCCTATTTTTAACAAGTCAGCAACTCTTTTCTCATCTTCAACAATCAATATCGTTTGCATACCACTCGATTTTAATAAATTCTAAAGTCCAAGGAGATAGGATAATAGTCTGCACGCAAAGTTATATTTTATACACAAATATCCGTTG
>JAHHQS010000322.1 GCA_020026285.1 Parabacteroides sp. | reverse complement strand
TGAGTTATTATATGGAGTTAACTGCTACAAAGATAAAAATATTTTAGTAACTTTGAAATAAAATTATTATCTCCTCATATAGAATACATTGGGTGGATTCCCCAAATTTGAGGTGATGATTTGCCGATCGTGTCATGTGCTGTGTTCTGCTATGAATTGCTTACAAGGAACTCATATTGAAGCAAAAGTAGCCAAATTCTTTTATTTGACAAATGGTAGAGATGCTTTATTCTCGCTATTTTTAAGTTTCTCTATATGGTAAATGTCCAAGAGAGGCAGTTTAATGCTCCTCCGCCTCTTTTGACAATTGAAGGCATCTGCACTTGATATATTCTATCTTTATACTCGGGAAAGAGCTTCTGAATATGCTTCAGTGCTTCCTCGTCAGTAGATAGTCCCAAACCGGGGATAATAATAACCTCCTTGGTATGAATCATATTGATATATGCCCAACTCATATCATGATAGTTGCTTAGTTCTAAATCTATGACTTTAAAGCATGACTCCAATATACTTCTCATTTTGGCCGCAATATCATCGGGGTAAACGTTGAGGTTCACCAATACTTTATTATTTCCGACTGCATGTATAATGCCATCTGTATGTCCGCAGGTGTCATTCTTATCCCATGGCAGGAATAAAAACCTATGATTAGGGAACAATCTTTCTAATTGAATGACAATATCCTCTCTCGTCATATTTGGATTCTCGACAAATACTTTCTCTGTCATGATCGCAACAGGTGTATAACCTCTTCCTTCCTTTATGGCTCCAAAAGTAAAATTACCTCCGTCTGCCACGATGGGAGAAGTTGTAATTAAAGGATTTGGTATTTTCTCCATTGCCAACTTGGTCGAGACTCCTGTCCGGGTTTCATATTTGCGAAGGCCGTCTAAGTAGTCAGGGTGATATTGAAACTGTACGAAAGAACTGCCGCAAACTTGTACTGGCATATAATCCCTACACCAATAATCGGCTGTTCTATGCAGAAGGCCATGGCATACTTCATGTTTCGACAGTATTTCTGTTAATTCATTGTATATTTTCGGATAATAACTTTTGAGATTATCTGAAAAATATACATAGTCTATCAACCTTTCTGTGGCTTTCATGGTCATTTTGCATCAAGATTAGTAAAACGCCAGGGGCGTTTGGTTGTTTCTCCTTTGACAATATCTATATTTATTCTTTCTGATGAATGTATGTTTACTTTTTTATAATCGTCATTATCTACCCAAATAATGGACAACCCTTTTCCGAAAATTGTAGCGTTCCCTAATAGGTCTTCCCATAAGTACTGTGGTTTGAATCTATCGATTTCTCCTTCTTTCAATTTTTGGGAAGTCGTATTTGTGAACGTTTTTTCCTCGTCGTTTATCAAGGATTTATAGGTGTATCCTCTGATAAGGAATGAAGCGCGATATTTCCCCTCCCGTTCAAAAGTCATATCAATACCGGACCTGTGCGGAAAAAGACTTCCTATCGGGAAATACGGGTAGTCGTTATTTGCATGATACATCTGCGGCTCTTTGATTATTCCATTTTCTACATCATGGAAATAGAATTCAATGTCAATTGGATGTATCTCGTATGCTCCATTCACGACATAACGTCCGTTAAATACAATTTGAGCGATCTCCTTAAATTGCTCCGTAAGTTCGCTGATAATCTTAGCAGGAACAAACTGCTCAAGAGCGTTTCTTAACCTTTGTGAATCCTTCATGCTGCAATCCTGAATTGAGGTCTATGATCTGCTATAAAATTACAAAAAAACGAGATAATTCGCTCAATGCAGACGTATTATTACGGTTTTTTAACAATTCGGGGTTTGTTTCTCTATTCTGTATTTGTCTCGGCTTCGGTTCAGGCCTTGATGCGCAAATCGGTGGTAAACGGATAGCAGCATCCTTTATGTGTTGTATCTTATTCTTTCACGGGTGATGATTTGTAACCCGTTCGTCTGCTTAAATCCTCTTTTTCTTTGCATTTTCCGTTTTTTCGGCCTGTCGTCATTTGACGCCGTAACAATGTTGGTATTAAGTTATTTGGTGTCATTTCTCCTGTTTTTTAAGGTTATTTCAGAGATTTTTAGTAACTTTGCCGCCTATTGGAAAATTAAATTTTCGCCCCGGCAATGAAAA
>JAHHQS010000321.1 GCA_020026285.1 Parabacteroides sp. | reverse complement strand
ATCATTATTGATTATTCCAAATATTCTACATTCACCGAGTGGGAGACAGCACGAGACTTTACCAATACACTTCCTTCCAGATATGGCAAGGCACAGAAAACCCCCTATAAAAAAGCTTCGTCCAAGGATCTGGAGAAGAATTTTTCCAATGAGATGTTGGTTCAGTTGCAAAAAGATCTGCACAATGTTCTTTGGGGCGGCGGAGGAACAGATGATAACGAAGTTTTTTCATCTCTGACCAACTTAATTCTTGCCAAAATTGAAGATGAAGATGAAACAGAAGATGGCAAACTGTATGATTTTCAATCGATGGCATACGCTAAAAACGGAGATGAAGAATTCGAGACGAATGAACAGCTTTTCGAAAGAATTAATGCCCTGTATCGTCGAGCCTTAAAGGAAAAGCTTTATATCCTGGATGAAAACGAACTTGCAAAATCGTATGTAATTGATAGTAAGAAGTTCTCTCTATCTAAGTTAAAGTATGCAGTGCAAAAACTGGAAGGCTTATCTTTTGTGGATGGAAAAAATAGCCTGAGCGGTAAAGACATCCTGGGCGATTTCTTTGAAGGCATTATTAGAAATGGCTTCAAACAAAGTAAAGGACAGTTCTTCACCCATACCAACATTGTTCAATTTATGCTTTATGCATTGCAGGCGGATAGACTCGCCCTTCAGCGCATTAAGGAAGACAAAGAAATTCCTTATATGATCGACCCATCTGCTGGAAGTGGTACATTTCTGATTGAATATATGAAATTTATCACAGAAAACATGAAGTACCGCAATCAGGGGCCTAATGGCTATAACGCAGATATTGGCACCGCCAGAGCAGTGAAAGATAAAATATTTTCGGACTGGTTCTATCCTGATAACCGGGAAAACAGATGGGCTCAGACATATATTTATGGATCTGAAATTAATTTCAATCTTGGAACAGCAACCAAGGTCAATATGATCCTTCACGGAGATGGTTCTACTAATATTTTTGTAAAGGATGGTTTATTACCCTTTGCAAAATACGAAAAAGAAACGGCTCCAAATGCATTGCAGGGAAGCAGCACAGATATGCTTTATCAGGAACGAGAGGTCAATGGGCAGTTTGATTTAATTTTGACCAATCCTCCTTTTAGTGTTGAATTAGATAACGACACTAAGAAAACAGTGAAAAAAGAATTTATGTTTGGTGAGAAAAAGAATTCTGAAAACTTGTTTATTGAACGATGGTATCAGTTGCTGAGAGAAAATGGCCGTTTTGCAGCTGTATTACCGGAAAGTGTTTTTGATATTGCAGATAACAAGTATATTCGGCTCTTCCTCTACAAATATTTCAAAATTAAAGCTGTCGTATCTCTTCCGCAGTTGGCCTTTGAGCCATATACATCTACAAAGACCAGCATTCTCTTTGCGCAAAAAAAGACTCATGATGAGATTGAAGCGTGGAATGCTGCTTGGAATGAAGCGTCAAATGAATATACTCAGTTAAAAACAAGAGTTGAAAATCTGATGGCAGTAGCAGCTGGGAAAAAGAAAAAAGAAAAACTTCCATCTATCAAAAATTTGACTCCGGATGAAGAAGATACTCTGATTCGAAGAATGCTTAAGAATTATCTGACTGAGCGTGATGATGGGTTAGGTGCAACAGAGCTAATTTGGAAATACAATTCTGAGTTGCAGGAACTTTGCAAACTGGATAAAGACACACAGGATACATTTGGTTATGTAAATACATGGTGGGTTTTCGGTAAAGTTGCGGAGAAACTTAACTATGATGTTTTCATGGCGGAAGCTGAAAATGTAGGATACAAGCGCTCTAAGCGAGGTGAAAAGCCTATGCCCAATGATCTCTATCGATCTGATGGAAATAACCATATCCTTGTGGACGATGGACGGATTGAAACCATTCTCGACTATATGAGAAATATTGACTGGGATTGAGGTAGCGCAATGAAGATTTTGGATAATACGCTTCGGCAAATTTCACAGTCTAATGATTTGCGAATGGGGGTATCTTACGCTAAACAAACCCACGCCTTATTTTTCTCCCGTTTTTGCAGAAAGTGCAACGAAAGAATAAAAGATATTTGCTCTGTTGAAAAGGGAAGCAGCATTACCAAAGAAGAAACTGAAGAAGGAGTTGTTCCGGTTGTTGCAGGCGGCAAGAAAGCTGCATACTTTCACGATCAAAGTAATAGA
>JAHHQS010000320.1 GCA_020026285.1 Parabacteroides sp. | reverse complement strand
AATCTCTTACTGTTCCATCGGAAAGAATGGCTTTAGTCTGGAAATGCAAATGCGGTTCTGTCGTTCTAGTCCCTGTATTTCCTGAAATGCCGATTGATTGTCCAGCTTGTACCGTATCTCCAACTTTTACAGATATTTTATCTAGATGGGAATAGGTAACTTGCAAGCGACTTTCATCCGAACGTGTGTATTCTATTGTTACAGACTTTCCTCCAGGAGTTTGAGCATTATGATTGACAGATACAATTTTACCATTGTCTTCAGTGGCTAATAGTTGTTCGTTGTTAGCACGAATGTCTATGCCTTTATGAAGGGATTTATTGTCTGGATTCAAAGGATCTTGTCTTGTGCCGAATGGGGATGTGACAAATAGGAATTCTTCTCTAACCAAGGGAAAAGAATAATGAGATGCTTCTACTCCATCGACTGAACGAACAGAAGATATGTCCGTTTTCATCTCCTTTTGATTACTAGCTTGTAAACCTTTTTGGGCCATGACTTGCTTGTCATAAGTGTCTAATCCATTCCTTTCAATGATTTGCTGCAATTTTAAATCATAATTCTGACCACTTGCATAACCAGCACGAGCTAGTCCTTTAGTCCAGCCCTTATAATCATCAGGAGCTAGCTTAAAACATTCTGCATATCTGTCATTATTTGCTAGAATCTTACTGTGATGTTCGTATGAATCGTTTACACTGTCATAGGCACAAAATTTCTCGTTCGGATGATCATCTGTGTACACGCCATACTTACCTCCTTGATTAAGCCATGATTTGCTGGCTTTGATACCGAAATGATTGTTCTCTTTCTGTGCAAGCTGACTTTCACCATTAGCACTTTCAAGTATACCTTGAGCTAAAGTGACTGAGGCAGGTATACCATATTTCAGCATTTGTTCTTTAGCAAACTTCCATATTTTATCTATTATAGGAGTTTTAGTACCATGCTCTATAACGATCTAAAATATCGTACTGTTACAGAAGTGGCCTAATATATATATAGCCACTGATAGTACCAATGAGTGCTACGTAGGTATCGATTCAGCACTATCCTCAAAGTGCAGTCTTATCAGCGATATGTAGTGATTAATGTACGTTTGTCAAGTAGATGATAAGATAACTTTTGAAAGAGAAAATGTTTCTTACAGAGTAGGGAAATATAAGTCAGTCCTCTATTAAGTTCTTTTTAAAAAACTCATTGTATAATTCTTCTTTACTATAGTTTACTATTTCATTAAGAACATGTTTTGCTTTATGACAATGATTACTTGATCGAAACATTCCATTTAAATCACGAGGATGAGATAAGTGGAACAAGCAACCTTCACTTCGGTAAATTTTATAATTAAATTCAATCCAACGATAATATCTTTCACCATCTTCACATCCCCAACCATAAAATTTTTCGTTATCCATCCCAGAATTTAAATATTGCATTGTCTTTATAAAAACAGCACCACCTACTGCATCTATAAACTCATCACTAGCATACAAAAGATGCATTTTATTTCTATGTTGTTTTAAAAATTCGATATCTCTATGTTTCCAATAATGTTTCCTTAATATATCGGATGTATCGTAAAAATCGCCATTATAAGGAAACGCGACATCATAACCCCCACTTCTCAATTGCTGTATAGAACTTAAAATTTGTTTAGATTCTAATATAATATCTGTATCCCACAATGAAATAATATCAGTTTGAACCATCTTTACCATTTTATTTAAATATTTTGTACGATGGAAAACAGGATCATTATCTTCTTCAAACAAATATATAATATCCTTTAATAAAGAAGGGATTAATCCATTTTTATATGGAGCTGCTTCTAAAATAATAATATTTGTATTAAAAGACTTTTGTATACAATCTATTGTCAATATTAGATTTTCTAATCTAGCAATAGAATCCAAACGCACAGCTACAATAAATGTCGTATCCTTTAAATCTTCATTCATATAACAATGATTTTTATTAATTTCAAATCAGCTTTAAATTTTCATTTTAATTATCTACACAATATTCACTAGAGTCATTTGATGGAAAGCATATTGTTTCATCCAGCATTCTCTACATTATACAATACATTTTTCAATCCATAGATTCATAACGCTCATTGATCAAGGATTTGATACAAATTTGAGATGCTTTTTCACTATATGTGAAAGGACCAAAACTACACCTGGAAATCCATTCAAAAATCCATTATGGATAGAAAAAAAATAATCTTTTTCTTTTAGTGAAATCCAAGCTTCAGAAGACAGTATTTTGTCATAAATAGTCATTGGATTATAT
>JAHHQS010000032.1 GCA_020026285.1 Parabacteroides sp. | reverse complement strand
CGAACGGTTGACACACAGCTTGCATTGTTCTGAATTCGTCGAACTCACGTTAATATAAGTTATTTTTGCGAATAAAAGATGCATTATTATTGGATTTATTAAAAATAAATCACATATTTACAATGTTTTTCATAGTATAAGATTATGGTTAAAGAATAATACAGAGGTATTTACACAACTTTAACCCAAGAAAAAATATTCGGTCGTCTTGAAAGCGTCAAGAGACCGAATATTTACTTATAGAGCGAGTCTATTTAATTATTCAACGAATTTAATTTTTTCGCTATTACGAGGTTTTGCAGCTGGACTCTCATTGGGATATCCAAGAGCAATAGCATATAAAAGATTATAAGAAGCAGGTATATTCAAACGTTTAAACAAATCAGCAGCTTCGGGACTATTCATATACCTGACAATTCCACCTAAGCAACATGTTCCCAATCCCATAGACTGAGCAGCTAGAATAATATTTTCGCCTAATAGTCCACAATCAACCTGAGATAAATCATACGTAGTGTCATGAGCAATAAAGATGAGACACGGAGCACCAAAAGAAGGATGAGTTATTCTTTTCTTTCCATTTTTCGTTAGAAAAGCTGTATACCCTTTTTCTATCTCTGCCATTACCTCTGGAGTATTTACAACGCGAATTTCCCACGACTGCTTATACATACCATTTGGAGCATTTATTCCACATTCAAGAATTTGCTGCAATTTATCATTCTCTATAGCCGTAGGTTTGTAATTACGGATACTTCTACGTGCCATAATAGCCTCTACAACCCTGTTTGTTTCTTGAGAATCATCTTTCACTTCACTAGCACACGCATGATCAGAAGCAACAGACTGCTGCTGTCCTTGTCCACACGCGCTCAACATAAGGAGGGCTAACCCAACCCCTAAATTAACTAACTTTTTCATGGTTACGTGATTATAATTATAAACGTTCATAAATAAATCTTTCCAATTTGAAAATTTTGTCTGCAATTCAGCCTCAACAAAAAGAATCGCCTATTTTCGTTTCATTTGTTTGATTAGTTGTTTAAGTTCACCAGTAACACGATAAGACTCCACTATTTTTTGTAACGACTTATTATAAGTAAAATCATCCAGGTTATTAGAATGCAAATACTCCATTGTGCGTTCCGGAAAACTCACAAAACAAGCAGACACTAGCCATGCCACAGCCATTTTCACATAATATCCCTCATGATGAATCCGATCAATACACTCTAATAATTCATCTATATGAGCGTTATCAATAAAATACTTCAATGACATAACCACACCAAAACGAATTTCATATTCATGAGAAGCATTCATCCAATTCTTCACATAATTCCAAAAAATGTCCTGGTGAGTGCCGACAAACGATTTTCCTCCTGCAAAAGAAAAAGTATCACAAACCGACCAACTATTAATAACGTGCACAAATTCCGTCACTCTTTGAAGATACTGAAGGATATCATTGTCCGGGTGTATATATCCCAAAACGAGCCCATGCAGAATTCTTTCCTCCATATAATAAGAATCTGCTCCCATCAAATACAAATTCCAATCCATCTGAACGATACGCTTGGCCAATAAACGCAAATCAGGAATACGAACTCCCAAGATATGCTCTACACCTGGATGCAGACTAGTCGTAAACGCTTTATTATCTAAACGCGCAAGTCTTTCCAACTCTTCAGTTACAGTATGTCCATCAATTAAAAATTCCGATATCATACAACCTCAAACACAAGTTTTATAAAAGATATGAAACAAATATATTAAAATTTAATATTATATCACCTACATTTTTTTGAGAATTGTACCTATACAAATAAAAAAGCATCGGCAGAAATTCACGATTTCTGCCGATGCTTTCACAATAAAAAGTGAAATATTATTTCAGTTTAATGAATAATTCATTTTTAACTTCACTAGTCTCAATTTTATCTTCGCGAAGCAACCATCCCAAACCTAAAAACAAATCTTTATCAGTCAATTTATTAGCTGCTTTTTTTAGCTGTTTTTGGGTTAGACCTTCTGTTCCATTCAATGCTTCCCAAATTCTACCTGCAATAATACCTGCTTTTTCTTCTAACATAGTAACTTAAAATTAATTTATTTTTTATTGACACTGCAAAGTTAGTAAAAAAAAAACACAATATATACATGTTTTCAGGAAGAAGGTTGCTAAAACTCAGAAATTTACGTTTTTCTTATAATTTATGCACACTTTCTAAGTAATCACCCCATAATCGAGCCGCAGTTTCTACCATCATAGCACACGGACGTTTTGCATAATATTTTTCAGTTCGAGCTTCAGGTGTAGACACGATTGGCTCTTTTTTTGATAGCCCCAACAAATCTGAACATCTTAATGCTCCATTGATTTCTTTAAACTTAGCAGCGAGTTCCTGAACTAAAGCATACGTATCAGCTTTTCCCTGACGATCTTTGCCTTCTACAGCTCCCTTTTCCAAGCCAGCTAATAAAAACATACCACATGCTGCACCACAAGTTTCACGCATTCTGCCTATTCCACCACCAAAAGCAGCCGACATTTTAAACGCTTGTTCTGGAGTAAATCCATATAAATCGGCAAATGCAGCCACAACCGACTGTGAACAGTTATACCCTTCTTTAAACAAAGCTACTGCTTTTTCAATTCTTTCTTCCTTAGTCATAGTCTTTTTACCACATTAGTAGAGTTTTCACTCTTTTAGTTATTAAGTTATACTAGTTTTATTTTACCACATTGTTAATGACATGCCCTTCCAAGTACGACTTAAAATTCGCAACTGTTTGATTCATCAAACGCGTACGAGCTTCTTGAGTAGCCCAGGCAATGTGCGGAGTTATGTAACAATTAGCTTGTTTCAAAAGTGGATCTGTTGCTACAGGAGGCTCTGACACCATTACATCTAGTCCGGCTACAGCCAACTCTCCTTTTTCTAACGCAATAGCCAAATCTATTTCATTTACCAACGGCCCTCTGCCTGTATTAATAAGGATAGCCGTTTTCTTCATCATGGACAAACGACGAGCATTGACCAATTCTTTTGTATCCACAGTAAGAGGACAATGTAAACTTATTATATCACAAGTTTGAAACAACTCGTCAACAGATGCTGCTTTATGAATTCCCTCAGGAAGAGAAGAAGCCGATTTACTAGTAAAAGCATACACTTCCATACCGAAACTCAATGCTATATGAGCAGTAGCAGAACCGGTATTACCTAATCCCACTATACCCATCTTCTTTCCAGCCAATTCCATCAGAGGTGAATTGGTATAACTAAAATCGGCCTGTGCACTCCATACACCTTCTCTTGCTTCTTTTGCATACTGACTCACATGATGAGTGATATTCAGAATATGTGCAAAGACCATCTGAGCTACAGAATTTGTACTATATGCAGGAATATTTGTAACCACAATACCACGTTCACGAGCTGCATCAATATCCACGACATTATATCCTGTAGCCAACACACCAATATATTTCAATGCTGGTAATGCCTGAATTGAGGCAGCATCTATAATAGTCTTATTCGTAAACAAAACAGGAGCATCAGCAGCACGACATAACAGTTCAGACGGAGCCGTACGATCATAAACCGTTAACTCACCCAGTTTCTCAAGTTCACTCCATGACAAATCGCCAGGATTCATGGCAAAGCCATCCAATACAACTATTTTCATATCTACTATTTATTTATATCGATCTCCCCACAACTGGAGCATCCGATCCTTTAATTTACTTTCAGCCGGATTCTCCTGAGCATGCCAGATACGCGTCTGTTTTAACTCATCAGGAAGAAATTGTTGTTCCACAAAATTATTTTTATAGGCATGAGCATACTTATAGTCCTTTCCATACCCTAACTGCTTCATCAATTTAGTCGGTGCATTGCGCAAATGCAATGGAACGGGCAGGTTGCCCGTCTGCCGTACCAATTCAAGAGCAGAATTAATGCCAGCATAAGCCGAATTACTTTTCGGACTAGTGGCTAGATAAACAGTTGCTTCTGCCAAAGGTATCCTTCCTTCCGGCCAACCGATTTTCATTACAGCATCAAAAGCAGCATTAGCAAGCAACATAGCATTTGGGTTAGCTAGTCCAATATCTTCTGAAGCAGAAATAACTAATCTTCTCGCAATGAAAGCAGGGTCTTCTCCACCTTCGACCATACGCGCCAACCAATATAAGGCCCCGTCCGGATCGCTTCCCCTAATTGATTTTATAAAGGCCGAAACAATATCATAATGCATTTCACCTTCCTTATCATACGCTAAGGGATTTTGCTGCAGCCGTTCTACCACTTTCTCATCTGTAATCACAATCGGATCTTCGTTATCTGCTTCAACGACCAATTCTAAGATATTAAGCAACTTTCGTGCGTCACCACCTGAATAACGAAGAATAGCATCCGTCTCCTTCAATTTGATGTGCATCTGACTCAATACCGCATCACGTTCTATCGCAGCGTGAAGCAACTCCAACAAATCTTCCTTTTCGAGCGACTTCAATACATATAGCTGACAACGAGACAACAGTGGACGAATAACCTCAAACGAAGGATTTTCGGTAGTTGCACCTATCAGTGTCACCACCCCCGTTTCAACAGCCCCCAAGAGCGAATCTTGCTGTGATTTACTAAAACGATGAATTTCATCAATAAATAAGATAGGACTCTGCTGAGAAAAGAAGCGATTATTACGAGCTTTTTCAATCACCTCGCGCACATCCTTCACGCCAGACGTAACCGCACTCAACGTATAGAACGGAGTTTCTAACCGGTTTGCTATAATCTGAGCTAGCGTAGTTTTACCCACACCCGGAGGTCCCCATAAGATAAAAGAGGAAATACGGCCGGAATCAATCATTTTACGTAATACAGCCCCAGGTCCTACTAAATGCTTCTGTCCTATGTAGTCGTCCAACGTCTTCGGACGCATACGTTCTGCTAAAGGTTGTGACATTTTATTCTTATTTAATAACCATTACAAAATTAAACAATTCTATTCATTTTGGGAAATTAGGATAAATAAAAAAGGCCCTTTTCACAAAGAGCATTTTTTAAAAGTTTTCAATAGGTATTAGTTTTTTTTAAGGTAAAAAGATTGTTTTCAGGATAACGGCACAAAGATGAGGCCTTTTTTTCAACCGACCAAATATAAAAAGATGTCATAAAACATATTTTGCAAAAAACATACATTTTTATGGTTTTACAAGACTTCTTTTTTGTTGGAAGCATCATCTCAAGTCCATATTTAGATTAAAAACGTAAAGATACAAAGAAAATCTGAAAAGAATTCATTATTTTTGCAAGCAAAAGAATAAACAACATTACCATGACTGAAATAAATACAAATGAAAGTTCAGAAAAGAAAAGTTTGAACTTTATTGAACAGATTGTAGAAAAGGATCTGAAAGAGGGTAAAAACGGAGGTAAGATTCAAACCCGATTCCCGCCAGAGCCTAACGGTTATTTGCACATTGGTCATGCTAAGGCTATCTGCATGGACTTCGGTATTGCTAAGAAATACGGTGGTGTTTGTAACTTGCGTTTTGATGATACAAACCCTACTAAAGAAGATGTAGAATATGTTGAGGCTATCAAAGAAGATATTCAATGGCTGGGATTCCAGTGGGGAAATGAATATTATGCGTCAGATTATTTTCAGCAATTGTGGGACTTCGCTATCCATTTGATTAAACAAGGTAAAGCTTACGTTGACGAACAATCGGCTGAAGAAATTGCTGCTCAGAAAGGTACTCCGACACAACCAGGTACAGAAAGCCCATATCGCAACCGCCCTATAGAAGAGTCTTTAGAACTTTTCCAGAAGATGAACAGCGGCGAAATCGAAGAAGGTAAAATGGTTCTTCGTGCCAAAATCGATATGGCTAATTCAAATATGCATTTCCGCGACCCTATCATCTACCGTGTGGTTAAGACTCCTCATCACCGTACTGGTGATACATGGAAAGCTTATCCGATGTATGATTTTACTCATGGCCAGAGCGACTATTTCGAAGGTGTGACTCATTCATTGTGTACGTTGGAATTTGTTCCTCATCGTCCATTATATGATTTATTCGTAGACTGGGTTAAAGACGGCAAAGATCTCGATGACAATCGTCCTCATCAGTATGAATTCAATAAGTTGAACTTAAGTTATACATTGATGAGTAAACGTAATTTACTTATCTTGGTAAAAGAAGGTTTAGTAAATGGTTGGGACGACCCTCGTATGCCGACAATCTGTGCATTCCGCCGCCGTGGATATTCACCTGAATCCATCCGCAACTTCGTCAACAAGATTGGTTACACTACTTATGATGCCCTAAACGATTTTGCATTATTAGAAAGTGCTGTGCGTGAAGATTTGAACATTCGTTCTACTCGTGTATCAGCTGTCATCAATCCAGTTAAGTTGATCCTTACCAACTACCCAGAAGGTCAAGTAGAAGAAATGGAAGCCATCAACAACCCAGAAGATCCAAATTCAGGCACTCACAAAATTGAATTCAGCCGTGAATTATGGATTGAACGTGAAGACTTTATGGAAGATGCTCCTAAAAAATTCTTCCGTATGACTCCTGGAAAAGAAGTTCGTCTGAAAAATGCATATATTATTAAATGTACAGGCTGCAAGAAAGATGAAAACGGCAACATCGAAGAAATCTATGCTGAATATGACCCAAATACAAAGAGTGGTATGCCTGAAGCAAACCGAAAGGTAAAAGGTACACTTCACTGGTTGAGCTGCGATCACTGTTTGCCTGCAGAAGTACGTCTTTACGACCGTCTATGGAAAGTAGAAAATCCACGTGATGAAATGGCTGCCATCCGCGAAGCTAAAAACTGCTCAGCATTGGAAGCTATGAAGGAAATGATTAACCCTGATTCATTACAGATTTTAAATAACTGCTTTGTTGAAAAATTCCTTGCTGACGCTAAGCCATTGGATTATCTCCAATTCCAGCGTATCGGTTATTTCAACGTTGATAAAGATTCTACTCCTGAACATTTGATATTCAACCGTACTGTATCATTAAAAGATACTTGGAGTAAAATCAACAAATAAGTACTAACATAAAACAATGCTCTAATAGAGACGATGTCAAAACTCTCTATTTTAGGAATTCACCCCTGTAACAAGTTAACTTGTTGCAGGGGTGAATCTTTCAATTTGGGTATTGACACATTCTATAGCCATTTTAAGATGAGTAAAAAATGTCACACTTAGCATACAATACAATAGGTCAACCTTATTTTAGAGATTTTATTACTAATATTGAATCTTTAAAAAATGAAACATCGCAGATGTATCTTGACCCTACACATATTTTAAACCTTTCTACTTATTATTTTTTAAGAGGTGAAATAAAAAAGTCACACGAAGTCGTGGACTGGGGACATTCTATGTATAAAAACAATTATGAGTTTCGGATTCAGAAATGTAAACTCTATATTTTACAGCAACATTATGAAGAAGCTATTTTCGTTTTAAATACATTGAAGAACCAAGAAAATCCTTATGCTCTATTTGAACGAGTAAAATTGTCAATGTTGACAAACAAGCGTAAAGAGGCCAAATATTACGTAGATATGATTATTGAACAAATAACCGAAAAAGACAAACTTTACCTGCCACTAACTTTCTTTTTAGCAAAGAACAATTTCCAAAGATGTGCCAAGGAATGTTGGGAAGTAGTTTCTAAAGCTTCTCCTGAGACAAACGACTTTATTATAACAGAAGTTGCTTACTACTACGCAATAGAGGAATACGAAAAGGCATTTAAGATTTGTAACAAATTCAACAAATATAATAAAGACAACTTAATTATATGTTTCTACCTCACCAGTATATCTATTTTACTAGATAAATTAAGAAAAGCCAATAATCTTATTTTACACCTTAAGGAATTGGTTCCATCATGTATTATTACGAATCAATTGGAAGAAGAATTAGAGAACCGAAGATTTGCTAAATTACAGGCAAAATAAACTAAAATACAACTAGTTCTTAACAGCGATAAAAAAATCATTCCGAATGAAGGAGTTGATAAATCAATCTCTCATTCATTCGGAATGATGCTTTACTTAAAATATTTTTAAGAAAAATTTCCCTTTTTAATAGCTGTCACTATTATTTAGCTGAATCTGCTGGAGTTGAAGCAGCAGGAGTTTCTGTCTGAGGAGCAGCAAAGCCAGAAGGTGCATTCAATGGATTTGTAGCCTGTTCCTTAACAGCCTGTTCCATAATTACTGAAGATTCTTGAACCTGAGTAGGAAGAACATAAGCAGCAAAGATGCTAACTACAACCATAAAAGCAGCCAATCCCCATGTAAGTTTTTCAATAAAATCTGTAGTTTTACGTACACCCATAATCTGGTTTGAAGCTGCAAAACTAGATGACAAGCCTCCACCT
Organism: Parabacteroides sp.; assembly: GCA_020026285.1. The sequence goes on along the minus strand of JAHHQS010000032.1, from coordinate 20,615 downwards.
TTTGAGTTCTGTATCAATACAACAAAACACATCAGTAATGCTGCAAGTACAATCAATGTGACAAATAATAAATACATTTTCTTTTATTTTGATTTAGCGTTAATAATCAATTTCTCCAAAAATCTAATTTGGTCTGCAAAGTAAGCATTTTTTTTCGGATATTTCAAATTTAATTTTTTAATTATTTCCAAAGCCTTATCATACCTTTGCTGACGAACATATATTTTAGCTAATGTTTCGGTAAAATAGCTTTCTTCAGAATCGTCTTCAGGTTGTTCTGACGAGTTTGCTTCCAATCCTTCTTGTTGCTCCTCACTCTCTATTACGTCTTTTTCTTCCCTTGCTAGTTCGGAATCAGTCTCAAACATATTTTCCTCAGTCGAAGCAGTCTGCAATTCCGCAGAAACTTTCTCAGTCTGCTCTAGAAAATGGTCAATTAATTCATGTCCATTCAACTGCGATGCGCTTTGTTCTTCATCACTACTCACTTCAGATAGTAATACAGACGTGTAGTCTCCTGGCATTTCCATAGGAATAGGCATCTCTGCCACAGGCTTTGACACCACATCTTGTTCTGGCAATTCAGACAAGAAGCGATCAATCAGGTCTAATGTGCGATCTGCCCCTGCAGCTGTACCATTACTTTCAGATGCGTGTTTTTTAATGATGAACCGCTCACCTTCTACATAATAAAACAACAAGCTCAAATCGGCAACAAACAACGCCCCTCTCTTCAGTTCATCCTTGAAATTTGAATCACCTGTTATAAAGAGATCTTTAAGATAAAGCACCCATGCCGTTTGAAAATAAGGATAACGAGCAACCAATTTCTTTAAGTAAAGAAGGGTCTCGCCATCTAATTTCTCAGGATGAGCAATTAATTCTTGAATTTCATGTTGTTCCATAGAGAAATATCTTACTTACCAATTGGCTACTGTTGCATTAAATACCTGGTCCACAATTTCCTTAATCATCTGAGTTACCAGTTCTTCCTGTACAGCACTCATTTGCTGAGTTGCTACGTATTCACGACTTGCCGAGAATTGCTGTTCAAAGTTCTCTTGCGGGTTAGTATTATTAACAAATCGGACATTTACAGTCATCTTCAATTCAGCCATTGTTGAATATCCATCTGAACCGACCCCCTTGTTATAAGCATCATAATTCACAATTTCACCAGAAAGTTGCAAGTCACCTCCTTGTCGAACTTGTTTCAAACGAGTTTGCTGCATATAAATATCCTGTAAGGCAGTATTAAACATAGACTCCATCGGTCCCCAAACAAACGCAGCAGAACGGTTTGGAAAATTTTCAAAGGAGATAGTCTTTACCTTATCATAGTTAATGGAAGAACCATTAAATTTATAAGATACAGTACACGCTGCCAATACACACATAACTAACGAAAGCAGCAAAATTATTTTTAGTCTTAAATTACTCAAGCCCATATTCTTTTATTTTACGATATAATGTTCGTTCCGATATTTTCAAGTCGCTAGCAGCACTTTTTCGTTTTCCGTGATGTCGCTCCAATGCTTTGCGAATCATTTCTTTTTCGACGTCGTCCAATGATAAGTTCTCTTCTACATATTCTTCAGTATCCTGAACCTCCGTGTCTACATGAGGTGTTGTGATTTTCACTGGCATTGGATCAACTGTAGTGATAGGTCTGCTTACTTGCGGATGATGTGTATCTTCCAATAAACTTACTGAAGGATTCTGTATAAATGACATTGGTGAATCAGAGACATGTGACATAGGCGCATTCATACCTCGCTCAGTCATAATTTCATGTACTATTTTTTTCAACTCTGTTACATCACGACGCATATCGAAAAGTACCTGATATAAAATTTCTCGTTCACTTTCGAAACTTTTACTTCCCCCCTGTCCTCCTTTATCCTTCAGCAAAGCAGGAAGCCTTGTTCCTGGAGCAGCAGGTAAATAAGTCTGCAAAATTTCCGAAGTAATATCTCTATTCGTCTCAATGATAGATATTTGTTCGGTGATATTTTTCAATTGTCGGATATTTCCCGGCCATGAATATGAGACCAATAAGCGACGTGCATCATCCGTTAGTTGAATAGACGGCATACGATATTTTTCTGCAAAATCAGACGCAAATTTACGGAATAACAAAGCTATGTCATCAGGTCGATCTCTAAGAGCAGGTACCTTAATAGGTACAGTATTCAAACGATAATACAAATCCTCACGAAAACGTCCGTCAGCAATAGCATCATTAAAATCCACATTTGTAGCTGCAACGATACGGACATCTGTCTTCTGAACTTTTGAAGAACCTACTTTTATATACTCGCCTGTTTCCAACACACGCAACAATCGAGCCTGAGTAGACAATGGTAACTCACCCACTTCATCCAAGAAGATTGTTCCACCATTGGCCTCCGCAAAATAACCATTACGGTCGCTAATCGCTCCCGTAAAGGCTCCTTTTTCGTGTCCAAACAATTCAGAATCGATTGTCCCCTCTGGAATAGCTCCACAGTTGACTGCTATATAAGGTCCGTGTTTGCGTCGGCTAAACTGATGTATTATCTGAGGAAAACTTTCCTTACCAACACCACTCTCCCCTGTAACTAGCACAGACAAATCGGTTGGTGCTACCTGCATAGCGATGTCGATAGCCCGATTCAGTCCTTCTGTGTTACCAATTATACCGAACCGCAATTTTACAGTTTGAATTTCTGTTCTAACCATAGATTAACTTAGTTTAATCTGACAAAATTACAAAAACTTTATAAAATAAGGCAATTCTGGCAGTAAAAGTCCTTTAGAATACTGTACGAATCATAAAACGTATACCCCACTTGTTGGAAGTTGGCAACTCGTTATAATTCAAGCGATGTACATATTCAACGTGTAGCAACTTAAAGATGTTATGGATACCCGCGCTCAATTCAATATAAGGTTTCTTAGGATCCATGACATAGCTAGACGGATTATATACACCATTAGCTTCATAATGTCCTGGGAACATCATTAACATATTATCGTTTGCATTCTGTGGCAAAGTTGGATTATTCTTATCTGTCAATTTACCCCATAAACATTTCACGCCAAGATACTCACGCCATTTCAAACGTTTCAAGAGAGGAATACGATTGAAAATTTTTCCTTGAAGGTTCCATGACACATCTAGTGACGCATAACGGTCATTCAAGAACTCCATATTGTTAATCAAACTAAAGGTATGATCCTGAATGATATATGACAGGTTAGCAGCAGGCATAATTAACAATGGGAAAGGTACTTTGTTCCACTGAATTCCTCCTTTTATCTGAGTATCAATATTACCCCATGAAGCCAACCAGAAACGTTTATAGATACTTGCTTCGGTCATATTATAATTATAATCCGCATTTAAGAATCCCTTTATACCTACGGTATGCTGCAATGTCAAAACTGGAGCATCTAGATTAACAGGCAAACGACGCTGCTTCGTATTTACAAAAGTCTCTCCTGGTGCATAACGCAAAGAGAAAGTAGCTTCAGCAGTTGAAAAGTCCTTCACGTTGTAAGGTGAATACATACCTTCCACATCCTGAATAGCTCCTGTCGACAAATCGTTCAAATACTTCTGCTGTCCTTCATTGGTTCTATAAAACAACTTACCACAAGGCTCATAATTAGCATGTTTCAAAGTCACCATAGTCTTCAAACCCACCTGACTTTCAAACTCGTATTTTAAGCTTGCCGTACGTTCATAATTGTACTGGTCTACTTCAGTAAATTTAAAGGCAGTAAACATATTATCTTTATCGGTACCCATAAACTTATCTGTAGGAAGCATATTGTCATACTGATACGTAAAAGTAAACGAGTTCTTAGGATATTCACGTGGCAGATATTCTTTTTTATTCAACGAATATTCTACTTCACCCATATACTTAGAACGATGATCCTTAAAACCATACGCATAATAACCTTTCAAGAACAAGTGTGGATTCAAATTGGCCGTAGTCTGAGCAGAAGCACGCAAACGTACACCATCAATATAGTTCTTTGAAATGATAGTATTAATAGGGCCTATATCCACCTTACTTGGGTGGTCTTTAGTTCCTGTTTCAACGAAGTTTTCAATCAAAGCCTTTGCTCCAAAGATGATGTATTTGAAACCTTTGATTTTACTTAAATTCTGAACAAAGACATCCATTTTACTTTCAGACTCCGTCAGCTTCGTAGGTCTGAATTCATCCCAGAAACTATCACCACGCATCATTGCGTTCACATCTTTTATTTCGTCTCCTTTACGTTTAAAAATACGATCAGAAACTTCTTCAAATCCAAAGTTTGAATAGCGGGTAGTTCGACGAACCTGCATAGATCCCAAGATTTTCTTCATATATGACATCTCGCACAGCATATCGTCACGTTTCAAAACCCATTCACCCGATTCCAATTCTTCAAATTCTTGTTCGATTATCATGTGATCAACGAAATTGATATCGGATTTTTTCGGAAGATTCAAAACGCATTTTTTTACGCGAAATGTTGAGTCTGCCAAGATATAAAGATGTCCTGTAAATCCAAAATCTTGTGAGTTGTTTGGGACAAACGACAAATGAAAACACTTGTCTCGTTCTACCTGAAGCGTATCCATTATATAGTAACGATAGAATCCCAGGCCCGATTTAGAAACGGGACTGTCAAATGGATACTGCAAGAAGCGGAAACGATCTTGATAAATATTAATATCTTGAAATACATCCTTTAATACAGTAGATAACATATCACCTGTATTGAACAATTCATTTACACCCGAAGAATTCAATCCCTTGATAATCGTTTTTTCTGAATGCGGATGTTTACGATACACTTTTTCCGATACAGTTTCATCTACTGAGATTGGCAGGATGTTTTTTCCAGTCACATCACAGACTTCCACCTGGTCACGGAAAAAAGGATACTTCTTAAACAAGTTTGATTCACGCGTTGAATCCACAGAGACTTCATTCAAGGAAAATGTAATCTTCTGATACTTGTCATAATGATAGTAGTCATTAACGCTCAAGTCATTTACTTTCTTAGCATTGATAACCTTCTTCATCATTTCAACAGCAGGATTATTCTTACGCGAATATTTCTGTTTTTTCTTCTTCACGACTACCTCACTCAACATTTGAGGACGCATTTTCACATTTAATTTTTTCGTACGTTCAGAAACATTGATTACCTGAGTAGCATAACCCACCATGGAAAAAGTCAGCTTAAATCCTGGTTTTTGTGTAATTTTATATTCACCATCCAAATTAGTAACTGTTCCTACTCCTTTTCCGTCATAATAAACATTCAAGTAAGGAAGTGGTTCACCTGTTTCTTCATCAGTTACAACTCCATATACCTGTGCAGAAACATTCATCACTACTACGCTTAATAAGATGAATAAAAGCCATATTCTTTTTGTCATATTCTTTCCCTATTTGGTCTAATCTATAAATAGATTACAAAAATACTACTCAATCGGTAGATGAGCAAATCTGACAGGTCATAACATGCTTTTCTTGTTTTTTTTAATGAATTTTAAGTATTTCCTTTACATGAAACGACCTAACAAAACAAACGGTTGCTCTGAAACCAGTGCCTCAAGATGAAAGCCCCAGTAACAAAAGCAACCGTTATTCTATTTAAATTTTAAGAGATAAAATCAATCGATTTCTTCGTCTGCTTCATAGCCACCCATCTCACGGATAGCGTTCTTTAACATAACATACTGCTGGAAAAGGTGATTAACTGGGACTTCATTTTCAGTGTAGTCATGCATAGGGCTCTTCAAGAAGAAACTCAAGAAACGCTGAATGCCATAACGGCCAGCACGTGCTGCCAAGTCGCTCAACAATACTAAATCAAGGCAAAGAGGAGCAGCCAAAATAGAGTCTCTACACAAGAAGTTAATCTTAATCTGCATTGGGTAACCCATCCAACCAAAGATATCAATGTTATCCCAACCTTCTTTATCATCATTACGAGGAGGGTAATAGTTGATACGAACTTTATGGTAATAATCTGTGTACAAATCTGGTTGGTTTTCAGGAACCAAAATAGATTCAAGAGTAGACAGTTTACTAACCTCTTTAGTACGGAAGTTTGCAGGTTCATCCAAAACTAGGCCATCACGATTACCGAGGATGTTTGTTGAGAACCAACCATTCAAGCCTAAGCAACGAGTTCCAATGATAGGAGCAAAACCTGATTTAACCAATGTCTGACCTGTCTTGAAATCTTTACCAGCGATAGGCATCTTTGTCTTTTCAGCCATTTCCCACATTGCAGGAATATCTACAGTTGTGTTAGGTGCACCCATAATGAACGGACAACCTTCTGCCAATGCAGCATACGCATAACACATAGAAGGAGCAACATGTTCACAATCGTTAGCTTTCATAGCAGCTTCCAATTTTGCCAATGAGCCATGATGTTCTTCTGATACAGGAACATAGATTTCTGTTGAAGCAGCCCAAAGGACAACGATACGATCAACACCTTTTTCTGCCTTGAAACGACGGATATCTTCGCGCAAAGCCTCAACCATAGCCCAACGTGTAGCGCAATCCTTCACATTAGTACCATCCAAACGGCTTGCATAGTGTTTGTCGAATGCGGCAGGCATAGCGACAATCTGTTCCAATTCTTCTTTTACAGGCAAAATATCTTTAGCCTTCAATACTTCTGCATTTACTGCAGATTCGTATGCATTTACAGGATAAACATCCCATGCACCAAAGACGATATCATTTAAGTCAGCGATAGGAGCGATTTCACCATAGTGAAGATATTTCTTTGATTCACCACGACCTACACGAATTTTGTCATATTGAGTCATTGATCCTACAGGTTTACCCAAGCCTTTACGCACCATTAAAGTACCTGTAATAAATGTAGTGGCAACGGCGCCCAAACCTACACACAATACACCTAGCTTTCCTTCTGCAGGTTTCACATTGTTTTGTTTCATTTTAAATTAGATTTTATATTAGTTTTAAAATTATGTTCTAAATTTTCCATAAGGACTCTCAAAGATAGTCCAACATTTGGATTTAAGCTATTTTTTATTTAAAAAAAAAGATTTTTTGAAGAAAAATGAACAGATAAACAGAAAAATTGAACATTCAGAAGGTTCATTATAAGTTATATAACATATTATAAAAAAAGTTCTTCTATTCAGAAAATACCACTCTTATGGAACGAGTTTTCAAATTGAAGTTAATTTAATATCTCTTTATTCTTAAATAATAACTACCTTTGCACCATTGTAAAGATGAATTAACGAAACATGAATGATATTTGTTGCATAGGCCACGTTACGTTAGACAAAATTGTAACTCCCAAACAAACTATTTTCATGCCAGGAGGAACATCATATTATTTTTCCTATGGTATGAAACATTTAAATGATGCGCGTAATTATAAGCTTATAACAGCACTAGCTCCTAGTGAATATAAATCGGTAGAAGATATGCGTGTACTTGGAATTAACGTAAAAGTACTTCCAAGCAAAAACACGGTGTATTTTGAGAATAAATATGGCGAAAACCAGGACGAACGTACCCAGAGAGTTCTTGCCAAAGCTGATCCTTTCACAGTAGAAGCATTAAAAGATGAAGAAGCTCATATTTTTCATTTAGGCAGCCTTCTATCGGATGATTTTTCGATTGACGTTCTTAAGTATCTGTCTACTAAAGGTATTTTATCGGTAGATGCTCAAGGCTATTTACGAGAAGTTAGAGGCGAGAAAGTTTATCCTGTAGACTGGAAAGATAAACTAGAAGCCTTAAAGTATATTGACATTCTAAAAGTCAACGAACATGAAGCAGAAGTCCTAACTGGATTTAAGGATTTAAGACAAGCTGCCATACAATTAGCCAAGTGGGGTGTAAAAGAAGTTCTCCTTACATTAGGCAGTATGGGATCACTCGTATATGCAGACGGACAGTTTCACGAAATTCCAGCTTACCCTCCTCATGAAGTTGTAGATGCAACGGGATGTGGTGACACTTATGCTATGGGTTATCTTTACATGCGAAACCAAGGAGCTTCTTACGAACAAGCCGGAAAGTTTGCTGCGGCAGCTTCTACCATAAAACTTGAAATATCAGGACCTTTCAATGGTACTGAAGAAGACATTTGGAACATTATCCGCTCACACGAATAATGCATCGCCAAGGACTTTAAAAAGAACATAAGAATAAGGGCTGTGTCAATGGTGGAGTAACTCCTACTATCGACACAGCCCTTTATTAGTATAACTTTTTTATTTTCCAGATAATCAGATACCTAAAGATGCTTTAACAGCTTCAGCTTTCACTTTAGCTTCTGCCAATGCTGACTTATAGCACTTCGGACAAGCCATTTCGCCTTTAATTTCCATATAGAACTTAATCTTAGGTTCTGTACCTGAAGGACGAACTGAAACCTTAGTACCATCAGCAGTAAAGAACTGAAGTACATTAGAAGTTGCTGGCATATCAATGTCTGTAACGTTTCCTTCAGCATCTGTAGCTTTCAGAGAGTCATAATCTTTATACAGAACGACTTTAGAGCCACCCAATTCCTTAGGAGGGTTAGCACGGAAGCCTTCCATCATAGCCTTAATTTCATCAGCACCACTCTTACCTGGTTTAACCACGTTAACGGTTACTTCGTTTGAGAATCCGTATTCAACGTAAATTTCCATCAAGATATCATACAATGTCTTGCCCTGATCTTTAGCCCAAGCACAGATTTCTGCCAATAAAGAACATGCAGATACAGCATCTTTATCACGTACGAAATCTTCAGCCAAGAAGCCGTAGCTTTCTTCACCACCACCAATATACTGTTTGATACCTTCGTTCAAACGAATCTGACGTGCGATCCATTTGAAACCTGTGTAACAGTCGTACATTTCAATATTATTCTTATCGGCAACAGCCTTAATTAATTCGGTAGTAACGATAGTTTTAACAATAAATTCGTTGCCTTTCATCTTGCCCATTGCAATACGGTTCTTGATAATGTAATACAAGAACAACAAGCAAGTCTGGTTACCATTAATTAATACCCATTCGCCTTTATCATCTTTACATGCCATACCTACACGGTCAGCATCAGGGTCTGAAGCCATAACGATATCACCGTCAATAGATTTAGCCAAGTTGATAGCCAATGTCAAAGCTTCTGCATTTTCTGGGTTTGGAGAAACAACTGTCGGGAAGTTACCATCCTTAACCATCTGTTCAGGAACGCAATGTACATTTTCAAAGCCCCATAATTTCAAAGACTGAGGGATTAACATCATTCCAGTACCATGAATAGGAGTATAAACAATCTTCAAATCTTTCTGACGTTTGATTACTTCAGGGTCAATTGAAATTGAATGAACTTTTTCCAAGTAAACATCATCGATATCCTTACCAATGATCTGAATCAATTCTTTATTACCCTGGAACTTAATATCAGCAGCAGATGCAATTTTGTTCACTTCATCGATAATTCCTTTATCGTGTGGAGCTAGAACCTGAGCACCATCTTCCCAATATGCCTTGTAACCGTTATATTCTTTCGGATTATGTGAAGCTGTCAGAATAATACCGCTCTGACAACCCAAATGACGAATAGCAAATGACATTTCTGGAGTTGGACGCATGTCGTCAAACAAATAAACTTTAATGCCATTAGCAGAGAAAATGTCGGCAGAAATTTCTGCAAACAAGCGACTGTTGTTACGGCAGTCATGACCAACAACTACAGCGATATCTTTTTTACCAGCAAAACATTTATTCAAGTAGTTAGACAAGCCCTGAGTGGCAGCACCTACAGTATAGATGTTCATACGATTAGAACCAGCCCCCATAATACCGCGTAAACCACCTGTACCAAATTCCAAATCTTTATAGAAAGCTTCAATAAGATCGGTCTTATCCGGATTTTCAAGCATAGCTTTAACAGCAGCCTGAGTTTCTGCATCATAAGCTGGAGTTAACCATCCCTGAGCTTTCTCAGTACATAATTTGATCAATTCTTCGTTTTCCATGATATTTATTTTTTATTGTGAATATTCATTAATGACACAAAAATAAAAGTTTCATTCAAATATTCCTAATATTTAGACTAAGAAAAAAATAAGGATTTATCCTCATCAAAAAATCCTTCTCCTTTTTCATATTGATTTAAGAAATTAAAGTTTTGCTTTTTCTTGATTAGTGACATACAGCATCGTATAATACGGAACAATATCTTTTAGATTATGGATATAACTATCAGTCTGTTTCTAACATTTACGGCTCTGCTTATATTTCTCTAGTTCATTTCTTACCTCGTTAAAGACCCAGCTAACTATAGTCACGTCATCCACTAATCCTGCAAGGGGAATAAAGTCTGGAACGATATCGGCAGGTGCAACGAGATAAATCAAAGCAGCAATAATCAATATAAGTGAAGAGACATTATAGTCTTTATACTTACCGGTGACCACATCACTTATAAAATGGTACATAAGCATTATTTCCTCTTTTACGCTTTTCAATCTATCTTTATTTGCATACCGAAGGACATTACGCAGCAAGTCTTTCATTTTGCCAGGGTTGTTGAAATAATCTTTAGCCTTATTCAACCAACTGCCCGATTTAAACCCTTTGATAAAATCTACTTTAAGCATACGTCTTTTTTATTTATAGGTGATTATTCTAATTTATTTATGGCGACTACCCTAAAATTCTATTACTTATTATGTACAAATGTAACAGAACCAAGCCATACAATCTAGATTTATTACATAAAGAAGGATGCCTTTACATAAAAAAAAGGACGCCGGCCTCACAAAGAAGTCGACGTCCTTATATTTTATTTTGATGCTATTTACCCAGAACATCAAACAATATCCTGGAGATAATCTTCCTTAATACACTTATTATTTAGCCAAATAGCGATCGCCAGTTGCCTTTACATACTCCTTTAAGAATGCTTCAGGATATCCCGGACGTTCCAATGGAGCACAGTTACCAGTCTTTGGGCGAACCAATTTACCATTCTTAACCAATTTTCTAGCACCATCATTATAACGTACAATCAAGAATTCGCCTAATTTTTTCCAGCTTTCTACTGCTGTTACAGCAGCTTGGCTAGTATAATTAGTCAAGAAAGCTTGAGCCTTCTTAGGATCTTCTTGATACAATTTCATAGCCTGTGCTTCAATTCCTGGCTGAGCCTGTTCATAAGTATCTTCCAAGCCTTTCTGTACAGCACGCATATCATCAATCATCAAGCTGTAACGTGGACGAATCATATCTGCTACCCAGTTGTAAATCCAGAAAGCAGAATCCCAAGAGAATGTTACACAGTCGCCATTTTCTTCACGATATGGGAAAGGAACAACATCAGTTGCACAGTATACAGGAGTAAATACAGTCATATTAGCATCATCCAAACCAAACCAAATTACACCACCTACCATATCAGGCATGTTTGCACGAACCTGAGAAACGAAAGCGAATGCACTCTGCTGAGTTGAAATAGGACGTTCATTAAAATATTCTTTGCCGTCAACCTTGAAAGTCAATGGAGACAAACGATATGGCATCTGGAAAGGACCAGCACCGAAATCTTTTGTGATGTCTAACTCTGTACCTTCATAATGGTCGCGCATAGCGTTCTGAACATCACGAACAGAGAGTTTACGGTCTGCCTTTATATAAAGAGGCATAGGTTCCTGACTTTCACCCTTGATATAAGGAAGATAAGCTTCACCTGTTGATTTACTAAACATGTTATAGAAGCTCCATACACGTGCTTCGCAGAAACGCAAGCCACCAAAGTCCAACGGATTGTATGCTTTAGAGAAACTAAAATCTTCATTTTTACCTTCGAAGTAGCCTTTTTCACGAGCGAAAGAAATTACATCAGGAGAATACAAGCAGTTTTCCTTATCGTTCAAGTTAAACTTATGGATACGGCTCTGGTTAGCGTGAGCTGCGATACAATCATCAGGAATACGAACGGCTACCCAAACAGCTCCTTTCACACCTGGGCCTTTACCAACCATTTCCATAATCCATGCTTCATTAGGGTCGGCAATAGAGAATGATTCACCTCCACTGTTGTAACCATATTCTTTAACCAGATCAGTCATCACTTTAATAGCCTCTTTAGCAGTACGTGAACGCTGCAAGCCTAAAGCGATCAAACTTCCGTAGTCGATAATACCAGTTGTATCAACCAGTTCAGGACGTCCACCCCAAGTTGTTTCAGCGATAGTTACCTGATGTTCGTTAATATTACCAATCACATTGTAAGTCTGTCGTGCTTCTTTAATCTGTCCGTGATAAGCTCCATTTTCCCAGTCAAAAATTTGACGGATTGCACCTGCGGGATGTGTAGCAGCAGGATAATGACACAACCAGCCAAAAGATCCATAAGAATCGGCAGCATACGTAATCATCACAGAACCATCGGTAGATGCTTTTTTACCGACGAGGAAGTTGGTACATGCCCAACCATTTACGACAAAGGCTGAAAGTAAAACCACAGCCATCATTAGTCTTTTCATCATGATATTAAGATATATTTAGTTAATATTTAAATTGTTTCTTAGTTTCATTGCCACATTTGTCAGTCACTTGTACAATCAACTTGTGTGGAACACCCTTTTTGATTTTATCCTTATCTTGAATGATAAGTATTCCTTTCTTCAATCCGAAAAGAACAAATTTACCATCCACATAGACCTTATATTGGTCTACTCCCGATTCACCGTCACTTACCCGAAAACGAATATTTCGTGAAGAACGCCATCTTGGCTGGTCTATGGGCGTTACTTTCGGTGCTATGGTATCTACTTTTACGGTGAAAGTTCCAAGAGAACGTATTTTACCACGTATCCACCTTCCTTCAACTTTTCCATCAACCGGCGATTTCCACCCCTTATATTCCTGTAATATATAGTATTTTGTAGTATCTACAACGGACATTCGTTTCATTCCAAGGGCCAATGTACAATACCCATGAAATGGTGTATTTCCTGCATCTAGCGTATATCTATTGGAAACGCCTAAACTATCATTTGTTATTGTAATGTCAAGTGGTGCATCTTCATATACGCTACCTTTTGGAATTACAACTTCCAAACCTGGACGTTGAATAACGGAAAGATTCGAAGGTGTGAGTAATACGCCCTTTGTTTCACTCTTTTTTGGAATAGGTTGTTTTTTACCCAATACTTTCATTCGATACACGCTCTTGTTGCCGAAATTATCCTCTAGCTCAAAGCGTAACTTATACATTCTTTCTTCGTTGATTGTAAATACTCCACGAGTTGTTCCTCCGTCGAGCATACGTAAACGATTTCCAGGTGCTTTGTAACAGCGCATAATCCATCTGCGAGAACGTACACGTTCGTCATAGTCAACAAACGAGTTGATCATTCTGTTTTCATCAGGTAAAACCGCATCGGTTGTACTACGAAACACTTCTGTATCATCAACATACAACACCAGTTGGTGTACTCCATAAACATTTGAAGTGTTATCCATCAAATCTTTCGCACTCACACCAGCATAAACATCTCCCCAGGCATGCAACACTATAGAAGCAGCATTCGTTCGAATCAGTTTTTTTCTTGTTGAAGATCCCTCTACCACTCCTTTACCTTCTACCGGATAAAGAGCCAGATGAGAAGCTACGGGAGCCTTCGTATCTTTCAGCCATTTTTTATAATAAGGCATGGGGTTCAAGTATTCATCTGTTGCCGTTTTTCTTAGTTCCAAATGAAGATGGGGACCACCAGAAGAGCCCTCATTTCCACTCCACGCAATGATTTGTCCTTGTTTTACAGGAAATTCATCGGGCGAAAAATACATATCACATACAAAAGTTTCGTGTTCATACTGATACGACCTTATGCGTTTCTCCACTTGTGGAGCAAATCGTATGATATGTCCATATACAGATGTTTGTCCATTAGGATGGGCTACATAAATAGCCTGACCATATCCACCATGCTGCACTTTTGCTCGCACGACGTATCCATCGGCAATACATTTAATGGGATGTCCTACGCTACCTTTTGTTTTTATATCCAATCCATTGTGAAAATGATTCGGACGTAATTCACCAAAATTTGCACTCAGTAACAATGGTAAGTCAAAAGGTGAACAATAGGTTAGCGAATCTTTTCCTTGTAACCACATCGGACAGATTAGCACCAATATATATAGGAGTATTTTCTGTATCTTTTGCATTTTATCAACTCATTCTATCTTCCCTATTCTTGAGTTTAAATAAATTTTATCATAAATCAAAACTCATTCAAACTCAAGTTTGCAAATATAAGATTTTTTCAATCTTTACACCTAACGATTTAAAGCAATAATAAAAAAAACGAAGATAATACTTATAAATATTTGGAAAATATGCATAAAAGGAGTACCTTTGCCACGCAAAAATAAACAAGAAACCTAAGATACTGATATAGAAAAGCCAGTTTCACGTCAAAGTGAAACCGACTTTTTTTTGTGCCCATGAGTCAAGATTTTATATATTATTTTAGGTTTAGAGACTGACTAACATTATTATAAACCAATTAAACAAACTTCAGACTATGTTTTCGATTGTTGCAACGATGATGACGGGAATTTCACTGGGGTATTTGTTCCGTCACAAATCCATTCTTCAAAACACTGAAAAGACCATTTCAATGACTATTTTCCTTCTACTATTCATTATGGGAGTAACAATAGGCTCAAATAAGGAACTTATTGGTAATTTAGGAAATTTCGGATGGCAGGCAGCAGTTATTTCTGTTTCTGCAACATGCGGCAGTGTATTAGCTGCGTGGATGGTAATGCGTTTTTTCTTCCGAACCGAAACGCAAGAAACTACAGAAAAAACTGATTCTATAAAATCAGAGAATCCAGAGATACTTGAAGCAACTAAGACATCTATATCTGAAACCGCTAAAAAAGAAGTTGAGTTATGAAAGGAAGCGTTATTGTTTTACTCTTTTTCATCGCAGGATGCATATTAGGCCTGCTGAATTTAATACCGTTCGACTTTCAGAAAGCAAACGTTTCAATGTATATAGTCTATGCACTGATGTTGCAAGTAGGATTAAGTATCGGGTCAAGTAAAGATTTTAAAAATATTATATTTAACTTTCAACCAAAATTTTTGCTCATTCCGTTAGCTACGGTGAGCGGGACTCTCCTTTTCTCTGCATTAGCCAGTCTGTTGCTCTCACAATGGAGCGTATTTGATTGTCTTGCGGTTGGAAGCGGCTTTGCCTACTACTCATTATCTTCTATCTTGATTACACAGATAAAAGAGCCGTCATTAGGCCTCCAGTTAGCAACCGAATTAGGAACGATAGCACTCCTTTCAAACATCTTTCGTGAAATGATGTCATTATTAGGAGCCCCGCTCATAGCACGATATTTTGGAAAAATCGCACCGATTTCTGCCGCCGGAGTTAATTCTATGGATGTTGTACTCCCAGCTATCACACAAAGTTCGGGAAAGGATATGATTCCTATTGCTATTTTTCACGGACTTCTCATAGACACATCCGTTCCTTTTTTCGTTTCATTTTTTTGCCAATTATAAGAAAATTCCAGCTTTCATTCGTAAGCTGGAATTTTTTGTATTCTCATTTGATACAACAATCAAAAGGATTTCGTAATTTTGCAAAAAGAATAGATATAAAAGCGTTACTTAACAACTGAATGATAGAAAAACATATTGTTTTGGAAGATATCGATCCGGTTATCTTCTACGGCGTGAACAACGTCAATATACAAATGATTAAAGCTTTATTTCCCAAACTTCGTATTGTGGCGCGAGGAAACGTCATGAAGGTCATGGGAGATGAAGAAGAAATGTGCGCTTTTGAAGAAGCTGTGCAAGCTTTGGAAAAATACTGCGTCAAATACAATTCTCTAAACGAAGAAACAATCCTGGACATCATCAAGGGCAAGTCGCCACAACGTGAAAACACGGGTGAGGCCATTGTTTTCAGTGTCACAGGTAAGCCAATTATCCCAAGAAGTGCTAATCAGGTCAAACTAGTCAAACAGTTTGAAAAGAATGATATGATTTTTGCCATTGGTCCTGCTGGCTCGGGTAAAACTTATACAGCTATAGCCTTGGCCGTACGTGCACTCAAGAATAAAGAAATAAAACGTATCATTTTAAGTAGACCTGCGGTTGAAGCTGGTGAGAAACTCGGTTTCCTTCCCGGAGATATGAAAGATAAAATTGATCCATACCTACAGCCTTTATATGATGCATTACAGGATATGATTCCTGCTGCTAAATTAAAGGAATTGTTAGAATTGGAAGTTATCCAGATTGCTCCACTGGCATTTATGCGTGGTAGGACATTGAATGATGCGGTCGTAATTTTGGACGAAGCGCAGAATACTACTACTCAGCAGATCAAGATGTTTTTGACTCGTATGGGTATGAATACTAAGATGATTATCACAGGTGATATGACTCAGATTGACCTGCCAACGTCACAGACTTCTGGTTTAGTACAGGCGCTCCGTATATTGAAAGATGTTAAAGGTATCGGTTTCATCGAACTGAACAAAAAAGATATCGTGCGTCACAAACTGGTGACACGCATTGTAGATGCTTATGAAAAGTTCGAAGAAAAAGATAAAGCAGAACGTAAAGAGCGTAAGGCTGCCAGACTAAGAGAAGAAGAAGCTAAAAATAAAGAGGAAAAATAAGCTTCATTTATTATGATTAGCTTCATTTATTGAATGAGAACTAAATAAGAACATAATTCATAACATAATAGAATTAGGAAATGAGTAAAGCATTAACAAAAACAGATTTTAACTTTCCGGGTCAGAAAAGTGTTTACCACGGTAAAGTACGTGATGTGTACAACATCAATGATGAAAAATTAGTAATGGTTGCTTCAGACCGTATCTCTGCTTTCGACGTAGTTTTACCTGAAGGTATCCCTTACAAAGGACAAATGTTGAATCAGATTGCTGCTAAATTCTTGGATGCAACTACAGACATCTGTCCTAACTGGAAATTAGCTACTCCAGACCCAATGGTCACTGTAGGTGTAATGTGTGAAGGTTTCCCTGTAGAAATGATCGTTCGTGGTTACCTTTGCGGAAGCGCATGGCGTGCTTATAAAAGTGGTGTTCGTGAAATCTGCGGTATCACTCTTCCAGAAGGTATGCGTGAAAACGAAAAATTCCCACATCCTATCATCACTCCTACTACTAAGGCTGAAATCGGTGCACACGATGAAGATATTTCTAAAGAAGAAATCTTGGCTCAAGGTCTTGCTACTCCTGAAGAATATGCTCTTTTGGAAAAATATACAATGGCTTTGTTTGAACGTGGTACAGAAATCGCTGCTCAGCGTGGCTTAATCTTGGTAGATACAAAATATGAATTTGGTAAACATAATGGCCAGATTTATTTGATGGATGAAATCCATACTCCAGACTCAAGCCGTTATTTCTACTCAGAAGGCTACCAGGAACGTTTCGAAAAAGGCGAAGCTCAGAAACAGCTTTCTAAAGAATTCGTTCGTGAATGGTTGATGGACAACGGCTTCCAGGGTAAAGAAGGACAGACTGTTCCTGAAATGACTCCAGCTATCGTTGAATCTATCAGCAATCGTTACATCGAATTGTTCGAACACATCACTGGCGAAACTTTCGTTAAGGCTGACACTGAAGCTTTGAGCGAACGTATCGAAAAGAATGTAACTGAATATTTGAATAAATAAGTTAGATTCTAATAACAATTATATTGAAATAAGGTTTGCCGATCCTTCGCAAGGGTCGGCATCCGTATTTCTAAACTATTGGGCACTGGTCCCTATATCACTAAAGTTTCTTTTAATATATCTCCATATATGTCTAATTATCCACAAGAAAACGTAAAGCCGTACAACGAAGACGAAAGAAAAACTGTACAAGTAGAAAAAATGTTTGACAACATTGCACCTACGTATGATAACTTAAACCATGTGCTCTCTATGGGTATTGACAAGAGCTGGAGACGTAAAGCTATTAATAAGCTAAAGGCTTTTCATCCGCAAACGATGATGGACGTGGCTACTGGCACTGGCGATTTTGCCATACAGGCATGTCGGGTTCTTCAGCCGAAAGAGCTCATTGGCACTGATATTTCGGAAGGTATGATGAACGTTGGTCGAGAGAAAGTGAAAGCAGCGGGATTGGATAAACAAATTTCTTTCGCAAAGGAAGATTGCACTGCCCTCACCTTCGCCGATAATCGTTTTGATGCCATAACTGTAGCTTTTGGTATCAGAAACTTTGAAAACCTCGACCAGGGGTTAAAGGAAATGCACCGTGTACTTGTACCTGGTGGTCATCTGGTCATCTTGGAACTCTCACAACCGGAAGGTTTCCCTATGAAGCAGCTCTATGCTCTTTATTCTAAAGTGGTTATCCCGACAATCGGCAAACTTATGTCTAAAGATCGTAGCGCATATACGTACCTGCCAGAATCTATCAAAGCCTTTCCACAGGGCGAAATTATGCAAAATATTATTCGGAAAGCTGGATTCAGTCAGGTGTCTTTCAAAAGACTGACAATGGGTGTCTGTACCCTTTATTTTGCAACGAAATAACTATTTACTTTTACGGACATGAAAAAATTTGGCTTAATTGGTTATCCGCTCGGACATTCTTTTTCAAAGAACTTTTTCAATGAGAAATTTCATTCGGAGCTTATTGATGCGGAATATGTGAACTTTGAAATTCCTTCCATTAAAGATTTGGCAAAGGTTATTGCATCTAATCCGAACTTGGTTGGTTTTAATGTAACAATTCCTTATAAGGAACAGGTGATTCCTTATTTAAATGCTATTGATAAGGATGCCAAAGCTATTGGTGCAGTAAACGTTGTCAAGGTGACCCATGTCAAAGGTAAACCTTTTCTGACTGGTTACAATTCTGATGTATTGGGATTCACACAATCTATTGAATCTATGTTGGAACCTCAGCATAAAAAAGCGCTGATTCTCGGAACTGGTGGTGCTTCTAAAGCTATTAATCATGGCTTACATAAACTGGGTCTTGAAACGTTGTTTGTATCAAGAACGCATAAAGATGAGCATACGATTACTTACGATGACCTCACACCTGAAATTATGAATGAATATAAGGTTATTGTCAACTGTACGCCTATCGGTATGTATCCAAAGGCTGATGAGTGTCCCGATATTCCTTATGAATGTCTGACTTCACAGCATTTATTGTATGATTTGTTATATAATCCAGATACTACGCTTTTCATGAAGAAGGGAGCCGACTATGGTGCTACCGTAAAAAATGGATTGGAGATGTTGCTCCTTCAGGCGTTTGGTTCTTGGGATATTTGGAACAAATAATTTCTTAGTTCTGAGGTTATAAGGCTGACATAGAGCATTACATAGGTTGTTGCTCTAAAGGTAGCTGATTGTATTTTTTAGTTTTTTTCTACTCGGTATGAATAAAAGAATAGGTATTACAATTATTTGTGTTTTACTGCTTCTGACAAGTATCTGCGTCGGGGGTGGATTCTATATGATTGATTACGCCCTTCGTCCGGCAAATGAAAATATAGACCAAGAAGCTACTATGAAA
This sequence comes from Parabacteroides sp., assembly GCA_020026285.1. The sequence continues at coordinate 996 of JAHHQS010000032.1, read as the reverse complement.
CGTATGTGTGATACCTATCCTCAAATCCGTCCGTGGTTAGACAGTCTGAATCAGCATAAAGCGTTACGTGATACATTTATCACTGCGCCCGATGGTGTCCGTATGCATGCCTATTATGCCCATGCATCACAACCCACTCGAAAGACTGCAGTTATCGTTCACGGATATACAGATAGTGCAGTTCGTATGTTCCACATTGGATATCTTTACAATCACTCCTTGGATTATAATGTCTTAATCCCCGATTTGCGTTTTTCGGGACTGACTGAAGGAGAAGCCATTCAGATGGGTTGGCTTGACCGCAAAGATGTAATGCAATGGATATCTTTAGCACCTACACTATTTGGAGATTCTATTGAAGCGGTAGTTCATGGTATTTCCATGGGAGCAGCAACTACAATGATGACTTCAGGGGAACTTTTGCCTGATTATGTGAAGTGTTTTGTTGAAGACTGTGGCTATACAAGTGTTTGGGACCAATTTGAAAAGGAACTAAAAGAGCAATTTGGTTTACCGGCTTTTCCCCTACTGTATGTTAGTAGCTGGCTTTGCAATCTTCAGTTAGGATGGGATTTCAAAGAAGCTTCGGCTGTAAAACAAGTAGCTAAGTGCAAATTACCTATGTTCTTTATTCATGGTGATGCCGATAAATATGTTCCGACTTATATGGTTCATGAGGTTTATGCAGCCAAACCTGAGCCAAAAGAATTATGGATTGTTCCTAAAACTGCACATGCTAAGTCTTATCAGAATTATCCGGAGGAATATACTGACCGTGTACGTAACTTCGTAAGCAACTATATCAAATAAAACAGGAAGAGATGAAGTTTCATTTTACTTATCCGCTAAAAAGCACTGACCGAATCTTGTTCTCTAATTGGACAACAAGGGGCTCTTCTGTATTCGTAACTCTCCTTACTTATTGATTTTTAATAAGTAAAATCACTAGTGTCTCTTAAGTTATGTTAATCGAATTCAAAATCAAAAGTCAATTGA
>JAHHQS010000319.1 GCA_020026285.1 Parabacteroides sp. | reverse complement strand
ACTTCCCATCATGAAGCCTTTATTGAACGGTATGTCGACAAGATTAAGGACTGGTAATAGTGTTAATGTAAAGATAACCAAAATGGGTAATTTAAATTTCACCAATTATGGTGATATTTAATAACCATTACTTGGTTATCTATTTTTATTTGATACACTTGATTTAAATAGAGGTGTATCAAATGGAAACAAATTTAATAGGAGAATTAAAGATTATGAAAGAACTTAACATTAAACCAAATATGAGCGCATTAGCTCGTGAATACGGATGTGACAGGCATACTATAAAAAAGTACTATGAAAATGATGGCATTCCTCTTAGAAAGAAATCATCCCGTTCAAGTAAATGGGATCCTTATTTTACTGAAATTGAGGCTTTGATGAATAAAAAACACGTGACAAAAAGAAGCGTTTATATGTATCTGAAAAATAAATATGGTGATGCTCTACCAGGAACATATGATGGTTTTAAAGCATATACCCTGCATAAAGGCATGACATTAAGAAATTACACGAAACCTCATGTTTTATATGAAGTAGATCCAGGAAAACAATTACAAGTAGATTGGAAAGAGAATCTATTGATTCATCTTAGGGATGGCACTGAAATCCTTTTTAACGTTTTCTCTGCGACTCTTGGATATTCTAGAGAACATGTGTTTATCTATTCCTCTTCCAAAACTACAGAGGATTTTATCCGATGTCTGATAGAATCTTTTCGACGATTTGGTGGCATCACTGAACATGTACTGACTGATAATATGTCCGCAGTCGTTTCAATTAAGAATCAAGATAAAACCATCCATTCTAAGATAAGACAATTATTCAAAGATATTGGATGCGAATTAAAATTATGCAGGCCAAGGACCCCTCAAACGAAGGGAAAAGACGAAAACAGTAATAAATTTGTGAAATGGATATTTCCATATGATTATGAACTGAATTCCGAAGATGAACTTATCCAAGTTGTTGAAGAAACTATCTGTAAACAATGTAATCTACAAAATAATTCAGGAACAGGGATGCCTCCAATAGCATTATTTAAAAAAGAAAAAGAATATTTAAAGCCATTACCCGCCAAGGTATTACTTGAAAGTTATATCGAGGAACATCATCGTTCAAAAGTTCCACCGACATTACTCATTCCGTATGGAAGCAATAAATATTCTGTACCATCAGCATATATAGGCAAATATGTGGACATATATCCTACTGGAGATAGCATATATGTCTATTTCAATAAGAAGCTGATAGCTAAGCATACTATATCACAAAACAAGATAAATTATAATAAAATTCATTATGCAGAGTCGTTAAAAAAGAATATAAAAAATAAAGAAGTAGATATTGAAGAAATGGCTATGAATAATCTAAATCGATTACAAAGATTAGGAGTTAGAAAGGATAATAAAAAATGAGTACGAATTATAATAAATTATTAAACAATCTAGAAGAACTTAAATTATATACTATGAGGGAAAACTTATCCACATACATCGATATGGTGACAAAAGAAGAAAAAACTCCTATAGATGCTTTATATGAAATGACAGAAAAAGAAATCATGGTAAAAAAGGAACGTGCTACCATTGCCTGCATAAAAACAGCCGGTTTTCCATTCAATAAGACATTAAGTGATTATGATTTCAATTTTCAGCCCAGCGTTAGCAAATCTGAAATGGAAGATTTCGCAACATTGAGATTCATAGAAAAGCAAGAAAACATATTATTCATAGGGTCTCCAGGAGTAGGAAAAACACATTTGGCAACCGCAATCGGAATTGAAGCGGCAAAACACCGATATAGTGTATATTTTATAAGCTGTCAAGAACTCATAGCACAACTAAAAAAAGCAGAAAAAGAAAATAGACTAGAACAACGATTGAAGGCATTCACAAGACATAAATTATTAATCATAGATGAAATAGGATATATCAATCTTGATATCGAAGCAGCAAATTTATTTTTTCAGCTTATATCGTTGAGATATGAACAAAAATCAACAATCATAACCACGAATAAAAATTTATCAAAATGGACGGATATATTTTGTGATCCAGTGATAGCTAATGCGATACTAGATAGATTATTACATCATTCTCATGTGATTAATATAGTAGGACCATCCTATAGAACGAAGGATATATTAGAAGCACTGGAAGAATGAAAGTACCAAAAATGGTGAATTTTAAATTACCGAAATTGGTAAAATTATTATTGACATTATTAAAGTCTATATGCAGATCAATAAGCTTCATAATTTTTATGGGGATAATTTCAGCGATATCTTTAAATCCATTACTTTCGATAATGGTA
>JAHHQS010000318.1 GCA_020026285.1 Parabacteroides sp. | reverse complement strand
AAAATCCGTTTTCTGATTATATTGCTGATACTTCTTACTCCGGTATATATATTAAGCAGTCTGCAAAAAAAACGTCCTTTAATTCAGCTTCGGTTACTTCGATACGGTAAATACAGATTTGCCTTACTATTACTGAGTATCTTTTATGTTTCGAAAGGTACAACATTCCTGACATATTTGTTTATGCAGGATGTTTTAGGAATTGACTTCGTTAGTATGATCCGAATCTGGGCATTCAATATACTTGGACTTCTAGTCGGAATCTTTGCTGTTTCTCAGATGTTACTGAAAGACGTAATGCCAAGGACTATTATCCGAATGGGATTCTTCATTCTATTGGTATTTCATACACAGATGTTCTTCCTGTTTGCCTCAACAGCAAGTGAAGAACAATACTATCTGCCTATATTCATTCAGGGAGTCGGAACAGGATCCCTGTTCGTTCCTCTGATCATGAATATGGTATTCAGTGTTTCTCAGAAAGAAGCAGGATTAGTAGCTTTCTTAGGTATCGGTGCCCGTTTCTTTGGCTTTTGTATGGCTATTGCCCTAATCAACTTTTTCCAGTTATATGGAACAAACCGCAATTACATGGATATGGCAACCTCATATACCTTATCTAATGAAATAGCCCAAACGACTCGTGAAGACGCTATTGAGAAATATCAAGGCGTTGGTTTCAGATATTCAGAAGCAGCTCAGCGTGTTGAGAAAGATATTTCGACAGCCATGAGAAAAGAAGCTTCACTTCGAGCATATATGAATTATTATTCCTTTATTATCGGTATGATCTTCTTATTATTAGTCTATATGTCTTTCGAAATATTACCTTCAAAAGAAGTACTTCGAGAACGAGCGTATTTGCACCGACTTATCCGGCATCTCGGATTGAGAAAATAATTTAGACAAATTATAACAAAGGAGAATTTTAAGACTGACCTGAGCAAGTCTTTTAAATTCTCCTTAATTTTTATTCAAGAATAAACATTGTTTCCATTCTATTCAAATGTTGCCGGAAATGCCAGTAACTGATATTTCAATGCTAATGCCATCCTTCGGTGACCTTCGGCATTTGGATGTAAACGATCGGTATCCTTATCGTGGAAATATTGAACATGTGAATCGTTTACCGGATATAATCCACATATACTATTTAAATCGATTACAGGAACAGCCCAGATTTCTGCAGCTTCTTTGATCACCTTTACATAAGAATCCAGATAAAGTCCTCTTCCGTTAGAAAAACCTTCTTCAGGCTGTACATTATCTTTACCAAATGTAGCGAATGCACGATGAATCGGAGTCAACATGATGATCTGTTTTCCAGGAAAGTTCGTTTTTAAGAAATCCATCAATTTGTTAATGCGCCCTCTGAAAGTTTTAGATGTCATTTCAATAGATCTATAAGTACGAGCTTCTGTTTTTCCTCCGGCAACTGGAGCATTTCTTATTTCCTCATGGAACCAGTTTCCCAATGGAATGGATGAATTATAATCATTTGTTCCGGCAAAGATCATAATAGCATCGATATCCTGCCCTCTTTCCTTCAGTAAGGATTCTGCCTGAGCAAGAAGTCCATTCATCTGATTGCCGTTTATCGCATACGAAATGGCTTCAATGCCCAACATCTCCTCCAAATACTCCCAATAACATTTAGTTGTTCCTATTCGTGCCTTATCGGTAATTGAATCGCCTAAAAAAGCAACTTTCTTTCCCTTCCATTGATTTTTTTCAGCTTCAACAGCATTCGAAAAATCGTCTTTTATTCTGGCTGTATAAGCCAATGAAGACACGTCTGGCATGAATAATAATGAAGCCAGAACACCTGCGACAATTCCTCTATTCATATTTCAAATCATCTAATATTATCTTTTCCAATATGGCATATCATCTTTCCAAAATACTTCTTCCTGAATAAGGAACTCCTACACGTGATGTATCTCCATTCCTTATTCTGACAAGGAAATACAAACAAAGGGAAGATAAAAATCGTCTGTAAAAAGAAATTCAACTTATTTTTCATGGAAATATTTTATACACGATATAAAAGTCAGATACATTTTCCTGTCTTTAAAATACAATATTCATAAAAATATTTGGATTGAACAAATATTTCGTCCTTTTCATCCCTTATTAAAGTTCATAAATAGGAAAAACAGACTTTTCTATCTGATTTTCAAACAGATCTATACATCTGAGAAAAACGGATTTCCTATAAAATCGAATCTAATTACTCCCGCTAAAAAAATATAGATATCAACTCTTCGAGTTTCTCAAAAAACAATACATTGTATTCTCAAAAAGGATACAATGTTTTTATAAAAAGCTTTGACATTTT
>JAHHQS010000317.1 GCA_020026285.1 Parabacteroides sp. | reverse complement strand
CTTATCGTTGGTGGTATGGAAAGAGTTTATGAAATCGGTCGTCAGTTCAGAAATGAAGGTATGGACGTTAAGCATAACCCAGAGTTCACAACAATTGAACTTTATGAGGCTTATACCGATTATAACGGTATGATGGATATTACAGAGGCTCTTATCCGTAATGCATCTCTTGAAGCAAACGGAACTTGCCATATTTCATTTGACGGAACAGAAATTGACCTTGAAAGCCCATTCAAAAGACTTACAATGGTTGATGCAGTTAAAGAATATAGTGGTGTAGATTTTTCAGAATTTACAGGTGACAGCGAAAAAGCAGTTGCAATCTGTAAAGAAAAAGGCATTGAATATGATGCTAATAAGGCAACTTGGGGCGATATACTTAACCTCTTCTTTGAAGAATTTGTTGAGGATAATCTTATCCAGCCAACATTTATTATGGATTATCCTGTTGAAGTTTCTCCACTTACAAAGAGAAAACCAGGTAGCCCAGAATTAACTGAACGTTTTGAACTCTTCATTACAGGCTATGAATTTGCAAATGCTTATTCAGAACTTAATGACCCAATCGACCAAATGGAACGTTTTAGAGCGCAAATGAAGTTGCGTGAAGCAGGCGATGATGAGGCTAATATGATTGATGATGACTTCGTAATGGCTCTTGAATACGGTATGCCTCCAACAGGTGGTATGGGTATGGGTATTGATAGACTTACAATGCTCCTTACCGATTCTCATAGCATAAGAGACGTACTTCTCTTCCCAACAATGAAGCCACTCTCTGAGTAAAAAATTATAAATACTATCTGTTTGATAGCGTATAAGGCGTTTTATTAATCAGAAAAAAAGTCAAAAATCTCGATTTACGACAAATTTACGATAAATGCTTTTTAATATTATCTAAAGAGTTTACGACAAACTCGTGTCGTAAATAAAAACAATGGACTTTGTTAATCAAACGGTTTCATTGTTAGACACTTAGTTTTTTACAACACATATATAAATTATAAGCTCCAACAAAATTTGTTGGAGCTTTATTTTATCCAATTATATAATTGGTATTAATATTATATATAGTCACTTACTTTTATAGTTAGTGGCTTTTTTATTATGCTTTAGCAAAGAAGAGCCTGCTTTTCGGTAGGCTCTTAGCAAACGCACGATATTCGGGTGAGCTTAAAATTCAAGTAAGACATTACAGTGGTATAATAAGGTGTTCGAGCCAAAAGAATACTAAAGGAGAGTGATGACTTAAGGCAAATAGTTTACACACACGAAGTGGGTTTGTAAATATCATATAGTGTTTTGCCCAAAGAACAGGAGAAAGATAATCTACTATGGATTAAGAAATGATATACAACAAATCATAAAAGATTTGTGTGAATGGAAAGGTGTAGAAATTATAGAAGGGCATATGATGCCAGACCATACACATTTGCTTGTATCAATACTACCAAAAATGAGTGTATCGTCATTTATGGGATATCTCAAAGGAAAGAGTGCAATGATGATTTTCGAACGTCATGCAAAATTGAAATATAAATTCGGCAATAGAATTTTTTGGGCAGCTGGATATTATGTAAGCACTGTTGGATTGAATACAAAGACAGTGCAGAAATACATAAGAGAGAAAGAAAAAAGGCACCAGATGGAAGATAAATTGAGCAAAAAGAGTACGAAGACCCTTTCAAAGGTAGCAAGTAGTCAAACCACAAAGGCTTGAACAAAGTAAAAGCCAGAACTATTAAGGTGCTGGCAAGTAGCAAGGGCTTATAGCCCTTGCCAAACCACCATGTTTAGTGGTGGTCATGATAATTTTAATTTAGTAATATACTATGCTATTAGAAGTTTGCTATTTCTGTATATCCTACTAATGAAGATCTGCCTCTAGCTTCATGAGTTCCAAATATTGATAATTTGGATGATAAATATCTTTGACCTGTTTCGCTATAATAAGAGGCAATAGTAGTATTGAAACCGGTTGTACCATCATCATTGATAAATTTACCAGTAGTATAAAAGCGAAAATCCACATAGGCTCTTAATTGACTTGCATTTTTTGTTGTGTAAGAACCATACATAACATAATTTGTTTGAGGATCTGCTTGTATTTCCCCAGTAAGTGTACCAAATTCTGAATTTCTTTTTGGAGGTATTGTATCTTTTCGATAACCTGCAAAAGCACTTATAGGTATGGAGATTACCATAATTACACAAATAATCATTGATAAGAATTTTTTCATAATATTTCCTCCTTTATACTAACTTAAAATAAATTTTACATTTATCCAATAGTGACCTCTTCGATTTTTATACTTTCATTAGAATCAAAAGATATATATATAT
>JAHHQS010000316.1 GCA_020026285.1 Parabacteroides sp. | reverse complement strand
TAATCACCAAATTTATAAGCACTTACAATTCGTCGAACTCACGTTAAATAATATCAATTATCAATCTATTTTTTGAATTTTGCTTCAAAAAAAGGAATATTTATTGGAATTTCCTGACCTTCGAAATTGATTGGATACAAAGCCCCTTCTTTATCCATTCTGGCTTTCATTCTGTTCAGCATATATAAAGTCTTTTCTGGATTTTGAGCTGAAACTTCTTGATGTTCGTAAGGGTCGTTCTTAAGATTGAATAGAATACAGTCAGGACGTTCAGAATGTTCCGGATTGTAATAGTAAACTAGTTTCCAATCTTCTTCTCGATAGACAGTAAAATAACTTCCTCGATGATTATGAGGAAAATGCATCAGAAATGTTTCGTCTATTGAACTATCATGTTGTCCTGTTAATAAGGATTTCAGATTTCTTCCATCAACAATGTGACTAGTCGGAATTTCTGCTCCAGACAAAGATGCCAATGTTGGATAAATATCCATAATGGTTCCTAACTGTGTCTGGACTGCTCCAGACTTAATAGGAAAGTCCTTTTGGAAATGATTAGTTGCTTGTGGTTTTGCCCAACTAATGATACAGGGAACTCTCATTCCTCCTTCAAATTCCGCTCCTTTTTTCCCTCGGAAAGGAGCAGAAGAACCATAACCTCTGGCATCGCCTAAAGGGGCATCTCCTCCATTATCGCCCATAAATACGATTAATGTATTTTCGGCTATACCTTTTTCATTCAAATAGTCAATAATATCCCCCAAGGATTTATCCATTCCTTCAATTAGTGTTGCAAAAGCTTTTGCATTATCACTTTTATCTGAATTCTCATAATTTGCAATGAAACGTTTATCAGTCATAAATGGAGCATGAACTGCATAATGAGCCATGTTTAGGTAGAAAGGTCGTTTCTCTGCTATGGCTCTGTCCATTTGAGATAGAGCTTCACGAGTAAGAGCTTCTGTTAAAAAGATATCTTTACCGTGATATTTCTCAAGTCCGGGAACAGCTCTTGCTCTTTGTCCTTTTATGTTACCATAACCATCCTGACCTAAATAACTTCCTGGATGTCCAATTGAAGATCCGGCAACATTTACTTCAAATCCGATATTTTTAGGATCTTCTCCTTCACTGTTCCCACAACCGAAATGGGCTTTACCAACATGTATTGTTTTGTATCCGGTCTGCTGCAGCATACGAGGAAAAGTGAAGTCCTGAGTCTTCAATCCGCGCCAATTCCATTTTCTTGGTCCGTACTGATTTCTGTTGTTGGATTCTTTGTTGATCCAGTTGGTAGTTCCGTGACGAGTTGCATTTTGTCCAGTCATCAGAGATGTTCTTGATGGAGAACTGACACTTTGGGCATAAAAGGTAGAAAAGCGGATTCCTGTTTCTGACAGTCGGGCCATGTTGGGAGTACGATACCAGGAATTTAGAGGATGCTCAATCGGATTCCCATTGTTGTCACAGTCGAAAGGTACAGATGTATCCATTAAGCCCATGTCATCAACAAGGAAAACGATAATATTAGGTTTTTCTTGTGATAATATGGGAGAAGACATTGTTAATGCCAGACAAGTGCAAGTTAAAATCTTTTTCATAAACGTATTTCCTCCTTTTCTTTTAGATATTTAGGGTCACTTCTACTGGACAATGATCGGAGCCTAAAATTTCTGAGTGAATATTAGCTCCAGACAATTGATCTTTCAGGCGATTGGATGTTAAGAAATAATCAATACGCCATCCTGCATTTTTTTCTCTTGCGCGGAAACGATAAGACCACCATGAATATTTACCTTCTTCTTTTGGATAGAAATGACGGAATGTATCTGTGAATCCGGCATCTAATAGGATTTGAAATTTATTACGTTCTTCGTCTGTGAAACCTGCATTTTTTCTATTTGTTTTCGGATTCTTTAAATCGATCTCTTTGTGAGCAACATTTAAATCACCACAGACAATAACCGGTTTGTTTGTATCTAACTTTTGTAAATAAGCACGGAAATCATCATCCCAAGTCATTCGATAGTCTAAACGCTTCAATCCGTCTTGAGAATTAGGAGTATAAACAGTTACAAGGTAAAAGTTTTCCATTTCCAGTGTAATAACTCTTCCTTCTTTATCATGTTCTTCTATACCAAGTCCATATGTTACAGCGATTGGTTGATGACGGGTGAAAATAGCAGTGCCTGAATATCCTTTTTTCTCTGCATAATTCCAGTATGATTGATAACCTTCAAAAACTAGATCTAATTGTCCTACCTGCATCTTTGTTTCTTGCAAACAGAAGAAATCGGCATCCAACGATTTAAAAGCATCACGAAATCCTTTGTCGCAACAGGCACGGATTCCATTTACATTCCAAGAGATAAATTTCATGTTTTATTTATTTTGTTATTTAT
>JAHHQS010000315.1 GCA_020026285.1 Parabacteroides sp. | reverse complement strand
CTGCACCTAATTTCATATCTACTTCTTTATCTGTAAGGAAATAGTTTGGCAATTCATTACAGTCATATTTGGCAGTTTCAGGAAGGAGCAACTTATCAAAATCTAATTTCAAGGTTACCTCACCTGTCTGTTCGTTGATCTCAGCAAGGTTAGCTACTTCGTAGATTTCGTTACCTGTCAAATCAAGGACTTTAATCTGTGCAGGAAGAATACCAAAGTCGAATGCAGGTCCGAACTCATTGTTTGAAAGGTTTAACTCTGTTAAGTTAGGGAGAACAGAAAGTTCCTTATAGTCAGAAATCTTCTTGCCTGACAAATCAAGAGCCTTCAAGTTATTGGCTGCTTCATCTAAAAGCAAGTGACCTTGATCGTCAAAATGTAGACCATTTTGTTCAAGAATCGTTTTTAACTCTGAGTTGGTTACTTGAGCTTGGCTAAATTGCAGCTCATCGTCATCGCTACATGACGCTAATCCAAGGCATAGAGCCATGGCAGCAATTCCAAATAGATTGTTTTTGAATTTCATAATAAATTATTGATTTTTATCACTATTTATTTTAAGGCGCAAATTTCTACATATCTTTATAAATAGACAATACCTAAAATTAAGTAATTTTAAAGTCTATAATACCTAAAATGTATTACTTAATACCTAATAACACTTATTCGAATCATAATCTAATATAAAATAACAAATAAAAAAGTAATATTACATAACCGATATAAATAAAGGATGTCATTTCAAATGGCTTGAATTCATTCGAAAAGACATCCTTTTACGAGATAATCTTACAGGACTATAAACTCGTATTAACTAAAGTTCCTTCTAAGTGTTTATTCCATAGAAAAGAACAACCATAATTTTATCACTTTCATTTTCTTGTCATGTAAAGCGCTATTCCTAACGTACAAACCGTCATTACTCCAAAGACTAACATAGCTTGCCATAGAGCACCCAAATGAAATAAGGCATAGTTCATATAGCACAAAGTGACGAAAAATGCAACGAATAATATAGAAGCAATCCACAAAACATAGAATAGCGAGTCTGATATTGTTTTTCTGTCACCTGATGTTTCTATCCTTTTTACAATTTTTGTTGCTTCTGCATTCATCATTTTGATTACATAACGGCAGACCTCATTGGCATAGTCGTCTAGCAACGATTTGAGGTTCGATGGACACTTTATTGTCGATGCGTTATTGAGATCCGCTATAAGAGATTTATAGCCTTGGATCAGAAAACTTGTTTCTTCTATGTATATACCGAGTTTCTCGTGCAATTCTTGAACGGGTTTGATATTCCTATTCAGGAGTTCAGTTTGTTGTTCGTATTGACGTTTGGATTCAGCATTCTGCATTGCTGAATCCATTTCATCAAAATCAAATTTTCCCATAGGCTAACATTATCTTTTTCGTTTATATCTTGGTGTTACTCCAGCTCTGAGAGCAGCCAAACGAGCACACTTGCGTGCCCAGTCCATATCGTCATCGTCTTTATCTCTCCAGGGCAGATTACTCTGACCACCGCCACCACCGCTTGATGGAACGTCATAAGGCTGCATCAATCCGATGAAGAATGCAACAGCAATATCTTTCAACTCGTCACAGTTCTCAATGAATCTATAATCGAACTCGTCATCGAAGAAGTCGCTTACCGATTGAGGTATATAACAGAACTTTTTATCCTCTGTAAAAGGAACAGAATAGGGCACATAATCTCTGTGTGGCTGTAGGTAATCCACTCCAGAAGGTGATTGATATGTTTGTCTTGCCTGAGTTGTCTTGTTCTCTGGTGAATCGATTCTGCGCTGCTCTTGTTCTGACTGATGCAGTTTCTTCCACGTGTTCTCAATCTTCGATACAGTAAGGTTTCTACCGATGCCAAGTTCAGAAGCCTTGAATTTGGCTCTGCCTAATTGAAGTGAATAACCACGAAGAATATGCTTGCTGTCCCGACGCTCGAACACTTCATATCCCTTACATCTTAAAAACTTCACATAGTCATCCCATGACCATGTGTCCATAGACTTCAGACCACTCATACAATCTTCTGAAACAGTCTTGCTGTTTGCAGAATGAATATCGTTGGCTGTAGTCCAGTCTCGTTTCTTTGCCACTCTTTCAGCTGCACGCTGGGCACGCAGATGAATGTTGTGGTCGTTATTGATGTTACCGTCATTGTCGATTCGGCAGAATGCACCATGAAGATGTGGTACACCTCCTTCCGAATCATGGTGAAGCTAGACTGTACCAATGCTGTTGGCAAGATTGGTCTTCCGTGATACCATCTTACCTTTCTTGTCTAACAGTTCTTGCTTGTCAAACTCTTCGATAAAATCGTCCCATAGCCGTTTCCAATCAGCCTTAGAAAAGTTCATCGTATGTTCTTTTGATGCGCTTAACTCTATTCGTATA
>JAHHQS010000314.1 GCA_020026285.1 Parabacteroides sp. | reverse complement strand
CGGAAAAACCGGGTGTTTATTCACTCTTGATATTCCAGCGTTTTTTGTTATTCCGTAAGCGTCAAATCGGTCGCCTACACATAAATTTAAGCGTCGGTCACTTACGACGCTTACTGTAACACTCAGCCGGTAATGTTTTTGACCATGGCATGAATGGCTCCAGCATTGATTGTTCTATATTTCCGTTTTTATCAATTAACTGAGATAACTCAGTCAATATATATTTAATGTAATAATATACATTCAGATTGTTGGCACGTGCTGTCTCTGTAATACTGTAGATGATAGCACTTGCCTGTGCACCTCGAATAGTATTAATGGTCACCCAGTTTTTACGGCCTATCGTAAAATTTCTCAATGCTCTTTCGCTTGCGGAATTATCAATTGGAACTTCTCCGTCCGTTAAAAAGACTTTCAGATATTTTTCCTGATTAACACTGTAATTCAAGCCTTTGGCAGTTAATCCTTTTGGTAATGCCGTTTTATCTGCAAGAACTTCTTTTACCCACGCAAAATACTCCTCAACCAATGGTTTGATTGAAGTCTGACGTTCTTTTAGACGCTGTTCTGGTGTGAGGTTCTTCAAAGTACCTTCTAAATCATAAATTGCACCAATTCGAATAAGTGCCTTGTATGCAATCGATGACTTGACTGTTTCCGGATTTCCTTTGCCGATTGCCTTGATTGCATTTGTAAAATCACGTCTTGCATGTGCAAAGCAATTCGCATTGGTTACTCCATCCAGTTCCCGGGAAATCTTATGATATTGTTGTAAACCATCTGTGGAAAGGATACCATTGAAATCTTTATAGTATTCTTTCGGATGATCAGAATGTCGTGTTTTCTGATATTCGTACACAATGATTTTAGGAACGGAACTAAGTTCTCCTGTAAGATGTACCCACATATAGCTTTGACTGCCGGCAGGGCGACCATCATGAATGATTTCTACAGGCGTTTCGTCGCATTGGTTTACATGTGCTTTTAACTGTTCTTCTTTCATAAACTTGTACATTGGACGAAGAAATCTTTCAGCTGTCCATACCGTCCAGTTTGACATGGTTTGTTTTGAAAGATTAAGGCCATTTGTTTGAAAATCACGTGCAAGACGATCTAATGGATTACTGTTCACATATTTTGCATTAATGATAGCTGCCTCCAATGATGGTGTTGCAATACTGCCTCTAAATAAAGTCTTAGGATGATCACCACGTAAGAATTCATCCTGATGGAGACCGTCAGTACCTACATATACTTTAATAATGTGTTTTTCTGCTATCCACTTTGCCGGTTCAAAACGAAGCTGCCAGTAAATTTCATCCGGCATACTTTTGTAATTACCAGCGCCAAAAGTTTCAACAAGTTTTTGTTCTGATACATCATGAGGAACTTCTTCTTGCGGAAAATCTTTCAGGTCTTCTTCACGTTGTCCTTTTTTCTTTATTTTACGAGTTGGTTTTAATGTCTCAGAAATAGCATCGCTAATAGATGGTTCAGGAATCGTTTCATCGTAATTCTCTTCAACTTCATTAAAGAAAGAGAGCTGTCCTACGATTGCATCTAACTTCTCTGATTGACGTCCAAAACGTTGTTGGTTAGCAAGGCGTACCTGCTCCATAAGATTTTCATAATTGTGTTCCAGTTTATCAAGACGATCCTGCATTTGATAAATTACATCATTTTTTGTCTGATGATCCATTTTATTCAATTCTTCTGGTGTGAATTTCTGACACATGCTAATCGCCTCTTGTACTTTCATTTGATGATATTAGTATATCAGAAAAGAAATAAAAATGCGAACAGCCATAGCACTGAAATCCGTCATTTTGCCACCATGTAAAAGCTTTCACTTCTTTGTTTAAGGTACTTAGAAAGATAGAGTTTTCAAGGTTCATTTTTTTATATTTGAAGTCTTATAAAGCATGTGACAGCCTTCTGTAAATGTCAATTCAATGTAAAAAAACATTCCTTTTTAGTTTCAAAAACGAAGAAAAATTTTCTCTGTTTTGCACAATAATCAATATATTTTGGAAGGATGTATTTCTTTCACTTTAGGATCTAACGGATTCAATCCCATCATTAGATAGTGGAATTGTTCCTCTGTTATAGCCGTAGCCTCTTGTGTAGTACGTGGCCAAGATAGACGACCGTCTTCTAATCGTTTGTATAGGAGTAGAAATCCCGTCCCCATCCACAATAATCCTTTTATGCGATCAGAGCGCTTCCCACAAAAAAGAAATAGAGTACCTTTTTCAAAAGGATTCTGTTTGTATTTATCTCCAATAATCATTGCTAGTCCATCAATTCCTTTACGGAGGTCAACTGTTCCACAAGCTAGTACAACTCGTCGGATACCCGCAACGTCTTCAAGCATGCGACACCTCCTGAAGAATGGTTCTCAACAGTTCTTTAGATATATT
>JAHHQS010000313.1 GCA_020026285.1 Parabacteroides sp. | reverse complement strand
CAAGGTTAGTATTCGATTGTCGCTCGAAATGTAGTTAAGCATCTATGAATCAAACAAGAATTGTAAATTATATAGGTTAATGGATTTTTTTCGTTTTATACCAAATAATCTTTCTCTTCGTGATTTAGGCCTGAAAAATGTAGTTTTAGGTACTATCGTTTAATTCCGTCATGATATGAATTGTCCAGCAAACAGTCCCTGATATAAAAGTATCTTTATTTTCTTTCGTAATTTTTTTACGGTTCTAATCTTTTTTATATATTTGCGAAAACAACACTCTAAATTATGTTAGTAAAATTCTCTGTGGCAAATTATATGGGATTCCCCCAAAAAATAACTTGGGACCTGTCACACCCAAGGGAGTATTCCTTTAATTCAGAATTAATTAAAAACAACATCGTCAAAAATGGAATCATCTATGGAGAAAATGGTTCAGGTAAGACAAGTCTTGGTCGTGCAGTCTTTGACATAGTTAATTTGACAGGCACTGCCAACTCAACCAACTATAGAGAATCCATCTTTCGCGGTTCCCCCGATAAGAATATAGATTTTGAATATACATTCATTATCGACGGAATCAAAATTGAATACGCTTATAGTAAAAATATCAATGGCCAATTAGTAAAAGAATCGCTAAGCCAGTCCGGGAATGTTGTTTTTGAAAAAGACTATGACCATCTGAATATCTCAAATGAATTCCCCATTGAGAAAGGCATGATGGATAGTCTGGCACAAAGTGCTAACTTCGTCTCAATTCTTAAGTTCATTTTTGGGACATTTCCTCTGACAGAAAATCACTACATAAAGAAGTTGATGGATTTTATCAATTCTATGCTTTGGTTTCGATGTCTTGACGAACGTAGGTATATCGGACTTGATACAGGAGTGGTAAATATTGCTCAATATATCATAAAGAATAACTACCTAAAAGAATTTGCAGAATTCTTGAACGTAGAAAGCAAGCAGACATTCGACTTCTCCCCAACTCAACCCGACAGCAGTATTATTCTGTGTAAGATGGGTGGCTATGAAGTGCCTTTCCATGAAATTATTTCCACAGGAACATCAGCACTCGAACTCTTGTTTTATTGGATTAAAAGAATAACGGAATCTGGTGCAAAATTTGTGTTCATAGATGAATTTGACGCATTCTACCATTTTGAATTGTCGATGAATGTATGCCGTACTTTATTCAATGAAGATTTCCAAGTATTCATGACTTCGCACAATACAATGCTATTGTCAAACGACTTACTTCGCCCCGATTGCGGTTTCCTGATAGGTGAAAATAGAATTGCTCCATTGAGTGATTTAACGAACCGTGGTGAGCTGAGACAGGGACATAACATAGAAAAGATGTATCGTGCTGGGGCATTTAACTTGAAATAATCAGAATATGATTTTATTAATTTTTGAAGGGATTAAAGAAGAACCTAAAATTATGCAGACTGTAAAAGAATTGTTCTTTAAGGATAATCCTAATATGGTACAATGCGCGTATGGCTCAGACACACATACTTTTGTAAAGGAGGTAAAAGATCTTCAAAAAGATGGTGGAGAAGTTGATATTTTTAATGTCGTAAAAAATCGCATGAACCAAAGAGGGGATACATCCCTGAATGATTTTATCTCATCACAGTTTGAAGCAACCTATCTTTTCTTTGATTATGATCCTCAGAATAAAATGATTCAATTAGATCAACTTAACGAAGAGATATCGGAGATAATAGATGTCCTTTCCGATAGTAGTGAAAATGGTATGATATTTATCAGCTATCCAATGGTTGAAGCTCTATATTGCCTGAATTGTAAGCCTGATTTTAATTTCTGCAACTATATAGTCAGCATAGATCAACTAAACAAAGGTAAAAGTTGGGCTATGGAATATGACTTCTATCGTAAAAGATATAATATCATTTTCAAAACTGACAAAATGGGCAATATTAAAGAAGATGATAATACCCCGGAGAGAAAATCATCTCTGAAGGAAATATGGAATCACCTCATAAAAGCCAACGCTTCAAAGGCCAACTTCATCTGCAATGCCAACAATACTCCTCCCCCTAATGTAGAGGATATCACGACTAAAGAAATATTTAATAAACAACTTGAAAAATATGTTTTAAAGGATAACAGTGTATCAGTCTTAAGTGCTTTCCCTTTATTCTTATTTGAATATTTCCATGGGAATGGTGATTTCTGATGGGTGCCCCTGTCGTTGAAATATAATATACTCAATACATCAGAACCAGTCGAGTAAGCAAGTTCTTGCTTCCTTTGAAAAAATGTGTGGTCGTTTTTGAGCGGTTGTTATACCCGACAGGAAAAGAAGATAGAGAGGTATTCATTTCACTTTTTCGGTCTCCTTAGTGCAAGGTGCAAGCCTATTTATATATAGGCTTGCACCTTGCACTAAAAGTGTAGCAGGAGATAACTATAACTTATTTG
>JAHHQS010000312.1 GCA_020026285.1 Parabacteroides sp. | reverse complement strand
CTTTCTACATAAGTTGATACAGAAAGATTGTAATCTGCATTTTCAATATCTTCCTGTTTAACAAGAGCAGTAAAATGCTTTTCAGTCTTTCGGTTGATATAAGCGTTTAATATATTCTGAATATTATTAGGTTCGTTGCTTGATGTTCCATCCCCCAATTTATTGCTGTTGGTAGACTTGACAAATTCCTTTGAAGCGTCAATAAACAGAGTTTGGTTGTCAACTTTTGATTTTTTGAGAACCATAATGCAAGTTGCGATACTTGTTCCATAAAAAAGGTTATCAGGCAACTGAATGATACATTCGATATAGTTATTATCAATCAAATATTTTCTGATTTTCTGTTCTGCTCCGCCACGATACATAATACCAGGGAAACAAACAATAGCTGCTGTTCCGTCTGTAGCAAGCCAATGCAGACAATGCATAATGAAAGCAAAGTCAGCTTTTGATTTAGGAGCCAATACACCGGCAGGAGAAAAACGGGGATTGTTAATCAATGTTCCGTTGTCAGAGCCTTCCCATTTAATAGAGTAGGGCGGATTTGAAACGATGGCTTCAAACGGTTCTTCATCCCAATGTTTAGGATCAACTAAAGTATCGCCATGTTCAATGCTGAATTTATCGTAACCTATGTCGTGCAGGAACATATTGATGCGGCAAAGATTGTAAGTTGTGATGTTGATTTCCTGACCGAAAAATCCATTGCGGACATTATCTTTACCGAGAATTTTTGCAAACTTCAAAAGTAATGAGCCACTTCCCACAGCAGGGTCGTATACTTTGTTTACTTCTGATTTCATTTTTCCGTTATTATCAAGTAGTGAGATTTTTGTCAGAAGCTCAGATACCTCTTGTGGGGTAAAAAATTCGCCGCCGCTTTTGCCGGCATTTGAAGCATACATTCCCATTAAATACTCATAGGTGTCCCCAAAAGCATCGATAGAATTATCTTGATAATTACCAAGATCCATATCCCCGATGACGGTAATTAATCTTTTAAGTCTCTTGTTTCTCTTAATAACTGTTGGCCCAAGCTTATTGCTGTTCACATCTATATCGTCAAACAAACCTTTGAAGTTTTCTTCACTCGGACTACCAATTGCAGACGCTTCAATATTTTTAAAATTCGTTTGCAATATTTCGTTTAAATTCTCATCCAAATCAGCAACTTCTACTTCTTTGCCGTCTTTTTCCGCCTGTTCCTTTGCGTCTTTATCTGCTTTTTTTATTCTCTTTAGTAATCGTCCAAATAATTCACTGGGCATAATAAAAAAGCCTTTTTCTTGTACCATTTCCTGCTTAAGATTCTCAGGTAGATCTTCATCTTCAATTTCGGCATAATCAAAATCAGTGTTTCCTGCTTCCCATTCACCTTTGTTGAGATAAGTTGTAAGGTTTTCAGATATATATCTATAAAACAGCATACCTAAAACATATTGTTTGAAATCCCAACCATCGACACTTCCTCTAAGTTCATTTGCAAGCGCCCATATTGTACGGTAAAGTTCTGTTCTCTCTTGTTCTCTTTTATTATCACTCATTTTTGTATTCTCCGTTCTTTAATAATTTTTCGTAGTCTATACCATTTCTCAATTGTCTGCACAAATCTTTATTTTTTAGTGTTTGCGCAATATCAGCGGGCACTTCATTTCGCTCTTGTGCAGCCAAATCAAAAAATAACGCTATTTGTTCAGGCTTTGGCTTTAATAACTGAAGCATCGCAAATTGTCTGTCAGGAGGAGGCGGATTGACTTTACCGCTTAAAATATCATAAAAGTAAGGTTTCTTTATGCCAAGTGCGGTGTAAAACTTGACATTTGATAAATTTGCCTCTTTTATCATTTGTGCAAGTAAATTGCAGAATTTCATAGAATCATCAACAATCAAGTAATCACCACCATTTCAAAATTAGAATGTAAGTTTACATACTAACATACTATCACACTTAAAAGAAACTGTCAATTTAAAAGCCTTTGACTATGGCTGTGCATGATGGTGCTAAGGTTGGTAAAACTCTGGCATCCAAAAGTTCTTCCATGGCTGCAAAAAGCAAAGTAGGAAAGACTTTAGCAGACCACAAAGCAAAATCCCACTGATGGAAAGGGGTCTGTTGCAGAATGAAATCACAATAGCAATGTACACAAAACATTAGAAGTAAAAAATGAAAACTGGCTGTCAAATGAAGCGTTCTGCTTCATTTGACAGCCAGTTTTTGTGCATTATTTTTAGGAGAGGCTATTTTGCAACAGCCCCCTATTCACATATCAAAGACTTTTCCTTATATAATTTATCAGAATCGCCGTTCAAAAGGTATTGAATCACTTTTCGTGCAAATTTCTTGCTTACTGTCATATCCCATTCCGCCAGCCGGATGATCTCCGCTGTTCCAACCTCAAAATCAAACGAAATCTCGCCCCATTCGCCGTCGTTGTCCACCTGATAGAGGTAGACAGCGGCGGCGATTTTCTTTTTGCGCTTGGTCTGAGATTTTCGTT
>JAHHQS010000311.1 GCA_020026285.1 Parabacteroides sp. | reverse complement strand
GGTAAGATTGTAAGTGAGCATTGGTGAATCGTGTCCTTGTACAATCAATTGATAAGCAGTACCATTGCTTACTACATGGGCCTGCATTCCATTACGCATTAAGATGTCACGTAATTCTGGCTGCAAATCCATGTCTCGAGGGTTTGTATTCTTTCTGATAGTCATAACGCTAGATATTAAGCATCACCACAAGACATTCCGTTTTCAAGCTGTTCGTCTTTATGATGGACAAATTCTTGAGCAGATTCATCACCAATAGCGAGATTATTTTCTTTGCAATATTCCTGGTACTCTTCCTGCCATTCTGGAGAAAAATGGTTCACATAATCCAACCAGGTGTATTCACCGCTTTCAAGTTTCTCAATCAGGATATCTTCTGAATAATATTCGTGTTCCATATTTTTTAGCTTTTTGAATTATTTATGCATGGATGATGACATATTACGAAGTCCGGCTTTTCTCTGTTCATCCCAGATTTCGTCTGTGTAACTCTCTTCAGGTATATAATCATGATTACCTTCATTATCTGTTACCCAACAGCCGTAGCATCCAAATGTGTATTTACTCCATTCTTTTTTTGATTGCTCACTCCATATTTGTTCGTCACCTTCGCAGATTCGAACACCTACTTTGTCAGTAAGATCTATTCCAATGGTTACAGGTTCATCTTCGAGAATGAAGGTTAGAGGTTTACCATTTTGAACGCTTTTAAGCTCTGTTGATCCAAGATGTGCAGCATCAGCCAACACTTTGAGATTGCTTTCAATGATAGAGATTGGAGCTGTTAGAACTTGATGCGTTATAGCATCAACTTGAACAAAGGCATTGGTCTTCTGTCCTTCTGCTAAGGTTACTTCAGCGATGATTACCTTACCTTCCTTGAGAAGACTTTGTTGATGTTCATTAAACTGTTCGATAGGTGCATTTTTCAATGCAGGATAGAATAACACATCTATCCCTCCGTTATCTGAAGGAATGAAAGCAAAACGAGAGCGTCCGGAAACGACTTCTCCATTTTCATCCGTCACCTTTATTGGCAGGACTGGAGAGCGATATCCCATTGAAAGATCATCGAGGACGTTCATGGGTAAATCCTCTAGCATTTCCCTGGTTAATCCGAATTTTTCCAATGTCTCATACGGATAGTTTGATTCGTCAAATCGGTCATGTTTCATACTTTGATTCATATTTAAAATAATACTCTGGCAAAGATATTAATGTTTTATATAAATCTAAAAAACAGAGGATAAAAGAACGTTTTAAACGTATATATTAATACTCAGAGTATGATATTATGAAAATAATCATACTTTAAATAAGATTTTATTTCATTTATTGGAGTTTAGGTATGAGAATGTGCTTTTCTTTACAAGCACATTATTACTTTTGCACACATGAGAAGATTAGCGTACATACTTACAGGCTGCCTTATGCTTTTAACAGTGGAATCAAAAGCACAATTTCATACAATTGAAATCAAGGAGAACTTGTATAAAATAGAGAGGACAAAATCTGGAAATAACAAAGAAGACGTTCGTCCCCAAATACAGGGAAGAATAGACTCTGTTACTACTCAAAATCTTAAAGATACGTCGAGTGTCATGGTACAAAAAGAAAGAATAGGCGAGGTACCATTTTTTGCCTATCCTTTGAAACAAATAAAAGTCACTTCTTCTTTTGGCTATCGAAAAGATCCATTCACAGGAAAGAAACGTCTGCATAATGGACTTGACCTCCGTGCAAGAAATGAAGAGGTGTATGCGATGCTACATGGTAAAGTAATAAAAACAGGAGAAGACCGAAGATCGGGGAAATACGTGATTTTACAACATGGCAATATTCAAATTAGTTACTGTCATCTATCTAAGATATTGGTCCCTGCTGGAACTTCGGTTAATCCAGGAAAGGTGGTTGCTATAAGTGGCTCTACGGGACGTAGTTCCGGTCCGCATCTTCACATTACAGCTCGTTTCAAGGGAGAATCCGTCAATCCTGAAATAATTCTAAGCTACTTCAGTCAGCTTATGGAGAGTGAGAACATCACTGTTTGATGTTCCAGGTTAAGCAATGAAGGGCTCCACCTTCTTGGACAACGTCGCTCATTTCAATTGGGACAATCTTGCAGTCCGGAAAAGCCTCTTGGATATATCCTTGAGCAATGTCATTTTCCATCAGTCCTTCAAAATAAGGCATGAAAATCAACTTCCCCACCTGCAGGAAGTTAATGTAAGCCCAATTTAGATCAAAGTCTAGTTTATCATTCGGTATTTGACTGAAATCCATTTCTATTACATCAAAACCATTATTGGTAAGCACAGCTTTAATCGCCTTAGCCTCTTTTGCTTGAAGCATGTGATGTGCAGACATTAGAATTCGATTATCTCCGGCATATTTGATAAAGCCGTCAGAATGGCCATATACATCAAGGCCTGAATCGGGATCAGAGGTTCCTGGAGCTGACCATGGGATGATTATAATTTCTCTTCCTCCAAATGCTTTTTTAAGTTCCTGAAGAAAAT
>JAHHQS010000310.1 GCA_020026285.1 Parabacteroides sp. | reverse complement strand
CAAGGGTAACTGCTAATTTTTCCTGTGAAAAGGCAATACTCTCACGCAATGCACGAAGCTGTTTACCTATTTTATTCATATTTGCAACTCCTTAAATGGGTTAATTTTAAAATACCATATGGAGAAAATAAATGCAAGAATAATTTTAATTGTCTATGTATTTTTTACAGGATCTGATAGTCGATCTATGATACGATACTTATATTATGGTATTTATTGCCACTATAACGGTAGAGAACAGGAAAATTAACTATATATTTTTATGGATGTACTTATTTTACAATAATGCACCTAAGTAAGAACATTGGAAAAGTATTTAATAGTGCCAATGAAATGTCAAGTTTTCTTACAGATATATACTTATGACCACATTTAATTAGGGAGTTCCCGATGATTGATAAATCATAAGGTATATGATATCTTATTAATGGAAAATAATATCAAGATACTTGTTTTTTCAAAATATAATAAATGAGATTTTCTCGGAAAATAAGACCATTTCTGATTTTTATCTCTGTACTACCTACAATTCGAGAAATTTAAAAGCATTGTTTTTGCTTTCTACGAAGAAATAAGCATAAGATTGGGGGAATTATAATGCAACCAACGATTAACGGCAGAGTTGTTGAACGCTCTTATGAGGACTATCGTAACAACTTGTATTTAGTCAATCGTCGTTACCAAAGAAAATTAGTTTGGGGGTTAGATGAAAAGCAGGCATTTATAGACTCAATTTCAAATGGTTATCCTATTCCACTGTTTTTGTTTGCAAAAAGCAACTATAAAGGAATCGATTGTAATGAAATAATAGATGGTATGCAAAGATTAAATGCCATTTTTACATTTATCGAGAACGATTATGCGACAGTTTCAGGCGAATATTTCGATTTAACAACTACTGCATTGACAAAAAATCTTGTGGATCAAGGCATCTTAACTCAAAAACTTCCAGTATTAAACAGAGACGTTTGTGTTAAAATTGTCAGCTATGAGCTTCCCTATTCAGTATACGATGAGACAAATCCGGATGTTATCGATGAGGTGTTTAGGCGCATCAACTCCAACGGTAAACACCTTTCACGGCAAGAAATTCGGCAAGCAGGCGTCGTAACGGATTTCGCACAGCTTGTCCGGAACATCTCTACCCGTATTCGTGGAGATGTTTCTCATGATGATTTTCTTCTTCTTTCGCAAATGCAAAGTATTAGTATTTCTAAAGACTGTGAAACCAGTGGGATTAATCCTGATTCCGTTTTTTGGGTCAAAGAAAATATTATTACCAAAGAAGATTTGCGACAATCGATAGATGAAGAACAAATTGCCGACTTATTGGGTAGCATGCTTCTTACTCCAACACCGCCTTCGAATGTAAGCGTCTTGGATGAATACTATGGATACCCTGGTGGAGAAGAAACTGCACGATCTCAAAAAATAAACGAAGCATTAAATGCCGTCTCGTCTGAAACTCTTTCACGACAATTCTTCTGTGTATATGACGAGATTCGAAGGATTTTTCATAATCACTCACAGAGCATTATTGGGCACATGGTTGGGCCAAGGATTTATAAAGGACCTCGATATTTTCAAATTCTCTTTTTGGCACTTTACGATTTGTTGGTGCAGAAAGAG
This sequence comes from Parabacteroides sp., assembly GCA_020026285.1. The sequence goes on along the minus strand of JAHHQS010000310.1, from coordinate 937 downwards.
AAAAAAATAGTGGATTATGAAGCTCTATACGAAGCACTCAGGGATATTTCTAAGAGGACTCTTAAAATAGCTTCTGGCGGTGGATGGTGGCCACAACAACAAAAGACAGATCTTATCGCATCAACATCTGCCGTTTTGGCACAATATTGTGTTGACCGTGGCGAAGGTGATCCAATGCTATATTCGTATGCTAATGAAATTGAAACTCTTTTGAAACAGTCCTACACTGAAAATGCCCAATACGATTTCAAACAGGGAATTTATAATTTGCAGACAGGTGAACGTAATGATAAACTTCTTGAAAAGATTTTCAAAACGTTGACAGCAATGGCAAATTCTGAAAAAAAGGCTACTGGTTATATACTGATTGGTGTTGCGGACAATTTTGATGATGCAGAAAAAATTAGAGAGGCTTATGGAACAACGAGTATTCCTGTTGGAAGTTTTTATGTAACAGGATTGAATGGAGAGACAGATATACATTATGGAGGAAATTATGACGATTATCTCATGGATATTCGTCACGCACTTGAAATTGCGCCAATTGATGAGCACTATAAACGTCAAATAGGAAGCAAAATGCGCATGGTGACCTATCATGACCGTGCCGTGGTAATTCTGAAAATTATTAACGATAATGGACCTGTGGCATTTGGTGATGCATACTATACTCGAAGTGGCGCAAGTAATGATCCAACACCTGTTTCGGTAACTGAAATGCCAAACTTTTTCAAGAGATTCGCTTAAGTCTCCTGAAATTAACAACCGCTTCCAAAAGACAGAGCCAGCTGATTTAAAAATCAGTTGGCTCTGTCTTTTTATCTTCTCGTTCCCTTTCCCTTTCCTCTCTGGCTGATGATATTAGCCAGCTTCGGGGATTTTTTACATACACGGGCGAATATCTTCTTTTCCTCATCGGTCAGCTTTTTATATTTAA
>JAHHQS010000031.1 GCA_020026285.1 Parabacteroides sp. | reverse complement strand
CAGCCAAGGATAAAATAAATTTGAGCCAATCGGAAAAATAATGAATCAGTCTCCAAGATTTTTTGCTACTTTTGTGCTATAAATACCTTATCATGCGAAAAGTACATTTGATATCAATTTCCGATCCACTCGTTATCGAACTGGCTTCAACCATAAACGAAAGAGGTTACGAAGTCAGCGTGTCGGACTGTGACTTGAGCGATGACCTAATACAGAAATTGAAAGACAACAATTTTACCTGTTATGGCCGTGGATGGTTTCCTGAAAAACTGACGAAGGAAACTTATGTTGTAATTCTTGGCAATCAGGTAACACCAGACAATCCGGAATATAGAAAAGCCAAAGAACTGGGATTGATGATCGAATCGATACCTGAGTTCATTTATCAACGCACCATATCGAAGATACGTGTTGTAGTTGCCGGCAGTCGTGGGAGAAAAGCGATCATCTCGTTGATGATTGCCGCCCTCCGGAAACAGAAGCTGGAATTCGATTACGCAACCACCAGTGATATCGACTTATTAGAGAATCATCTTCAATTAGGATATGAAGGACGTATTGCACTGATTGAAGGAGACGAGCATATTGCGTCACTGCTCGAACAACGGTCACAACTGGAATATTACCGTCCACATATCGCCATTATGACGAACTTAAACTGGAACTCATCTGAAGACCATGCCACACCAGAGGATTATATGGAGACATACAAATGCTTCTCCACTTCCATCGAACGTCTGGGAAAGCTGATCTACTATGGAGGAGATCCTGTAATCGAAGAACTGGTTCAGGATATACGAAGTGACATAACCGCCATTCCGTTTGAGGAACATCCCATTATCGAAAAAGAAGGAAAGACCTTCCTCCAGACACGTTATGGCGACTACCCTATCAATGTACTGAACAGTCATTTTCTGATAAACGTCAATGCAGCCCGCCTGGCTTGTCGCCAGCTGGGAATTTCAGAACGGAAATTCTATGAGGCTGTATCCGAATATACATTATCAATATAAAGTATGATTATTGCCAAACAAAAAAGAAAAGAAAATATTTCAGAATATCTGCTTTATATGTGGCAGGTAGAAGATCTGATTCGTGCCAACCATCTGGATATCGAGGAAATCAAGAAGAACGTGATTTCCAAATATGACCAGCCTGACGAAGTCAAGGCTGAGATTACCCAGTGGTATGAAGAACTGATCGACATGATGCGAAGTGAAGGAGTAAAGGAAAGCGGACATATCCAGCTGAACAAGAATGTGATTATCGCTTTGACTGATTTACATCTCCGTCTGCTGAAATCGCCCAAAGAAATGATTTACGGAGCTTCCTATTATAAGACTCTTCCTTATATCGTACAGCTTCGTGCCAAATCAGGAGGAAATGATATTCCTGAAATAGAAACTTGTTTTACTGCCCTTTATGGTTTTCTGGTGCTTCGCATGCAAGGAAAGGAAGTCAGCAAGGAAACGATGGAAGGTTTAAAACAGATCAGTACTTTTCTGGCTCTGCTGGCCGAAAAATACAGAGCAGATATGAATAATGAACTTGAACTGGAAGATTAAGATATGAAAACGGTTTTAGTAACGGGAGCTAACGGACAGTTGGGTAATTCCATTCAACACCGGGCTTGTGAACATACCAAATTCCACTTTCTTTTTACAGATGCCGACACTCTGGATATCTGTAACGAAGAAGCGGTAATGAATTTTGTGAAAGAAAATTCAATCGAGTATATCATCAACTGTGCTGCCTACACAGCAGTTGATAAAGCGGAAGATAATCAGGAACTCTGCGAAAAGATCAATCATCATGCAGTTGCCAGTCTGGCCAAAGCTGCTCAGGCAAATCAAGCAAAGCTCCTGCATATATCCACCGATTATGTATTCAATGGAAGATCCTGTAAGCCATACAAGGAAACAGATGACACCAATCCGCAATCAGTTTACGGTTCCACCAAAAGAGCCGGAGAAATCGCTCTTTTTGAAAACTGTGAAGATGCCGTAGCAGTCCGTACTGCCTGGCTCTACTCGGAATATGGGAACAACTTCGTAAAGACCATGCTGAGACTAGGCAAAGAACGAGACGAACTGCGTGTGGTATTCGATCAGGTGGGTTCACCTACCTATGCAGGAGACCTTGCCAATGCCTTGTTATCCATTATGGAACAAGCTGAAAACGGGAATTTCAAACCAGGAATTTATCATTTCTCCAACGAAGGAGTATGCAGCTGGTATGATTTCACCGTAAAAATTCTGGAACTGGCAGGACTGAAAACCCGTGTTTATCCGATCGAATCAGCTGAATATCCAACCAAGGCTATTCGTCCGCATTACAGTGTACTTAACAAACATCAGATAAAGGCAGTTTATCAGCTGAATATTCCTCATTGGGAAGCCAGTCTGAAAGAATGTCTGAATAATATGAATATTATCAATACAACTAAATAAGAAATGGGGCAATACTCAGCAGAAATTGAAAGAAGAAGAACGTTTGCAATCATCAGTCACCCGGATGCCGGAAAGACAACTCTGACTGAAAAGCTGTTGCTTTTCGGAGGAGCTATCCACGTAGCCGGTGCGGTTAAATCGAACAAAATTAAAAAGACCGCCACTTCCGACTGGATGGAAATAGAAAAGCAGCGTGGTATCTCTGTAGCAACTTCCGTGATGGCATTTGACTACAAAAACCATAAGATCAACATCCTGGATACTCCCGGTCACCAGGATTTCGCCGAAGATACTTTCCGTACTTTGACTGCCGTTGACAGTGTTATCATTGTGATAGATATCGCCAAAGGTGTGGAAACCCAGACTCGTAAACTGATGGAAGTCTGTCGTATGCGTAAGACTCCGGTTATCGTATTCATCAACAAAATGGACCGTGACGGTAAAGATCCGTTCGATTTGCTGGATGAAATTGAAGAAGAACTGCATATCAAAGTACGCCCGCTGAGCTGGCCTATCGATATGGGCAAACGTTTCCGCGGTGTATACAATATATACGAACAGAAACTGAATCTATATACTCCGAGCAAACAGTATGTAACGGAAAATATCGAGTTCAAGGATGTCTACAGTCCTGAACTGGAGAATTACATTGATCCTGCCCAGGCAGAAAAGCTTCGCAGTGATCTGGAACTAGTGGAAGGTGTTTATCCGGATTTCGATGTAGATACCTATCTGAAAGGAGATATTGCACCTGTATTCTTTGGTTCGGCACTGAACAACTTCGGGGTGAAAGAACTGTTAGACTGTTTTATACAGATTGCTCCATGTCCACGTCCAATTCAGGCCATCGAACGAACCGTTGATCCGAATGAAGACGGATTCACCGGTTTCGTATTCAAGATTCATGCCAATATGGACCCGAACCACCGCAGCTGTATCGCCTTTGTAAAAATCTGTTCGGGCAAATTCGAAAGGAACACCAACTATAAGCATGTCCGCTTCGGCAAACAGATGCGCTTCAGCAGTCCGACGGCCTTTATGGCTCAGAAGAAGGAGGTGGTTGACGAAGCTTTTGCCGGAGATATTATCGGTCTTCCGGATACGGGGAACTTCAAAATCGGTGATACATTGACATCCGGTGAAGAACTTCACTTCAAAGGCTTGCCTAGCTTCTCGCCAGAGATGTTCAAATATATCGAGAATGCAGATCCGATGAAAGCCAAACAGCTTAACAAGGGTATCGAACAACTGATGGACGAGGGTGTAGCCCAGATGTTTACCAACCAGTTCAACGGACGAAAGATTATCGGTACAGTAGGTCAGCTGCAGTTTGAAGTAATCCAATATCGTCTGCTTCATGAATATGCAGCTCAATGTCGCTGGGAACCGATCAGCCTGTACAAGGCCTGCTGGATTGAAAGTGACAATCAGGAAATGCTGGACAATTTCAAAAGGAGAAAAGCTCAGTATATGGCTCTCGACAAAGAAGGTCGCGATGTCTATTTGGCCGATTCCAACTATGTGCTGATGATGGCACAACAGGATTTCCCGGATATCAAATTCCATTTCACTTCTGAATTTTAAGATGAGACACATTATATCATTCATATCAAGCCTGTTACTGTTACTTTTAGGAAGCTGTCAACAGGCTTCCTTACAATATTTCAGTTATACCGGCAGAATGCATACGCCATATCATATCAAATATGAATATGACAAGCCGCTGGATCATGAAATAAAAGCAGAGTTGGATCGATTTTATCATTTATTCAATGCTTTCGACTCTACTTCTATTGTTTCACAAATCAATCGCAATGAGTTGTCGGAAGTAGAAGACTCTACTTTCCGTTCTCTGCTGCGTACAGCCATGCTGGTATCGGCTTTTACAGAAGGAGCTTATGATATCACCTGTGCCCCACTAATCAATTTATGGGGTTTCGGAACCAGTAAAAGAGACAGTGTCATGCCTCAACAGATTGATAGTGTAAAAGAATTCATTGGTTATCAGAAACTTCATCTGAACGGAAAAAATTTGACGAAAGATGATCCGAGAATCATCATGAACTGTTCATCCATTGCCGATGGAACCGTCTGTGATATGATTGCAGACATGTTCGACAGCAAAGGAATAAAGAACTATATGGTTGAATTCGGAGGAGAAATCGTAACGAAAGGTGTCAACCAGAAAGGAGATTTCTGGAAATTGGGAATCACCCGCCCTACGGATGATAAAAGCGGTATGCGACAAGACCTGCAGGCTACTATCCATTTATGGCCTCAAGGGCAAACGAAAGAAACGGCAAAGAATAACGGTCGCCGTGGCATGGCTACTTCCGGCAACTATCGCAACTTCTATGTCAAAAACGGGAAAAAATATGCTCATACAATAGATCCTCGAGAAGGTTGTCCGGTTCAAAGAGACGTGTTGAGCGCAACCATTATTGCACCAACCGCCATGTTAGCAGATGCCTGCGCCACCGCTTCCATGGTCTTAGGCTCAGAAGGTGCCGAGAAATTAAAGCAACGACTTCCCGAAATAGAATATTTTCTGATTTGTGCTCCTAAGGACAGCACATCCGAATTTACACTCATCGAATCGGAAGGATTCCATAAATATCTGATAAAAAGAAAGTAATGATCAAATCCATTTGCGTTTATTGTGCATCGAGCACCAAGATTGCTCCCATTTATTTTGAACAGGCCAGAGTATTGGGAAAACTTCTGGCAGACAATCATATCCGTATCATTAACGGAGCCGGAGATATCGGACTAATGGGCGCTCTTTCGGATGCCGCCCTGGAAGCTGGAGGAGAAGTGACCGGAGTCATTCCTGAATTTATGGTAGAACAGGGCTGGAATCACAAAGGGTTGACCGAAACCATTGTAGTGAAAGATATGCACGAACGTAAACAGACGATGGCCAGACTTTCGGATGCCGTCATTGCTCTTCCCGGAGGTTGCGGTACCTTGGAAGAACTTCTGGAAATCATTACCTGGAAACAATTGGGGCTATATCTGAATCCGATTGTAATTCTGAACATCAATCAATATTTCAATCCGTTATTAGAGATGTTCAACAAGGCTGTGGAAGGGAACTTCATGAGAGATATCCATAAACAATTATGGGCCGTTGCCGAGGATCCTGAAACCGCTCTGCAACTGGCCCGAACTTTACCTGTGTGGGATGAAAGCATCCGCAAAATCGCAGCTATCTAAGTTTATCTCATTTCATTAATAACAGCTTCATTGGCCGCTTTGATTTCTGATTCATTGATCTTAATCACTTTTCGATCGTAAGTCATCAGGCCGTTTACTTCACCTTCCACATCGGTTGTCTGTGTATAAACAGCAGCCGAAAATCCACGTTTCACCATTTCTTTCAACTGTCTTGCATACTTGACGTATTCAGCTGTCACTTCATTACTATTCTTAAACTGAATATACCCCCAGTTCCGTTTGTTCCACCAAAGATGGTTTTCAACAGGCATACCAATTCCACCATATTCACCTAAAACATTCACTCTTGAAGGATCAGACAAGAACATTCTCGGACCCGGATAGTTATGCAAGTCAAGAATATCTCCACAAGGACGATGATTTCCACCACTGGCCGGATTTACCAGTCGAGAGGGATCATAAGTTTTTGTCCAGGCAACCACCTTTTCAGTATCAAACTGTCCCCATGCTTCATTGAAAGGAACCCAGACAACTACGGAAGGATTAGACATACAAAGATTCATAATTTCCTTCCATTCCTGATAGTAGTTGGCCACTGATTCCGGTGTTCTATCGCGATCAGTTCCACCATTGTAAGTATGAGGCTGCCAAGAATTGTTCATATCACCGCTTGGCATATCCTGCCAAACCAATATTCCCTCCTTATCGCAATGATAGTACCAGCGAGCCGGTTCAACCTTTACATGTTTACGTATCATGTTGAATCCCCATGATTTTGTCTTCTGAATATCAAAAAGTAAAGCTTCGTCGGTTGGAGCTGTATACAAGCCATCCGGCCACCAGCCTTGATCTAATGGACCATAATGGAAAAGAGGTTTGTTATTCAAGTACATACGATGGATTCCTGCTTCATCTTTTTCAACAGAGATCTTACGGAATGCGGTATAGGATTTCACCTGATCAATCACTCTACCCTGATTGGTCAAAGTCACTTTCATATCATAAAGAGCAGGATTGGACGGACTCCATAAATTCGGATTCTGAACACCCAAACGGAGTTCCTGTCCTTGCACTCCTTTGGCCGAAGCGATCACTTTACCTTGATTTAGCAAACTTACTTCAACAACAGAAGATTTACAACCACAAGAAGTATTGACTGTTACATTCATTACTTCTGTATCGATGTCGGAGACAGCTTTGATAGAAGTTATATGTGTGGCACTGACTGGTTCCAACCAGACAGTCTGCCAGATTCCTGTAACCGGAGTATACCAGATTCCATTCGGATTGGAAACCTGTTTTCCTCTTGGCTGATATCCTTTATCACTCGGATCCCAAACCCGAACGACCAGTTTCTGTTCTCCAGACTTCTGAAGATAAGGAGTAATATTAAAAGAGAACGGAGTATAACCACCCTGGTGAGAACCAATCAGAATATCATTTACAAAAACATCGGCTTTCCAGTCGACTGCGCCAAAGTTAAGAACGACATTCTTCCCTTTCCATTTTGAAGGCACTGTAAATGAACGTTTATACCAAAGTTCATTCTTCTCTCCTACTTCCTTCTGGACTCCGGAAAGAGAAGATTCCACAGCAAAAGGGACCAAAATCTGTCCATCAAAAGCAGATGGTTCCGTTTGACCTACTGGCTTAATAGCATATTCCCATTCACCATTAAGATTCATCCATTCAGCTCGTTCCAATAAAGGACGCGGATATTCAGGTAAAACAGCCTTCGGATTTACCTGTTCGGTCCATTGTGTTCTGATTTTATCGCCTGCCGGCTTCCATTGCGCCTGTGCGCTCAAAGTCATTGCAAATAAGCAACAAACTAGAAAAAGATTGTGTTTCATGAGGTTATTAGTATATATGATATATAAAAACAAAATTAAGAATTATACCGGTTTATCAAAAAAAACAGACGCTTTTATTTATAGAATACTATATAATCCACCAAATTCTAATGAAACGAGTTTTACATTCTTTTTTAACGACAAGAACATTCCGTTATTCAACTCTGTTTTATCCGATTGCTCGAATATATCTTAACGTATATTCTTTATCTTTGTATGATAAAATGGTACCGCATATGTACAAATTCAAGTTAAAACTCCAAATAGCAGAAATATTGAACAATCGGTTTACACAATATTTCGTATCCTTTTTTATAACCAGTTCCATATTAGCCGTCATAGCCAGTTCGTTCGAGGAAATGAGACCCTATCAGATGTATTTATTTGGAATCACCTATATTTCATCATTCGTCTTTCTGATCGAATTTGTAGCCCGCATTTTTTCTGCTCCAATCAGATATCCCAAAATGAAAGCGTTCAAGGCTAGATTAAAATATACTTTTTCCTTTTATGGTTTTGTCGATTTCATTGCCATTCTACCATGTATATTAAGTTATTTCTTTTGGGACACACCGGCTGTACATATTATTATATTACCATATATATTCATCATTTTAAAGCTGATACGTCATCTCAAAGCCTTTCACATGATTGGTCTGGCCCTAAAAGCAGTAAAGGATGAATTGATAACAGCTTATACTGCCTGTCTGATTGTAGTCAGTTTTTCAGCCATCTTGATGTATTACATAGAAAGAGATGCCCAACCAGATGTTTTTAGAAATATCGGTGATGGTATCTGGTGGGCAATCGTTACTTTCACAACGACTGGATATGGAGATATCTATCCCATCACCTTTTTAGGGAAACTTCTTGGAATTATTATCAGCATGATTGGTATTGCCATGATTGCCATTCCAAGCGGTATCATAGGCTCTTCGTTCATCAATATCATACAAAAACGAGAAGCTGAAAAAAACAACGAAAAGAATAAGGACCAGAACAAAAATTAAGAGTCACAAAAAAACGATGATTCATTTTCATACCATTGATATATTCAATGAGCATCCCATTCTATATCCATCGGATAATACCATCCTGACTGATGAAAGTTTGTAACAGCACTCACCTTTCTCACAGCTCCATCGGAGTTGGACGTATCAAAACAAATGGCATCTGTTATTCACAACAACTTTCGACATGATCTTCTATTTTATACTTTCAATGAAAGTTATATTGAAATATGAAGTATACCATCATTTGAATTTTTCAATAAATATGAAGATTCAACAAATTTCCCAATATCAAATAACGCCTAAAAATCACTATCTTTGCGAAAAAGATTCAAATATGAAGTTGATACATTATCTGTCATTCTTTTTAATAGCCTTGTTCACTCTTTCGTGTGGAACAAAAAAAGCTGAAAAAGAACGAATTATTTCTGTAACTATCGAACCTCAACGATATTTCGTGGAGAAGATTGCAGGCGACCTGTTCGAAGTTAATTGTGTAACTCCGGCCGGACAAAGTCCTGAAACATACGATCCAACTCCACAGCAAATGGTACAGATAGGGAAAAGTATGGTTTATTTCCGAATAGGAGAAATCGGCTTTGAAAGAGCCTGGATGAAAAATCTGAGTCTGCAAAACCCGGATATGAAAGTATTCGATCTGTCAAAAGGCATGAAAATGATTGAAAATCATGAAGAACATATTCATCATGATCACGAAGGTCATCATCACCATCATGGCTTAGTCGATCCACATATCTGGACATCCATACAGGGAGCTAAAACAATAGCAAAAAACATTTTAGATGCAGTCATAGAACTGGATCCAGACAATCAATCAATTTATAAAGAAAAATATCAGGCTTTGACAGATGAGATAACAAAGACAGATGAAACGTTGAAGAAACTCCTGGAGCCTCTTCATGGCACATCCTTTATCATCTATCATCCAGCTTTGACATATTTTGCAAATGAATTCGGCTTGCATCAGCTATGTATCGAACTGGACGGAAAGGAACCTTCTCCTGCCCAATTGAAGAAATTAGTTGATACCGCTAATGAATCGAAAGCTAAAGTCGTTTTCATCCAGAAGGAATTCGACCAAAAGAATGCAGAACTGATTGCAAAAGAAACTGGTTGTAAGCTGGAACAAATAAATCCTTTAGATTATAACTGGCCAGAGGCAATGATTCATCTGGCTACTATATTGGCCAAGTAATATGGAAAAGCTGATCGAATTAGAACACATTACAGCCGGCTACGATAACAAAATCGTATTGAAGGATGTATCTCTAACTGTTTGGGAAAATGATTTTTTGGGAATTATAGGTCCTAATGGTGGAGGGAAAACAACTCTTCTGAAAGTGATATTAGGACTAATTACCCCTAAACAAGGCGATATTTCTTTTTACCAGCATGGAGAGAAAGTCAAGCAACTCAAAATAGGATATCTGCCACAGATGAGTTTGATCGACAGAAAATTTCCAATTTCAGTTAATGAAGTCATAGCGTCCGGTCTGGCTTCAGAAAAACCTCTTTTGCATTCATATTCTAAAGAGCAAAAAGTCCAAATTAATGAAACCATTGAAATGATGGGATTAGGAGATCTGCGAAATCGTTCCATTGCTGAATTATCAGGAGGACAATTACAACGGGTTCTATTAGGGAGATCGATGGTATCTCACCCCCAGATATTAATTTTGGACGAACCAAATTCATATGTTGACAAACGTTTTGAATCCAAGTTTTATCCTTTATTACAAGAAGTTAATAAAGAGAGTGCTGTCATTCTAGTCTCTCATGACGTAGGAACAGTTCTATCGCTTGTCAAGAATATTGCCTGTGTAAATGAAGATCTTCATTACCATTCAGGGACCAATGTTTCGGCAGACTGGCTGAATCAAAAATTTGCCTGTCCTTTTGAATTAATTGGTCATGGATATCTTCCACACCGAGTTTTAAAAAATCATGAACATATAAGCGAGTAACTACTATGTGGAAAGCACTATTAGGATTGATCAGTTTACCTGAAATCGGATTTATAGCAGCTGTTGCTGTTGTTCTTTTCGGCTGGAAAGCGATATCTCAAAATCCTTTCATCAGCGGGAAACAAAAGATTATGTGGATGGCAACCATTCTTTTCTTAAACTGGATCGGTCTGCTTTGGTATTACTATGTTTATTATATGAAGGACAACAAAGAATGAAAGAAAAGATATTAATTACAGGTGCAAGCGGCTTTATAGGAGGTTTCCTGGTAGAAGAAGCTTTAAACAGAGGTTATGATGTCTGGGCTGGTGTACGTAAACACAGTAATCTGGAGCATCTGAAAGATGAACGTATACATTTCATCAATTTAAATTATTCTGATGAAAAGATTCTGACCGGACAGATTCAGGATTTTGCAATCAAGAACGGAGGCTGGCAGTTTGTAATTCACAATGCAGGTCTGACCAAAACAACTAATAAATCTTTGTTCTACGAAGTAAATTCAGAAAACACCCATCGCTTTCTGAATGCTTTGTCAACAGTCTGTCCTCCACAAAAGTTTCTTTTAATGAGCAGTCTTAGCAGTTATGGCCTAGGGGATGAAACAGGAATGACTCCCATCAAATTAACCGACCCACAACGGCCTAATACTGATTATGGGGAAAGTAAATTAAAAGCAGAGAATTACCTTCGAAGCCAGAAAGAAATTCCATACGTCATTTTACGTCCTACAGGTGTTTATGGACCTGGAGAAAAAGATTATTTTCTAGAAATAAAAAGTATTCTTGGAGGATTTGATCTGGCTGTAGGGAAAACTCCTCAACAAATAACTTTCATTTATGTAAAAGATCTCGCTTCTGTCGCCTTATCGGCATTAGAGAATCCTTCCATTCAAAATAAAGAGTATTTCGTGGCTGATGGAGATATTTATACGGATTCGTCCTATGCCCGATTAGTTCAGGAGATTTTAGGCAAAAAATGGGTTATACACGCTCGTATTCCTCTACCATTAGTTTATGCCGCTTGTGTAGTTTCCGAAAAGATAGGAAAGCTTTTTCACAAAAGCATGACATTAAACACAGACAAATATAAAATTCTGAAACAACGAAACTGGATCTGTGATATCACTCCTTTACAAAACGATTTGCATTTCAAAGCTGAATATCCTTTACGCAAAGGACTGGAAGAATGTATTGAATGGTATCGTAAAGAAAAATGGATATAAACAAAAAAGCGCAAAAGATCTCACGATCTCCTGCGCCCGATACTTTTAACAACGAGTTATGATTTCTTATCATTTACTCAAAAGTTATGAGGGAAAAGCTATTGTAAATACTTTTTTATCGAATAAGGTTCTCTCCAGATTCATTTGAACGTATCTGTTGAGGTTGTGTCTGTAAAGCTGAACCATTAGAATTATAATCTAATGTAATTGTCTTATAACCTTCAAAAGTATGAACCCGGATGTTTAATTTAACAGTTTTGCCAGCGGTGTCTTTCAATGAAGAAAGGTCAAATGCGACTGTTCCTTTTACACCATAAAGAGGTTCATCCTTGAATGCATTATGACGAAATTCAAATACATAAGGTTCATTACCATCGGCAACAGCAGGAATTAGACTGACTTTGTGTTTAATCCCCTTATTACCAAAATTCGCTCCGAAACGGACATTCAGATATCCATCACCAATAAACATTGCATCAATAGCTACTGGATCCGTTCCATAAATCGTATCATTATCAGCACCTTTATATTCATCAATATTCTTAGTCAACACATTATCAATCCAATTCACTTTTACTCCATGGCTAAAACCTGATATTGAATCAGACAACATGGTGTAATTTACCAATGCACGTGTCTTGGAAAAACGATATGAAGGATAATTAGTTGCCAAGGGCCATAAAGTTTCCCCGTTGTCACGACGTAAGAAATAAGCATTTCCATCGGGTACAACAGTCATTAATTCTACAGCAAAATTATCCAAAGAATAAGAATCATCATCACCACAAGAAGTCAGACCTATAAAGCCTATAGCCATAGTGATAAATATCCATGCAGATTTCCAAAATTTCATAAATCTAGTTTTTTAATTTGTTTCTATATAGACAGATGTACTTGGAAACAAATTTGCTGCACCGATTTATACAAAAAAATGTTAATGTTTTATACGCTGACAAATAAGAGCCGCTGCACGTCTGGAAGCTCCTGCAGAACCCAATAGCTGAAGAATGCGATCATACTCTTGCATCATCGCCTGACGATAGTCTGACTGATGAATAATACGATTCATTTCTTGATATATTTCCTCTTCGGAAAAACGAGCTGCGAACAATTCCTGAACAACTTCTTTTCCGGCTATCAGATTGACAAGAGAAATAAATGGAATATGGAAGAAATGTTTAAAAATAAATGACGACAATCTTCCTGCCTTTACAAAATAACAAACAGCTTGTGGTACCCGGAATAAAGCAGTTTCTAATGTTGCCGTTCCTGAAGTAACTAAAGCGACATCACTATGCTGCAATAGAGGATAAGTCTGTTTAAAAATAATATGAGCAGTAGAATCTCCACAATATTGCTGATAATATTCAGGATCAATACCGGGAGCTCCGGCTATAACAGCCTGATATTCCGGGAAACGAGCCGCAACTCGAAGCATCGTTGGCAGATTATCCTTTATTTCCTGTTTCCGACTGCCTGCAAGAATAGCAAAAACAGGTTTCTCTTCCAGTCTGTTCATCCTAAAAAAATCTGATTTCCCTACAGGATTTTGCTTGTAAGCATCTACAGCGTCTACAGAAGGATTGCCAACATAATCCACTTCATAATTCAATCGATGAAAAAATGCTGGTTCGAAAGGCAGTATGGAGTAAATATGATCAACATACTTACGAAAAGCTTTGATACGATATTGTTTCCAAGCCCAAATTTTGGGTGAAATATAATAATGTACCGGAAGATGTAATTCAGTTTTCACAAACTGAGCTATTTTCAAATTAAATCCTGGATAATCAACTAATATTACCACATCCGGCTGATAATTTCGTATATCTTCACGACAGACCTTCATATTATTTAATATCGTCGGCAAATTCATTAATACAGGTATAATCCCCATAAAAGCCATTTCTCGATAATGTTTTACCAGCTTTCCACCAACCTGCTGCATCAAATCGCCACCGAAGAAACGAAAATCGGCTTGAGAATCTTGTTCCTTTATAGCACGCATCAAATTCGAAGCATGTAAATCTCCTGAAGCTTCACCAGCAATGAGGTAATATTTCATAGTCTCTTATAATTATAAATTCCAATCTTCCAGTTCTTTCATAAAGGCATAATCAGTCACATCCACTTTACATGGAACCAAAGTTGCATAACCTTCATTCAAGAGTTTATCATCATTATTTTCATGAGTATCATCATTGCGGAAATAACCTGTCAACCAATAGACAGGCTTATTACTTGCATCACTTGCTTCACGATATTCTTTCACCCATCTTCCATCAGCCTGATGACAGACTTTTAATCCTTTAACTGGAATCTGTACTGGAACATTCAAATTCAAATAAGTGCCATGTGGAAGACCATTCTTTAAGACTTGTTCTACAACACTTCTTCCCAAGCGACAACATTCAGTAAAATCTGCATCCGGACGATGATCCAATAAAGAAATACCTATTGAAGGGACACCAATTATACAACCTTCTGCCACAGCTCCCATGGTTCCGGAATAATTCACACAGATAGCCATATTTCCACCATGATTGATTCCTGCTATAACCAGATCGGGCTGACGATCAAGTACGGTATGAGCCGCTAATTTCACACAATCAGCAGGGGTTCCAGTACAACTATACACCGTTACACCCGGTTTCTCCCATTCAAGCTGATAACGAATAGGTACCAACGAAGTAATAGCACTAGACATTCCAGAACGGGGACCATCAGGTGCCACAACGACCAATTCTCCCAAATCTTTCAATGCTTCTATCAACTCTTGTATACCTTTTGCACGAAATCCATCATCATTCGTCAGTAGAATCAACGGTTTCTTATCCATCTTATTTTTATTTAATTCCAGTTTTCTAACGAACAAAGATACTTAAAAATGCTATCTTTGCATTATGGGAAAGAATAAATTAGCGAAATTTGATGACATGGCGGGATATCCGCACGTGTTCCAATACCCGTTTAGTGTACTACAGACAGAAGGGTTTCCAATGCGAGGACATTGGAATGAAAAGTTCTTTAAAAACAACAATCCGATTGTTTTAGAGTTAGGTTGTGGCAAAGGAGAATACACCGTAGGTTTAGGACGTCTATTTCCTGAAAAGAACTTTATAGGGGTAGACATTAAAGGTGCCAGAATGTGGAGCGGTGCCAAAGAATCACTAGAAAGCGGTATGACGAATGTTGCCTTCCTACGTACCAGCATTGAATTGATTGCCCATTTCTTTGCTCCAGGCGAAGTTGCTGAAATATGGATTACATTCCCTGATCCGCAGATGAAAAAGGTCAACAAGCGTCTTACTTCTACCCGTTTCATGAAAATGTACAGACAGATTCTTTCCGGAGAAGGATTAATACATCTGAAAACAGACAGTAACTTTATGTATACCTATACATGTGAGATGGTAAAAGCCAATCATTACCCGGTTAAAGTGTCAACAGATGATTTATATCATTGCGGATTAGCTGATGATATCCTTTCTATTCGTACCTATTACGAACAACAGTGGCTGGATCGTGGATTAAATATCAAATACATCCAGTTTGTCTGTGAAGAGCGAGATGAACTGATTGAACCGGATGTAGAGATTGAATACGATGCCTATCGCAGTTTTAACCGCAGCAAAAGGAGCGCTTTAGCATCTGGAAAATAAAAGAACTTAATTTTAAAATTATGACTATATACCCTCAATTGATCATGGAGGCACTGAAAACAGTGCGTTATCCTGGAACAGGTAAAAACCTGGTAGAAATGGAGATGGTAGAGGATAACATTCGTATCGACGGTATGAATGTTACATTCTCATTAATTTTTGACAAGCCGAACGATCCATTCATCCGTTCGGTAGTGAAAGCTGCTGAAACGGCTATCCTGACTTATGTAAGTCCGGATGTAAATATTAAAAATAATATTACAGTAAAGGCAAAACAACTTGCCCGTCCTGAACCAGACAAGCTGCTTCCTCAAGTCAAGAACATCATTGCTGTTTCCTCAGGAAAAGGTGGTGTTGGTAAAAGTACAGTAGCAGCCAATTTAGCTGTAGCCTTAGCCGGATTAGGTTATAAAGTGGGACTATTAGACGCAGATATTTTCGGCCCGTCACAGCCTAAGATGTTTAACCTGGAAGAAGCTCGTCCATATATGGTGGAGGCTGAAGGACGTGAACTGATCGAACCTGCCGAAAACTATGGAGTAAAGATGCTTTCTATCGGTTTCTTTGTTAATAAGGAAGATGCTGTTTTATGGCGTGGAGCGATGGCAAGTAATGCTCTGAAACAATTGATAGGTGATGCACACTGGGGGGAATTGGATTATTTCCTGATTGACCTTCCTCCAGGAACAAGCGATATTCATTTAACAATGGTTCAGACATTAGCAATTACCGGAGCTATTGTTGTCAGTACACCGCAGGAAGTTGCATTAGCTGACGCCCGTAAAGGAATCAGTATGTTCTTAGGTGAAAAAGTTAATGTTCCTGTACTGGGTTTAATTGAAAACATGGCCTGGTTCACTCCTGCTGAATTACCTGAAAACAAATATTACTTATTTGGCAAAGAAGGATGCAAACGATTGGCTGAAGAATTAAATGTCCCTTTATTAGGACAAATTCCAATTGTTCAAAGTATCTGTGAAGGTGGTGATGAGGGAAAGCCTGTTGCTCTGAATCCTAATTCCATTACAGGGAATGCATTCCGTGAATTAGCGGAAGAAGTTGTTAAAGAAATAGACTATCGTAATGAACATCTAGCACCAACTCAACGAGTACACGTAACTAAAGGTAAATAAAAGACGAATATATATTCGAAAAAAATAAAAGGGAACTGCTTTCACAAGTAGTTCCCTTTCTAATTAACCAAAACCTTAACTATGAAAATTTACACATTCTTAATTTGAGAATCAAATCAGTTAATGTTCATTCGCAAGGTGAGAACTTTTTTTGATATATCCAAATTTTTACAAAAGAAATTTACATTTTTATTCAAATAAGAAAGAAATACTTGATAAGCTTCCGTTAATTTATAAACGGTACCATATAACCTTGTTACAGAAAAACTTCAATGTATTCGTTTACGTATTTTAAATATCGAAATTCTGAGAATATTCCTTTTATTATAGGATTATAAGTAGATAGAAATATTGATAACAGGTTGGAAATATATTATGATATCAAATAAAAGAGGATGTATTATTGGGATACATCCTCTTGATCTATGGAAAATTCAGTAAATATATGGCTGATGATATTTGAATTAATCCATTCTAGTTAAGGTTAGAAACTAATTAATTATATGAATGATAAAATAAATCTTAAAAAGTCAAATTCACACAGATTGTAATAATCTTGCAATTGATTCGATAAGAATCAGACAGCCGCTGCTAAAGTTTTATGATATGATTTCTTGACAGAGCGAGCCTTCCGACTACAATACCTTTCACACTGGGCACAAATATCGTAACCTAACATGGCTCCTAATATAAAATCCTCTTCAGCCGTCAACATATTCAAAGGACGAGTAACAATCATGCGTATCGCTTTTATACATTCCTCTTTTCCGAAGAAAATATTAATACGCTCTTCATCAACTCGTTGAATGACAAATTTGATATGCTGATCTCTCAAACGACGTATAGCAAAAGATTCATATTTACAATTCGTTGTATACAAGACCATCTGACGTACACCTTTCTTAAATTCATAAATGTGATTAAGAAAGACCTTTACTTCTAATGGATTGATCTGACTATCTTCAATCATGGCTATCGAGTATTTATTTAGGGTTACAGAAATCAAGCTAATGCAGTCTGTAATTTCTCAGTCCAAGCATTGATTCGATCTTCGGTCTTATCACTTTCGCTCATTTCATCGATAGCAAGACCAACGAACTTATCATCAACAACAGAAACGGAAGTAGAATAGTTATATTCACCAGCAGGTACAGAACCGATAAATGTACAACCGGAATCTTTCAATTCACCATACAAAACACCAATTGCATCACAGAATGTATCAGGATGTCCTTCACTATCACCGCAACCGAAAAGAGCAACAATCTTACCAGACAAGTCTGATTCTTTCAACACATTGACTCCGTCGAACCAGTCATCCTGAAGTTCTCCTTCACCCCAAGTTGAAGTTCCAAGAAGTAATACGTCATATTCAGCTACAAGATCTGCAGTCAATTCACTTACATCAAAAACATTCTCTGAATCAACATTCAACTTTTCAGCAACAGCATTTGCTATAGTTTCTGTAGTACCAGTAGTTGTACCATAAAATATACCTATCTTTTTCATCTCTAGTATGATTTTTACATTTACAAAGTAAAGGCTTTAAATTGTAATATAAAATACCTAGAAAGTATGATTTTGATATGCTTTTGATACTCATTTTAGGTTATTCCTAGCTTATTTTACACCATTAGCCTTCTGAATAACCTCCTTGATATGATTTTCATCATTCAATGGACAAATCATCAGGATGTCTTCGGTATCAGCTATCATATAGCCGGAAAGACCGTCTACAATCACCTTTTTGTTCGGATTCGTTTCCTTGATCAGATTCTGTCCAGAATCAAACAATTGTGGACGTGTACCAGATGATGCGTTATTTTCCTCATCTTTTTCCAATAAAGAATAGAGAGCACCCCATGAGCCAACATCACTCCAACCTAAATCAGCTACACAACGGACAAAAACCTGAGAAGCCTTTTCCATAATACCATAGTCTATAGAGATCGCCGGGGATAAAAGAAAAGCCTGGTTTACTTTTTCCTGTTCCAAAGGAGTTCCATAAGCATCTCCCAGCGAAGAGAACAATGATGCTATTTCGGGTAAATATTGTTCAAAAGCACTTACAATACTTTTAACTGACCAGATAAACATTCCAGAATTCCAATAATAATTTCCTTCTGCAAGATATTGGGAAGCAGTAGGCAGATTTGGTTTTTCTTTGAAACGAATCACTGGAGTAATCGTTGAATAGCCCAAACGTCTTGTCTGAATATAACCATAACCTACAGCCGGATAAGTCGGAGTAATTCCAACAGTCAACAAGGCTGGCTGCGAAGCAACGAAATCCAGTCCTTCGTGCATCACTTCAGTAAAACGATTTACATTATAAATATAATGATCAGATGGAGTAACAATAGCTAAAGCTTCCGGATTATTCTGATAAAGCTTATACATAGCGTATGCGATGCAGGGAGCAGTGTTTCTTCGACAAGGTTCCGTCAATATCTGTTCAGGTTTGAGTTCCGGCAACTGTTCCAATACAAGATCCTTATAAACTTCTCCTGTCATGACCAGAAAATTCTCTTTCGGAATAAAAGAAGCAAAACGATCATAGGTCAGCTGAATAAATGTACGACCAACACCCAATGCATCTACGAACTGTTTCGGTTTTTCCTCACGGCTTAATGGCCAGAACCGAGAGCCGATTCCCCCTGCCATAATTATACAATAAGCATCCTTACATATATCTCTATTTTTCATCATATTTATATATTCTATTTATAATCGGCCATCAATCAACTTAGGATCAACAATTCCTTTTACATCATATACAACTCCCATTGAAGAATCTTTCAAATAATCTCTGATATTCCGATTCATAAACTCTTCGTGAGCAACAGCCAAAATTACAGCATCATAATCTTCTGATAGTTTTTTTTGATCAGACTCAATTGACACTTGATACATCCGATTCACTTCTTCAGGATTAGCCCAGGGATCATAAAGAGTTATCTGACTAGTATATTCTTCCAGAGTATGATAAATATCGATTACTTTAGTATTTCGAATATCCGGACAATTCTCCTTAAAGGTAAATCCAAGAATCAATATTTTTGAATCTTTCACAAGTACACCTTTTTTATTCATGCACTTTATGGTCTGATTAGCGACATAAGCTCCCATACCATCATTCAAACGGCGAGCAGTAGACATAATACGAGGCAATACACCATAAACCTGTGCTTTCTGAATCAGATAATACGGATCAACACTGATACAGTGTCCACCAACTAATCCCGGCTTCATTTGAATGAAATTCCATTTGGTTGAAGCTGCATCAATCACATCATTCGTATCGATACCCATAGCATTGAATATCTTCGCCAACTCATTCATAAAAGCAATGTTCACATCACGCTGAGTATTTTCAATGATTTTGGATGCCTCGGCTACTTTTATGGAAGGAGCTAAATGAGTGCCATTTTGCAGAACAGAATTATAAATGGCATCTACCCGCTTCGCTATCTCAGGAGTAGAACCAGATGTTACTTTCTTGATCTTCTCGACAGTATGTAATTTATCTCCCGGATTGATTCGTTCCGGCGAATAACCGGCAAAAAAATCCTGATTAAACTTCAATCCGGATACTCGTTCTACTTCGGGAATACACTCTTCTTCTGTAACTCCAGGATAAACGGTAGATTCATAAACAACAATATCTCCTTTTGAAATAACCTCTCCAACAGTAGCACTGGCTTTTAAAAGCAAATCCAGATCTGGTCGATTATCATTGTCAACCGGTGTAGGTACAGCTACGATATAAAAATTGCAATCGCGTATATCTTCAATATCTGAAGAACAGATAAACTCATGATTTTGAATGGCATCCTGTAACAACTCATCACTTACTTCCAACGTATCATCGTGTCCTTTCATTAAGGACGCCACACGTTGAGGATTTTTATCAAATCCAATCGTTTTATATTTTGTTGAGAACAAACGCGCCAAGGGTAAGCCTACATAACCTAATCCTATTATAGCTATTTTTATATTCTGATTCATCCCTTATTCCTAATCATTATAATTAATTATATTATTGAGCCAGCCAAGGTTCCGGATTCTGTTTTGCCTTCTCTTTCCATAACTGGAAATGAAGAACTGTGGCATTATTATCTTCAGTATCCATATAAATTTTACCGATAGCCTGACGCGTGCTGACCTTTTGACCTTTCTGAACATAAACATCACTCAAATTACTATAAACTGTCAAATAATTCCCGTGACGAATAATAATCGATTTGTTATATCCAGATATTGTAAAGACACTTGTTACAACACCATTGAAAACCGCACGTGCATCAGCTCCGGTTGAAGCCATAATGTCAATTCCATTGTTGTTTAATCGAACATATTTTAAATCGGCATGCTGATGTTCTCCAAAATGTCCAACTATCTGATGAGATGTGCCTGTTACAGGGAATGGCAGACGGCCACGATTTGAAGAGAAATTCTTGGATAGGACCAATTCTTTCTCAGTCATAGCATAACCACCTTTTACTTCAGCCTTACGTTTTTCCACCTTTTTGCCGGCACCGGCTGTTCCAGGTTTTGCTTTACTAGCCTTTTCTGCACGAGCAATTTCTGCGGCAATCTCTTTTTGAATCAAGCGTTGTAACTGATCCGCCTGCTGACGTTTCTTCCTCAACTGAGCCTGGAGAGATGATTTCTGCTGATTCAATTTAGAAATCTCAACCTTTCTGTCATTCTCTTCCTGAACCAGATTTTTTTGTTCTTTTTCTCGAGATGCTAATAGAGAGGCTTTTTCTTCACGATTCTTCTTTAAATTAATCTGCTGAAGACTGATTTCAGATTCACGTTTAATTATTTCGTCGCCTTGCCGTCTTTGCCACTGAGCAAACTCATGTAAATATCGAATTCGACGCATAGACTGGCCAAAACTTTCAGCAGACAGAATAAAAAGTAATTTATCGGTTGAAGCATGACGGCGATGTATCTTACACATCACTTGGGCATAACTAGACTTTTTCTGTTCCAGTTCTTTTTCAAGCTGAACGATCTTTCGACCTTTTTCCTTGATCTGAAGATCAATAGCCTGTATTTCCTGATTCATCAGACTGATTACTTTCTTTCGGGCAAGAATCTGCTGAGAAATCAAATTCAGACGACGTGTAAAATCTCTATGTGTTTTCTGAGTCTTGTCGAGAAGTTCACCCGTTTTACGGATTTCCTCAAGGGCTTCTTTACGCTGACGTTCTAAAGAACGTATATGTGCCGAATGTTGGGCACACAACGACCAAGACCAGAACAACAAACCTATCAGCCAACCATACTTCATAATGTATTACTATTACTTATGCATCATCTTCATGATATCACTTAAAGTGATGCGTTTATATTTCGATGAGATATTAAAATCCATCTTTATTTTCTTATTCAACTGTATACGAGAATAACTAAATGCCATACCTCCTTTACGAATTCCTTCTTCACAAAAAGAGACACGCATCAGATGAGGAAATAACTGGTTCTCCTGCATAAATTCAAATTCATCATATTTCCAGGATAATGAATATCGACCTGTAGCTTCAGTTATTGTTGTAGATAATAACTTTTCCTCGCTATCAGCCTCAAAACAATAACGCATCTTCATCCGATCACGTGTATGCAAACGAGTTAAAACTCCTTCACGTTCCAGATGGAACTGGTCATAATGAATACCATCAACTTCCTGTTCTCCAGGCAAAAACAGATGGTTGATAAACAAAGCCTGAAGATTATAGAAATTAAAATCAATCTTCATCTGATTCTTCATGGCAGAATAACCTTCAATCACATAACGTTTGTTCATTCGATCCATCACTTTGACACTATCCGGAGTCAATTCTATCCGGAAAACCTCAATTCCCAGAAATGGTTGTATAGACAACTGAAGAGCACTGTCTCTCACCAGTTTCATTTCCACACGAGAACTCAGTTGTTTATCTCCCATATCCAGATCAGCATTTAACCGAGCTGAAAGAGTCTTGAACTTCAACTCTTGTTGTTGCATGGAAGAAACAAATTCTTTCAAGGCCTTAGTATTCACTTTTGATGTTGAATCGCCACCTATTTTTGTTGATTTACAACCATTCAATAAACAGACTGCGGCCAAAATCAAACAAGGGAATAAATATTTTGTTATTTTTCTCATTTTACATTCGGATCTTCAATATAAATACCTTTGGCAATCTTCTGATTCAGGATATCAGTATCCTTTCCCATTTCCTTTGCCTTTTTCCACTGTTCCATCGCTTTTTCTTTCTCGCCAGACATATACAAGATGTCTCCGTAATGGTCTATTAACTCAAAACTATTCGTTTTATCTTTTGAAAGCGCATTTTCCATATAAATTTTTGCTAACGAATAATTCCCCTGCATAAAGAATATCCAGGCATACGTGTCCAGATACGTTGCATTATCGGGTTCCAGTTTCACACATTGAGCAGCCATACGTTCCGCCTTTTTCAAATCTTTTTTCATTAAAGTAAGAAAATAGCTGTAATTATTCAAAACAGCCACATTATTCTCATTATACTTCAATGCCAGATCGTATGATTTGAATGCCTCATCCATTTTATCCATTTCATAATACAAATCTCCTATCTGTCCATAGAAATTTGATTTGATAACCATATTCTCCTGAGGTATTACGGATAAACCTTTCTGATAAGTTTCCATTGCTTTGTCGAGGTCCTTTTCCATATAATATCCGATACCCAGATAGAAATAATATTCAGGTGCATCCGGGAAAAGTTCATTACATTTCTTACAGATCTTTATCACTTCAGGAATATCTTCTTTCTTTAATGACTGATTTAACAACTGCTGCCAGGCTGTTTCATTAGTTGGTTCCATTTCTGTTACCAATTGATACTGAAACCTGGCTTCTTCTGTTTTTTTCAAAGCTTCCAACAAACCAGCATACATCATTTTCAAGTCGACATCTTCAGGATGCTGATCAATCAAAGTCTGGAATAAAGGAAGAACACCTTCTATTTCCTCCTTGGTCTGCTTCAATCCCTGTACATATCGAGTCAGAATTCCAATTTTAGCATCAACATCTAATTTATGATCGACTAATGCATTACGAATCTCATTCTCCGCCTTTTCCTTATCGCCTATTTTTTCGTAATAATTGGCCATGGAAACAGTATAACGAGAATCAGAAGGATCCAATTCATGAGCTTTCTTAAAATGAGCCAATGCCTTCTCTGGATTATTATTTTCCAGATACAAATCACCTATCAATAAAGGATAACGGGCATTCATCGGATATTTATCTGCCAGACGTTCTACTTCATTAAAAGCCTTCTCCGGTTGCTCCAACTGCTGATATAGTTTATATTTCTGAATTGAAATCATTTCCATCATCCCCATAGATTCCTCAAGGGCATTATAAGCATCGATAGCCTTACCTAACTCCCCCTGTTGAGTCAAGGACTCAGCCAGATAATAATTCAAATCCACTTTATCCGGCCATTGCTCAACCAAACCTTTATAAGCATCAGAAGCCTCACCATACATTCCCATATTTCGATACAAGCCAGCCAAGGCAAAACGATAAACGAAGTTGTTAGAACCGTATTTAACGGCATTCTTCATAAAACCAACGCCCTTTTCTGTCTGATTCATCCGAAGATTAAACATGGCTAGTTCATACAACAGCGGAGCAGATGTACTATCCAGTTCATAACAATAGGAAAAAAGATCGAATGCAGCATCTAGTTTCCCAGCATTCTTCAAGTTTGTTGCCTCATAATAAAAGTAGTCAAACTTACGCTGTTCGGCTGGCGATAATTTAACCAATCGGGACTCGGTATTCGCTTTTATATCAGTTGCCATTAATTCAATTGGAACGAATGCCAGAATAATGAGGCTGAATATTTTCAATAGTTTAAACATCTTATTTATATGATTAAATAATGAAAAAACAGAAGATTTACATCAATGGGTTCCAGTATGTCCAAAACCTCCGGCTCCACGTTCCGTTTCATCTAAGACTTCTACTGCTTCCCATTCCACCTGACGGTAAGCAGCAATTACCATCTGACAAATACGTTCTCCATCGTTTACAATAAATGGTTCATTCGACAGATTCACTAAAATCACACCAATCTCTCCACGATAATCAGCATCGATTGTTCCCGGAGTATTCAGTAATGTAATACCATGTTTGATGGCCAGACCACTACGTGGACGTATCTGAGCCTCATAACCATCTGGTAAAGCAATATATAAACCTGTAGGAATAAGCTTTCTTTCCAAAGGTTTGATTTCAACTGGTTCTGACAAATTTGCACGGATATCCATACCCGCTGACTGATTAGTTGCATAAGATGGCAACGAATGGTGAGATTTATTGATTATTTGTACTTTCATCATCTATTTAAATTATTCTATATTTGAAAGATAAGCCGTGTATAGCACGGCTTACCCATTTTATTTCCAATCTCCATTTTCTTTAATCAAACGAACCAGACGTTCAACAGCCTCTTCTTCCGGAATATTCTTCACCAAGCATTCCTTCCCTTTATAAAGACTGATTTTATTTCGGCCTGCTCCTACATATCCATAGTCAGCATCGGCCATTTCCCCAGGTCCGTTTACAATACAGCCCATAATACCAATCTTCAATCCTTTCAAATGTGAAGTAGCCTCTTTTATACGAGCTATAGTTGTCTGCATGTCATATAATGTTCGTCCACAACTTGGACAAGAAATATATTCTGTTTTACTAATTCGAACCTTGGCTGCCTGCATAATTCCAAAGACTAATTGATCTAATATCTTTGCAGGAAGCTGATCATCATGTAACCAGACTCCATTAGCATAGCCATCTAATAATAATGCCCCCATATCGGCTGAAGATTTCAACTGAAGGGACTCCAATTCTGGTTCATCATATGATCGATGTAAAACAACCGGAACATCAACACCGGCTTTCATCAAACGATGCATTGCGGCACGTTGTTCTGCCAAACCATTCTGATGATTGGTTGTCAAAATTATAACAATGTGCTTATCTTCAGACAAGATCTTTATTACAGAAGGAGTCAAATCCAAATAGGACAGACTCACAAATTTGACTGACGCAGTACAATTCTGTACTGACGACAATTCTGAAACCTTAAAATACGGATATGTATCTGTAGTTCCTTTCCAAACTGAAGCATCTACTATCAAACGACAACCTTCTGGTAATGAAACCACATTTTGCTGACCAATATATACAAAATCCGGCAAAACGGCTTTATTAAATTCAAAATCGCCTTGAGAACGATCAGAAATAACCACTGGCACAAAAGATGAACCGATCGATTCAACACTGCGAGTATTTCGCTTCGTAAATGAAGTAAAGTCAAAGCCAGGTGCTAGTTCTGCATCAATATGTGGATGATTCTTTCTTTCTAGAATATAATCAACCAATTTCTGAGCCACAGGAACTTCAGCCTCTGGAGCTTCTGTCAAAGAAACTCTGATAGTATCGCCAATTCCATCGGCAAGCAAAGCTCCGATACCGACAGCACTTTTTATTCGTCCATCTTCTCCATCGCCGGCTTCAGTAACCCCTAAATG
This sequence comes from Parabacteroides sp., assembly GCA_020026285.1. The sequence continues at coordinate 5,680 of JAHHQS010000031.1, read as the reverse complement.
TAAAGGATAATTCATACCTTCCTGATCCATAGCCTTGACCAACAGACGAACTGTTGTCACCATAACCAATGGATTAGAAGCCTTTACAGAAATAACTACATTTGGAAAATCCTCATCACGACAAATACGAAGAAATTCCATACAAGATTCAACCATTCCTTCCGGAGTATCTCCATAACGACTCATAATTCTATCGGATAATGATCCATGATTCACTCCAAGACGGATAGCAGTATGATGTTCTTTACAAATATTCAAAAATGGGACAAAGCGGTCACGGATCTTCTGCAATTCTGCAGCATATTCCTCATCGGTATATTCCAAATGAATAAATGTACGGGCACGATCAACATAATTACCCGGATTAATTCTCACCTTTTCAACCTCGACTGCAGCAGCATCAGCAGCTTTCGGATTAAAATGAATATCCGCAACTAATGGAGTATGATAACCTATTTCGTCTAAACGTTTACGGATAACTCCTAAGTTATGGGCTTCTCTTTCACCTTGGGCTGTAAAACGTACTATTTCAGCTCCTACATCAATCATCCTGACAGCCTGCTGAACAGCAGCCTCAGTATCCATAGTAGATACGTTTGCCATTGTCTGAATACGAATCGGATGAGTTCCTCCCATCAATAGATTTCCGATTTTTACTTCAGATGATTTACGACGATTGTAATTGAAATAATCCATAATAATTATTTTTTATGAAAATTGAAAGTTGGAAACAGAGCATAAAACAACCCTGTTTCCAACTTTCCTCCCCAATTAATTTGTTTTATATTGATAAGAAACTTTAGCCAGTTCCTCGTTTGCTTTAACTATTTTCTGTTTTAGATTTTCTTTATAATCAGCAAGTTTAACCTGCAATTCTTCATTTTCTACAGCCAACATCTGAACAGCGAGAATAGCAGCATTCAATGAGGCATTAATACCAACTGTAGCAACAGGTATTCCAGGAGGCATCTGCACAATTGCAAGAAGAGCATCCATTCCATCAAGTGTAGAATTGATCGGAACACCAATTACCGGAACTGTAGTCATTGATGCAATTACACCACATAAATGGGCAGCCATACCAGCGGCTCCAATAATAACTTTAATACCTCTTTCTTTTGCACCTTTTGCAAAGCGTTCCACCTCTTCAGGTGTACGATGAGCAGATAATGCATGCATTTCAAAAGGAATTGCCATTTCATCAAGGAACTTGGCAGCCTTTTCCATAACAGGCAGATCAGAAGTACTGCCCATAATGATACTAACAACAGGAGTCATTTTTAACTTAATTATTTTGCTATTAATTGTTCATATTCAGCTGCAGACATCAAACTATCTATTTCTGCTACGTCAGCAACAGCGACTTTGATAATCCAACCTTTTCCATATGCATCCTCATTAACCAATTCTGGCGCATCTTCCAATTCTGGATTTACTTCAAGTACTTCACCTGTAGCAGGCATAAACAAATCAGAAACAGTCTTCACAGCTTCAATTGTACCAAAAACTTCTTCTTTCTGTACTGTTTCGCCTTCTGTTGTAATGTCAACATATACAATTTCACCCAATTCACTTTGAGCATAATCTGTAATACCAACATAGGCTACATCACCTTCCAAACGGATCCATTCATGATCCTTTGTGTACTTAACATTTGTAGGAAAATTCATAACTATAGTATTTAAATGAATAAAAAGAAATAACTTAATATTGTTGATAAATAAATTCCAATAAATCCGAGCAAAAATCCGGCATATATTTGTGCGGGACTATGTCGCTCCAATATCAGTCGTGATGTTCCTAACATTCCTGCCAGCAAGAATAGAACGATGAACAGCATCCAAGGATTTAACTGATACATTTTGAAGTAACCCATTATTGCTCCCAACAGTCCACCAATACCAATCATATGTGCACTAATCTTCCAAAAAAAGTTGATACACATTGTGACAACCATCAAAGCGGCAGCTGCAAAAAATACAACAACCAGCCAAAACGGCAACATCATCCGCAATAAAAAAAATGCACAGACAACAATTGATGATATATATAATAGATATGGAAGAGTACGTACTTTACGATTATTCAATGCAAAATCGATTCCTTTTCCATAACGCACCATCAGATAAATGAAAGTTCCCGGCAACAATGTTGTCATCGAAAAGACTCCTGAAACCAAAAGGAACTTTATCTTCAATGGATAAACAGCCAGGTATGAACCACATAATGCCAATATCATCCCATAAGTAAGCATCAGCAAAGGATGAAATATCACAGAAAATATTTTAGCTAATAACTTCATAGCTTGCAAATTTATATTTCTTTTCTGAGTCGGGCAACCGGAATCCCCAATTGTTCACGATATTTAGCAATCGTTCGTCGGGCAACGACATAACCCTTTTCTTTCAACAAACGCGTTAATTCTTCATCTGTCAATGGTTTATGTTTATCTTCAGCATCAACAGAATGTTTCAAGATTGTTTTTATCTCTCGATTGGATATTTCTTCTCCAGAATCGTTCTGCATTGATTCAGAGAAAAAGTACTTCAATGAAAAGACTCCAAAATTCGTTTGTACATATTTACTATTACTTACTCTTGAAATTGTAGATATGTCATAACCTGAACGTTCGGCAACATCTTTCAAAATCATAGGATGCAAAGAGGCTTCATCTCCAGTCAGGAAAAAATCCTGTTGCAAATAGATAATAGCCTCCATGGTTCGCTGTAAAGTTTCATGACGTTGCTTTACTGCATCAATAAACCATTGAGCCGAATCCAATTTTTGTTTCACAAATTGAACTGCATTTCGTCTCTCTGTTGTCTGATTATTCTTGTTATTCGAATAATCCTCGAACATTTCAGCATATTCACGGTTGATTCTCAAATCTGGAATTCCCCGATTATTCATCGATAGAGTTATTTCACCATTATTGGAATCGACTATAAAATCAGGGATAATCTGACTCATTGCTGTTTCCATCGATCCACCCCAAGCTATTCCCGGTTTGGGGTCCAAATTGGTTATTTCACGGATACTTTTCTTTAATTGTTCCTCCGTTATCTCTAAAGTACGAATAATCTTTTCATAATGTTTCCGTGTAAAATCATCAAAACAAGAAGTCACAATACGAATTGCAATTTTTATTTCCTCAGTCTGCTCTTTCTTTTGCAATTGAATTAAAAGACATTCCTGCAAATCACGCGCACCAATACCCGCAGGTTCAAAATCCTGTATTATTTTAAGTATTGACTGAAGATCTTTTTCATCGACTTCCACACCTGCCTGAAAAATCAAGTCATCAGCTATAGCATTCAAATCGCGACGCAGATAACCATCATCATCAATATTACCAATAACATATTCCGCGATTTTCATCTTATCCTCCGGCAAATTGCGAAGTCCAAGCTGCTCTATCAAAAATTCATTTAAAGATTCACTTACAGAAAATGGTATGTCTTCTTTCTTCTGCGTTCTCTCGTGAAGTTCCTGTAACTTATAGTCAGGTATATCATCTTCTGTCAAATAGTCACCTAATGATAAATCAACATCATCGCCATTTTCTATTCCTTCATCTTCACCACGGACATCATCGCTATTCCGATCTAAGTCTTCATCAGAAACATCTTTACCTTCCTCTAAAGCCGGATTTTCTTCCAATTCATGCTTGATTTTTTCCTCGAGCTCAATTGCAGGAAGTTCAAGCATACGAATTACCTGGATTTGTTGAGGAGAAAGCTTCTGCTGTAATTGCTGCCGTAATTGTTGTTTTAACATATAAATTCATTTAATGACCTTGCAAATATAGTCTATTATAAATAATATACTTACCGTTTAAATTTATTTATCATTTCAAAAAAATAATAGAGCGACCACACAATTAAGGAGAATTGTTCATCTTACATACTCCATTCATCCTCCCAGGAGATTAGGAATTTATCTCCTTTGAAATGTATTGGCAACCATATATATCGGCCATCTATTGCATTCTTCGGATTCCATCTATCACCCATATAAATGAAGCTTCCTGATTTTCCAGGAACTGGTAAGACGAAGGTACTTTGAGAATGATATGTTAAAGCAGAATCAGCATCAACACATGGATTCCCTAATTCTGTCCATTTACCTAAAATCGAATCTGCCACCGCCGAACGAGCTGCATTCGGAGCCCAGCCTGTACATCCCGACATTATCAGATAATACTTACCATTATATTTAAACATCGCTGGAGCTTCCATAAATCGTCCAGGGAAATTCCGTGTATAAACACCATTATGATCAGTATATTCATCATTTAACTGCGCAATCTGTAAAGTACTGTTTTCTTCAGAAGAATAAATATGATAAGCTTTTCCGTCATCGTCTACAAACAAATTCATGTCACGGGCCATTTGACCGTTTTCAAAATCACGCTTATGAATATTCAAAGAATCCGGATGAGCAGGAAGTCCTCCACCGGAATAATGATCTTGTTTTGTCTTCACTTCTCCATTTTTCATTTTTTCCGAAGCATTCTTTGCCCAATACCCTGCATTGATTCGATTAGCATGTAAAAAATGATATGGACCAGCTACATGATCACTGATTGCGACACCGCTTTGTGCACCCTTATAGGATAAACCTTTTGGCTCAAGATGAAACCACATAACAAACTTCTTTGTTTTAGCATTATATATCACTTTGGGACGTTCAAGGATACATCCTTTTTCAATCGGACTACCAGAACCTTCATCATCAACTGTCAATGCAACACCTTCATCTTTCCAATTATACAGATCAGATGATGAATAACAATGCACACCAACATTTGCAAGATTTCCTCCTTCACCTTCTGTCTTATGTTCACCAAACCAATAATATGTTCCATCATAGACTAAAACACCTCCACCATGAGCATTAATTGGCTTTTCATTATTGTCGAGCCAGACTTTTCCTGGAGCAAATGATTGGTATTTTTTTTCAGACTGACAAGCTATCAAAAAAATAGCCGAAATAATAAACAAAAATGTTTTTCTCATGATATAATAATTTTCAGATTACTACCCAAAGGTAATAGAAAGATATGAAACAAAAGACAAAAAATGTAAACGATTTCATCCTCATTTCAAATAGGATAGACTCTGTTTTGCAATGTGCAGTTTACAAAACAGAGAAGATTTTGAGACTTTTACAAACAAAATGAAATTATTGGAGAAAAATTTCCGTAATCTCTTATTTGCATTCAAAAAAAATAGTACTTTTGTGTCTGAAAAGAAAAGGGTATTGAAATTCTTAACTAAAGAATAAGATTATTTACCCTGTCTAATTAAATGTATTAGGTAAGAATAATACAATAAATATTTAAATAAATCACTTAAATTAACTACAGATGGCAAATTTAGATTTAAGCAAGTACGGTATTACCGACGTGAAAGAAATCTTACACAACCCTTCTTATGAAGTTTTGTTCGCTGAAGAAACAAAACCAGGTCTAGAAGGTTATGACAAAGGTCAGGTTACTGAATTAAACGCAGTAAACGTAATGACTGGTGTTTATACCGGCCGTTCTCCTAAAGATAAATTCTTCGTATATAACGATGCCAGCAAGGATACTGTATGGTGGACTTCTGACGAATATAAAAATGATAACAAACCTTGTTCTGAAGAAGCTTGGGCTGATTTGAAAGCTAAAGCTGTAAAA
>JAHHQS010000309.1 GCA_020026285.1 Parabacteroides sp. | reverse complement strand
ATAAAATCTATTTAAGAATAATTTGAAATAGCTGTAAGGATGTGATAGTTTGGCAGTACCCGAAGTTTTAGCAGCCCTGGCAGACGATACACGGCGAAAAATCTTATTAAAATTGAAAGAAGGGAAGATTAGCTCTGGTGACCTGGCCGTTTCGCTAAATATGACACCGCAGGCGTTATCTTATCATTTATCCAAGCTAAAAAAGGCCGATCTCATTTATGAAACCCGATTTAAGAATTTCATCTATTATGAGTTAAATCTTTCCGTTCTGGACGAAGCTATTATGTGGATGCACACTTTACGAGGAGGGGAATTATGAAAACAAAAAAGAGAGTTTTTTATATTCTGATGTTTTTGCCGTTACTGGCAACTTTAATCGCATTGCAGTATTTACCAGATCAAATTCCTGCGCACTATGATTTTAACAATCAGGTAACCCGGTGGGGAAGTAAATATGAATCACTCATTTTCCCGTTAATTGCAATTTTCTTTGGCTTATTCATGCTTGTCATTGCCAAATATTCTTCAAAACAGGAAGGATCAGGAAAAAACAATGAAAAAGTATGCATTGTTACCGGGATTGTTTCGCTAATCCTCTTCAATATAATGACAGGTTATTTCCTTTATACAGATTTTAACAAAGTAGAAAATCTCTCCACTCTCTCGTTCGAAATAAATCAAATTATTTTCGGTTTTCTCGGAATTTCTATGATTATCATAGGTAATATCATGCCAAAAGTACGAATGAATTCCATGTTGGGTCTCCGGACTGTCTGGAGTATGAAAAATGAAATAACATGGAAGAAAAGCCAACGCTTTGGTGGAATTTCTTTCATGATAACCGGAGTTCTCATTTTTGTGATCAGCTGCGTTACAAAAGGGAGTGCTTGTATTATGTGGTCTTTAGGAATCACACTGGCTTCACTGCCAATTGATATTCATTACACCTACAAATTGGCTCAAAAATATTAAACACGCAGGGCAGATAGTATCAGAGAGTATTATAGTTATAAAAGGGAAGTGGGATGCCCCGAAAGGAGCATCCCACAAAACATATTTAGTTTAGAAACGTATTTAAATACCGGTCATTGCAGCAAGGACTTCGACTTCAATATCCTGAATGCTCTTTTTCATAGCGAGTCCCTCTTCAATGTCCACATCTGTAAACTTCCCATCGTGTGTGCAGATGATACGGTTGGTTTTACCTGCCAGAAGAAGCTCAACAGCAAGGTAACCCATCTTTGTAGCATTGACACGATCCCGGCCTGTAGGGACACCTCCACGCTGAATGTGACCAAGGACAGTCACACGAGGATCCAAATCGATAGCATCTTTGATCTTGGCAGCAATATCTGCTGCAGAGCCTGCACCTTCAGCCACAACAATCATGTAATGTGTAAATCCATTGAAACGGGCCTGACGAATCTTCTCTATTACATCCCGCTCAAAATCAATAGGTTCCTCAGGTACCAGAACCGCAGTAGCACCAACAGCAAGACCAACATACATTGCCAGATAGCCGGCATTTCTGCCCATAACTTCCACAACAGAGCAGCGCTCGTGAGACTGCATGGTATCACGCAGTTTATCAATGCATTCGATAGCCGTATTCGCTGCAGTATCAAAGCCAATGCAGTAATTTGTGCAGTTAATATCATTGTCAATGGTTCCGGGAATACCAATCACATTGATGCCATACTTGGCAAGGGCATGGGCGCCACGGAATGTACCATCACCACCAATGGCAATGATACTATCAAGGCCCAAGAATTTGCAGGTAGAAACTGCCTTATGTTGGCCTTCCTCAGTCATAAACTCAGAACTGCGAGCAGTGTAAAGAATCGTACCACCGCGGTTAATGGTGTGTGCGACGCTTTTTTCATCAAGCTTTATAATATCACCGGTAATCAAACCGTTCCAGCCACGACGGATGCCATAGCACTCAACGCCATGAAAAATAGCAGTTCGGACAACCGCACGAACACAAGGATTCATGCCGGGAGCATCGCCGCCGCTGGTAAGAACACCGATTCTTTTTACACTCATAATATAACCTCCCATGTGGGTTTCATTTGCAAGTCTATTCTACAAGGAAACATCATGAAAGTAAAGTATATTTTGTTAAAATGCTATTATTCGACTTTGATAATGGAAGAAGTTTTTGTTAAAACTCGATGGAGATATCAGGAGGGAGGCATAACAGAAGGGATAATTATAAATAGTCAAGGAATAACGAACGCAACAAAATAAAGATTTTGTTGCGTTCGAACGATATATGTGATACAATATCACTAAGCACTTAGGTAAATACCTTCATTACCCAAGATTAGAGGTGTCATTCAATGCAACGTTATCAAGATTGTCCGCAGATATTACGGGATTTTTTGACCTACCACGAAACCATCAAAGGTCAGTCACAAAGAACAATCACCGAATACTATCTGGACTTACGCATGTTTTTGCGATTTATCAAACTGATGCGCAGCGATATGCCGATCCATACAGACTTGGACACGATTAATATCCACGATGTAGATCTTGACTTTATTCGGCAAATTACAACATCTGATGTATTTGAGTTTCTCTCTTATCTTGC
>JAHHQS010000308.1 GCA_020026285.1 Parabacteroides sp. | reverse complement strand
AAAATCCAAAATATTTGTGTATAAAGTTCACTCCATTCCGTATCATAAATGACAATTGAAACCACGTTCAATATATTGGCCAATATGAAACAAGCCAGGAAAGTCTTGATCTCACATCTCTGCTGCTTTACAGTTAAAATAATGTCTTTCATATCAAGCAAAATTTAAATAAGGTATTTTATATTCATCCGGGAATGTTATAATACGCTTTTCTTCCATTGCCTGCAAACCTAGCAGTGCCAGCACAGAAGAATAATAAGCCTCTTCAACCAGCCTTTCTACAGGTTTTCCTGTAATGGCAGCCTGACAAAATGCTGTAACCAGTTCGATAGATCCGTCACCGGAAGCACCAACTGAAGATTCTCCGGAGATAGATGTAATGTTATCCATAATAGGAATGCCATTATTCTTGTTTGCCGTTTCAGGGACCCAGCTTGGACCGGCAAATGAAACATTATCAAACACCTTGTGCTCAATATTATTGATCATCTGTAATACGCCGGCAGCAGGTTTTACATCCTCGAAGAAATATTTTCCTTTTTCAGGAGTCATGGAACCTTTTGTTCCCAGGATCTCTTCTTCCAGACCGTTGAACTTATTTGAAATAACGGATTCGTAAGTCATCTTGACACCATTAGAATAGCGGTAGATCACGTTTACACTGTCATAAACTTCTCGTCCGTCTTTCCAGTGAATGATGTCACCCATTCCCATTACAGTTTCCGGAATCATATTCATGGCCCAGTTTCCAACCTGAAGCTGATGAGAGGCAAGTTCTGTCATCAAGCCACATGAATACTCTCTGTACAGACGCCAGTTGATCTTTCTTTCCAGTTCAGGAGAAGGAACCGGACGACGCCAGTCGTTATTACGGAACCAGTAGGCGCGAATGGCAGAAATATCACCAAGTATACCTTTATGGATCAGATCCATGGCTCGGATGTATTTTTTGTCGTACAATCTCTGCTGACCGATAAACAGAACTTTTCCGGATTCCTTGAAAGTCTTGTACATTTCCAGACAGTCATGAAGATTCATTGCCATAGACTTTTCACAGAAAACATGTTTTCCAGCATGAAGGGCATCTATAGTCATTCTGGCATGTTCGTATAACGGAGTAGCAATCATTACAGCCTTGATCTCGTTATTTTCCAACAATTTTCTGTAATCGCTGTATAATCTGGCATTCGGATATAATTCGGCAGCCTTTTTTAAATTCGGTTCGTAATTGTCACAAAGAGCAACGATATCAGCATAAGGAATATGTTTCAGATTGTTCAAATGATACTGACCACGTGAACCGGTTCCAATAAATCCGATTTTCACTTTCTCTTTAACAAGCTGGCTTTTTTCTGCGTCAGAACAAGCCTGCAGCCATGGAAAAGCAGCCAGTAAAGCACTTCCTCCTCCGATCTTTCCTAAATCTTTGAAAAAGTCTCTTCTACTTAAGTCTACTGTAGTGTTATTATTATTCATAATAAATATATTTGTTTTTTATCTAAATTAAAATTGTTTGCTATTTCTTCAATTAATGTTTCATCTTCAATAATCATGAATGCCGTTGTAAGGATTTCTGCATCGATTGGATTTTCAGATATCACAGAAACCAACTTTCGTTGTTCTACAAAGGTCTTTGTAAAAGGATTCAGGATATGTTTGGGATGTGATGGCATATTTCCCGATATGGAAAGTGATTGATTACATAGATGAATTTCATCGATAGTTTGTAAAGTATATGGATTTTCCAAACCGATAGGCCAATATTGTCCTTGAGGTTGCGCTCCTGCTGTCAGAATCGAACTGTTCCCGAAATTTATTAAAGCACACGAAATATTATGGTGCTTTAATATCTTTTGCATTTGAGCTAAAGCATATCCTTTTGCATATCCTCCTAAATCAATATAAAAAGAATCTGAAGTAAAGGATATGCTTTTATTATCATCAACAAATGAAAGGTTGGAAAAATGACCGAGGGTCACGTCAAAGAAACCTTTGGTTAAAAGGAAATATCTGTGACAATCTTGTAAAATATCCCACAGTTCGTTGTTTACTTGAATAGGGCGATTATAGGCTTCTCTATTCAAAAGGGATAATTCGCTTTTTTCATCGTATCGGTTTAACATCAGGTTTAATCGGGTAACTTCTCGTTCAAGTTCTTTCCATGTCTCAGTTAAAATACTTTCTTCTTGATTTATTAACAATGCGTCTAAGCGTGTTCCCATAGTTAGAGATAGTGCTCCATGGAACATATTAGATGAAGGATAATATTTAGTATAAGACATTTTTGATATATGATAACAACAAAGTTCAAAATTATCAAATATAATTTATAAAATTGGCTATTTAGAATACTTTAATATTTCTTTTTTTTCGAGACTTCATTGGCTTCAATTATTTAGACTTCTTTAGACTATATTTCGTTTTAGTACATAATAAAAGTATAAAGATGAATGTGTTATTTTTTTTCTGGAGAATAGGGTGTTGGAAGTTTTGCAAATATCTTTAGATGACAGCGTTATGAGTTTATTGAAAAACGAAGCCAGGTTTAGGTAAAAAGAATGTATAGTTTTTCCGAAAATGTCTGACGTTTATTCAGAAATGTCAGACATTTTT
>JAHHQS010000307.1 GCA_020026285.1 Parabacteroides sp. | reverse complement strand
GTTGTTGCTGTATACACAAAGGTATAAAATTGAAAGCAAATCACAACAGTTATCAGCATTAAAATTAATAGCTTTACGTTGTTGCTGTATACACAAAGGTATAAAATTGAGAGCAAAAAGAAAAAGCCGTTTACGATTTTATTGTCGTAAGCGGCTGAAAATTACTGGCCTATTGCATCAAGCATACATCTGCTTTCTTACATTTTTTTACACCCTCACCACCTTATACTTATTCCCCGTACAGGTATGCACACGTTCTACGCCGCTGGCTACGAGCGCAGCCCCGAAGCGGCTTAAGTTGAGGTTGTGCAATACACTTTTGTAGAACCGCTAAGTTGTGGCTTTTTGAGGACATGGGTTGAGTTCAAGATGATGCTCCATTGAAAAGATTTTTTGCTGACAGACAAGTTTCTAGCTAAAAATAGCTATCTTTGTATATAAATGTGCACAAAAAAATAGAAAATGCAGCAAGATAACGTTAACAATATCCCTGATGAAGATTTGTTGGAAGGAGAATCTACAGGCGTTACAGGGGAAGAGGAATCTGTTTACCCTAATGCGGAAGTGCGGGTTGAAAAGGCTCAGTATAGCACTATGCACTTGAAACGCTTGGTGGAAGAAAGAAAGGAACTTGTGATAAATCCAGATTTCCAACGAAAGGATGTATGGGGGCCCAAACAGACTTCTGAATTGGTAGAATCTATTCTTATGGGTATTCCGATTCCGACAATTTATCTGTTCGAGATGAAAGATGGCACCAAACAGGTAGTGGATGGAAGACAGCGCATTTCTACTATTCTAAAATTTTTTAACGATAAGTTTAGCCTGAAAGATTTGAAAATACTTCCACAATGTAACGGAAAAAAGTTTTCCGAATTGGATGTTAAGATGCAGGGAATCTTTGAAGACTACCAGTTGTTTTTCTACATTATACAGCCTCCTACACCAGAACGAGTAAAATATGATATTTTTGACCGTGTCAATCGTGGCGGAACAAGGTTGAACAATCAGGAAATGCGTAATGCTTTGTATAAGGGGCGTTCTACGGTTATGCTAAAAGAACTTGCAACTTCTCCTGCCTTTTTAAAAGCTACGGGAGAAGGTGTTAGTAATAAGCGTATGAAAGACCAGTACATTATATTGCGTGCCATAGCTTTTTATCTACTGATGGAAAAGCAAGACAAAGTGCTGGAAGAAAACGGACAACGTATCGAATACAAAAGCGATATGGATGATTTTCTGGCTAAGACAATGATTTTCTTAAACAAGAGGGCTTCGCAAGAATTGCTGGATGATTGTAAGTACACATTCTGTAAATCTATGGATAACTGTTTTAAGGTCTTGGGTAGTGATGCGTTCCGTTTTGCTTCTGAAACAAAGAATCGACGTCCTATTAATATGCCTTTGTTCGAAGTGCTGATGTATGTTTTCTCAGACAGTCGTCTGATGGAGAATGTTGATTATACGAGAATAAAAGTGAAGTGTTTCAAAAAGGCGTTCGACCATCAACAGATGTTTACGGGTAATGTGGACTCAGCGATTAACTTGTTGGAAAGATATGAATTGGCTAAAGAACTAATTAAAGAAATAACTCATGCTAACACAACTATCCATAACTAATTTTAAATCACTTGAGCGACAGGATATTGAACTCCGTCCGCTGACTGTCTTGACGGGATTAAACTCGACGGGTAAATCGACTTGCTTTCAGGCTATCCTGACAGCTTTGTATTACTCGTCTCCAATGGCATCCTTGCTGATGGATGGTATGGATTTTACATTTACGACGTTGCGCGACAGAAATGTAAACGCAAAGGAGTTGAGTATCCAGCTAATCAATGGTGAAGAGCATATTTCTTGCATAATGAGCGAAGACAAGCTGATATGTGAGAATCCAACAGACATGGACTTGGAAAAGAATGTGTTCTATTTATGTGCAAATAGATTAGGATTTAGTGAAATAGAAACAATTTCACCTAAATATAAAGTGGGTATTGCAGGTGAATACCTTTTTGGAACATTCGAACAAGAAAAGTCTAACCCTGTTAGTGAGGCCCTTCGTAAAGTCAGTGAATCAGACACGTTGTCATCGCATATAAACTATTGGCTTTCTTATATTCTGGGAATCAAGTTTGAGATGCAGACTGAAAAAGTCAGCCCGACGAAAGTGAAAGTTGTCTATAAAAGTGATGAATTGTCAAACCTGTCTCCGCAACAGCTGGGTGTCGGCGTCAGTTATTTGGTTAAAACGTTGATTATGTGTCTTCGTGCCAAAGAAGGGGATTTGTTAATGATTGAAAATCCAGAACTTCATTTGCATCCGGCCGCACAGGCACGCTTGGGAGAATTTTTCACCTATATTGCTAATGCAGGTATACAGGTGCTGCTCGAAACTCATTGCGAACATCTAATCAATAAACTTCAGTATCAGATTTACAAGGGTCGATTTGACCACGACAACGTTGTTATTTATTACAAGGGAGGCATTACGACTCCTTTTGAAACAATTCGTTTTACAGAATATGGAAAATTCGAGACATCCTTTCCTGATGGTTTCTTTGATGCTACGTTAGAAGATTTGTTAGAAATAGAATAAGAAATTATGGAAAAGTTTTTAGATGGCGTGGTGGTCGATAATGACTTGTTTCTGGAATATCATAATTTTCAAAAAGG
>JAHHQS010000306.1 GCA_020026285.1 Parabacteroides sp. | reverse complement strand
CAATGAATGAGAAGGAATCAAACAATCAATATGTGAATAAATTTATTGGAACTGGGGACTCCTAAGGGTATTTGTGGAAATGAAGATACAGGACAGATGAGTGCCTGGTATGTATTCAGCTCATTAGGACTTTATCCTATGAATCCTGTTTCTGGAGAATACGAACTTGGCGCTCCTTTATTTGATAAATCAACCATCCACCTACCATCAGGAAAAACATTTGTTATTACAGCAGAAAATCTTTCTGAATCAAACATTTATGTCGATGAAGTATTACTGAATGGTAAAAAAATAGACCGTTCATATATTACATATGACGAATTATTAAACGGGGGCAGACTACATTTTAAAATGACAAATAATTTTTAATTCACAATCAACCTACGATTAATCTATAAAACAAATAGCCATGCACAATTTTAAAGATACTAAAAAAGAATTATTACTGGGATTTTTTAGTCTGTTCTTAAGTACACAAACTAATGCACAAAAGCTACAAAATATTATCAACTATTATAATGGAAACAAGATAGCTACATCAACAAAACTTCCTTTCAAGGAGGGAAGTTTTGTTGATAATAGAAATCAGAAATGGAATGTTGATATTTTAAAGAAAGAAGTTGATACTCAGAATGAGACAACAGACTATATCATAAAGTTTACTCTACAAAGTGCAAAGGCCGACCAGGTGTCATTAGGAGTCAGTTTTACATTCAACGAATGGTCTGAAGATAATTTTGTTTTCGTTCCTTCGATTGTCTATGCAGGGAATCGGTTTGAAAAGAAAAAAATGAATTACCCTCCTTACTGGTATGAACCTGATGAATGGGAACTGAATATGCCGACAACAACACCTGAAGTCCCCAGCCTGGAAAAGCATAAAGACTATGGAAAGATAGAGTTAACTACAGGCAATGCAGCAACACCACTGATGGCTTTTCATTCTACCAACAAGAATAAATCTTGGATGGTACAGACTCTCCAAAAGAATCAATGGGGAAATTTCGGATACTTTATCGAAGAAGATAAAATTAAAGAAGAAGCTATCTTCTCCATCATGTCGCCTGCTGTCAGAGAGACAAGAGCTACCATAACAGGACTTGTCCCTTCTGAGGACAATGGTGCAAATTTGCAAAAAGGAGATGTTGTTGAAATCAGATTCAGGACCTATAAACAAAGTAAAAGTTCTTTACAGGACATGTATACATTATTTTTGGAAAAGAGAAAAGATCTGAATCCAATTTCATATGATTATGCAGTTATGCCTTTCAGCGAAGGATGGAGAACGATGAATGAGTTATTCAAAAACAATCGCTGGGACGAAAGCATTCAAATGTATTCACTTACAAAACCTGGATCAAATGAGGGATGGAATCAGATATGGCAATTAGGTTGGGTTGGCGGAGGACAGGCAACTTTACCTCTGATCCTTAAAGGTGACGATTATGATGTTCAATGTTCCATGAAAAATCTGAATTCAATCTTCGAACGCACCCAAGCTCCAACCGGATTCTTCTATATTTACGGTAACGGGAAAGAATTCAAAAGTTTCGGATATGGGAAACCTCTTGAAAATAATGAAACTTTCGTCCGTTCTCAAGGAGACTTTCTATATATGGCTCAACGACAATTCATCGAATTGAAAAGAAGGAACAAAGAAGTTCCCTCTGCATGGTATCAAAGCTTAAAGAAACAGGCTGATGCATTTCTTAATTTATGGAACAAATACAAACAGGTAGGACAATTCGTAAATATTGAAACCGGCGAAATCTGTGTTGGAAGATCTACTTCTGGAGGTATCGTTCCTGCCGGACTAGCTTTAGCTTCTCGAACCTATAATGACAAAAAATATCTTGTTGCAGCCGAAGGATTAGCTGATAAATTCTATATAGATTATGTAAAGAACGGATATACCTGTGGCGGTCCTGGAGAAATCCTTTCCTCTCCTGACAGTGAATCAGCATTTGGTCTGTTTGAATCATTTTCTGTCCTGTACGAAATAACAAATAATCGGAAGTGGTTGAAATATGCTAAAGAACTTTTACCAATTTGTGCGAGCTGGGTTGTTTCTTACGATTATGAATTCCCTGAAAAATCAATTATGAAACAGATTGGTACACATTCAACGGGAGCAGTTTGGGCTAGTATTGCCAATAAACACGGAGCTCCTTGTATTTGTACTTGGTCGGGTGAATCCTTATTGAAATACTTCAGAGCTACTAATGATAAATATGCTATTGAACTATTAAAAGATATTGCACACGGATTACCACAATACATCAGTCATAATGATCGTGTTATCGGAAACATGGAGCCTGGAGGTGGCTGTGAAAGAGTCAATTTATCTGATTGGGAAGGAAAAGGCGCTATTGGAGGAAATATATTTGCTTCTTGTGCCTGGGTTGAAGTTGGAGCTATGTTATCCTTTACACAATTACCTAGTATTTATGTTCAAAAAGATAAAGGTCTGGTTGAAGTATTCGACCATCTCAAAGTTCAGACTATTAACCATAATGACAATGAGATGGAATTAAAAATTACCAACCTGACAAAATATGATGCCGATGCTCCTGTTTATATCGAGACATCCAAAGAAGCTAAAAGATCCAATTATGCCATAACAGACATTAATAAGATTCAAAATGTTCATATCAAAGCGAATCAGTCTGTTACTATCAAAATAAAGAAATAAAAGACAAT
>JAHHQS010000305.1 GCA_020026285.1 Parabacteroides sp. | reverse complement strand
ATTATTTACCTGCTGTATTTTCGCTAAAGCAAGAGCTATATCTGTTTCTTTCTTTAGTTTTGCAGATTCTTTACTCCAACTACGATAATTAGGGCAGTAAAATATGGACTGTCTCTTACCAACATCTAGGAACCAACGGTAAGTTTTAGGGGTTTCTCTGTACAACGCATCACAGTCATAGGTTACTCGGAACAAAGCTTGTTCCTGTGCTTGTAGAGTCAGTGCAAAAAAGCATAGTAATAAAGAAATAATCTTTTTCATAATCATCGTGTTTAATGTTCTTGTTACAAAGGACGGATGTTTTATTCAGAAACTTGTTTAACGCACAGCTAACAGTGTGTTAACTAGGGTTAACTGTATGTCCCTTAAAGAAAGAAGGTATCACCCACATGATGTTAATATGAATAATAAGCCCTCTTATGATTTAATACCATAGGAGGGCTTGATGTGTTTGGCTCAGTTGTCTTATTCCACTCTTTGAAGAATGATAGTCTGGTGATCTCAAAAAACATTTGTCGTCAACGTCAAAACGGATGCTTAAATCCAAGACAGCCTTCAGATCATTTATTTCCACAGTGCCGTTCCAGGATGTGGGTGTGAGATTCGTTTTATCTGCTAATGTATTGAGGTTATTTTAATATGGCTTGACACAAAAGTGTATTTCTTCTGTTCTGTAATTATGAGATTCTTTCTTTTGGTCGATTATAGTTATGGAAGTCCTTAGAACTTATATGTCAGCATAAGCTGCAAACTCATCTGCTTACTATCTATGAACCAATCGGAAGCTCCCCAATTTTCAAACTTGATTCCGCCTCTATATTGTGAACTTCTCTTGTAAAAATCAAATCGTGATGTGATAAATAACCGTTTCCATAATCTGTAGTCAATCTGTCCCTCAAAGTGATAAAATGTACCTATTGAGTCATCACCTTTTACATTCACAGGCTTCCCTTCGGGAGTATCGGTCCAATCAACATCAGAACCATGTGCTTCTTGGGTATATAACCGGTAAAAATGGTTTTTTAAGGAAAAAGTCAGTGATTCATTAAGAAATTTTCCTTTCAGTCCGTATTTGACTGAAAAGCCCGTAGCCCAGTTGTAATTGCGGTGATAATACCGGTAATAGTCACTTAGAATACCTCCTAAAAGAACACCATTGACATGAGCATAGGCAGCCAATGTGGATTGATTTCTCTGGTAACGAAAGATAGAACCCACACCCACGGAAGCAGGAGTACCCAACTTATAAGGGACCACACATGGCTCTATCTTGCTAGGAGTCCGATCACTGATTGTATCCGAATCAAAGAAATCGAAATGCTGGAATAAACCTACCGAAAGATCGCAATGCTTTGAATCAATTAATTCCTTCGATAAAAGACGTCCTATGATTTCCACCCTACTCAGAAGCGGCTGCGTCTTCATAATATTGAATTCAGCCAAACAGGTAAAGTAATCGTATGGAGTCTTAGAATCGGCATCGAAAGGATCTCCATATTCAATGTTCAAACGAGCACTTGTTCCAACTTTCACCTTTGAATCGTCGTCGTGGTAAGTTAACATACGTGCACCAAGTGAAAAATCTATATTAAAAGGAAGATAGTCATATTCTCTACCAGAACTATGACTCTTCTTCCAAGCCTGTCCCGTAATCAGTCGAGTTACTCCTTTCATCGGAGAAATTAAGAATGACGCAAGCTCTCTTCCGAATCGTTCACCACCAGTAGTCCGGTCATCAAGGATTCGGTCTGAAGTTCGGTAGAACACTTCACCCAAAGCAGCACCTCCTATCGGTGTGGCAATGATATCGTTCGTGGAAGGATATTCACATTCCATGAATAACTCCCACATGGCACTTCCACCGATTGCAAACAGTTCCGACTGCCAGAAATTATATCCGTTGGAACGTCCTGCATTGAAGAATAAAGAGCCATTATAAGGATGAGCAAACATGTTGGTATTCAGATGGTCGTTATCCCAATCAAACCCATGCTTAAAGTTTTCTTTGATTGTTTCCCATGAAATATAAGCGTAGTGACCTTTCAACACATACCTATCAAAGGCCCATAAACTCATGTTCATACCGAAAGTCTCACCAGCCGCCCTTACAAATGATTTCTTCCTATGGATGCTTAGGTCAGCCTTTTGAATATCATTACGTTTAGTTGTATCGTTAAAATTGAAACGTGTAAACTGAAAAGGTTTAGTTGTATAAGGATAAGATGTATACGGTGTGAAAGCATACACATTCAGTCCGAGTATCAGAAAGATATATAGAAGAACAATCCTTAAAAGAAAGTATTTATAATATGTTTTTAGTTTAGCCATATAACTTTTAGTTCAAATCGGAAGTAAAAGTAAGAAATAATTCCATAATCTATAAATTTCAAGGTAATTAAGATAATAGACAGCATGGATTTGGCTCAGATTAAGCTTATTTCTTACTCCCTAACAGTCATATCTTTGTCAGAAAGAATCTTCACGAGCGAATATGTACAATCGCTACTATCAGTAGCGAGGATTTCCAAGAATGGTTCTAAGTACCCTAAGTCATACTCGTGTCCTTGTAAAGCCTTTGATATCACCCATAGCAAACTGCCACCACTCGTCTGGATTATCTTGACTAACAAAAGTTTATTCCATTTATATTATTATCAATAGTTCGTTAAAAATTAGCCCAGCCTAAGCGGCTCTGGCAGTAAATAA